>JAAYLR010000193.1 GCA_012521815.1 Acidobacteriota bacterium
CTTGAGCACATGGTCGGCGTAGAGCACGCTCTCCATCAGCCCCTCGCGGTGGTGACGCAGCTCCGGGGCGAGATCCGGCTCCGCCAGCACCCGCCGGGCGCGCACCTCGAGCCGCACGAGAGCGTCGTTGACGGTCAGCCGCAGCAGCCGCTCGAGCTCGGCCCGCGCCGCCGGCACCGCGGCGAGCGCCGCGAGGTCGAGCCCGGTGGCGAAGGTGCCGAGGTCGAGCGCGCCGCCCTGCCAGCGGTAGAGCACGGTGGCCGGCGCCGACGCCTGCAGCCGCGCGAGGGCCGCGGGCTCCAGGCCGGCTTCCGGCGTCGGCTGCACGCGGTACTTCGCCCAGAGCTCCGCGCCGTACTGCTGCCGCCGGTCGGCGAGCGCGCGGGTCTCGAGGATCTTGGCGATGCGGCCGCGGGCCATCGCGAAATCGGGCTTCTCGACGCTCCGGCGCGCCTCGAGCCGGACGAGCTGCCAGCCTTCGGAAGAGGCGAACGGCGCCGAGGTCTCGCCCGGCGCGAGCGCGAAGACCACCGCCTCCCACTCCGGGCTCATCGTCCCCCAGCCGACCTCGCCGAGCGCCCCGCGCGCGAAGCGGGAGCGGGCCGTCGAGTGCTCGCGGGCGAGCTCGCCGAAGTCGGCGCCGGCGCGCAGCTCGGCGGCGAGCCGCTCGGCCTCATCCCGCGTGGCGACCACGATCTGCGAGACCCGGTAGAGGGTGGTCGTCCGCTCCTCCCAGGCGGCGCGAATCGCCGCCTCGGAGGGCCGGGCCCGCGCCGTGATCTCCCGGTCGAGCAGCCACTCGACCGCCTTGTTCTCGGCCCACGCATCGGCGGCGGTGGCCACCGCCGGCACCCGGTCGAGCCCGAGCCGGTACGCCTCCTGGAGGAGCAGCCTCCGGTCGATGACCTTGTCGAGGAACTCCCGCACCTCGCTCTCGCCCCCGAGGAAACGGGCGTGGCCGGCGTGGCGGTCGGTGAACTCCCGTTCGAGCTGGGTGGCCGTCACCGGCTCGTCGCCGACCCGGGCGAGCACGGGATCCGGCGGCGGCGCGGCCGGCAGCGCCGCCGGGGAGAAGAACGCGAGGAAGAGGAGGGCTGCGAGGGTCCGGTTCATGGCTGCGAGGCGATCCGTTCTTCGCTGGCGGCGTTCGCGAACCGCAGGGTGCGGGGCGGCGCCGGCGGCGTCCGGCGGGTCTGGTCGATCATCTCGGCGATGAGCTGATCGGCCAGCCCGGCGGCCGAGCCGATCCCGCCGCGCAGGAAGGTCCGCAGGTACTGGGCGCCACGCCGCTCGTGATGCGCGGACCAGAGGATCCGGCCGCTTTCGACGTCGACCAGCTCGAGCTCGAGCTCGACCTCGGCGGCGACGTTGAGCCCCCACGGGTTGCCCTCCCGCCAGTTCCAGACCGCTCCCCGCAGGAAGAGGCTGGTGCCGAGCTCGCGGCCGAACTCCCGCAGGGCGTCGCCGCGCAGGCGGCCGGGGGAGTAGACCCGCTGCGAGCGCAGCGCAGCCTGGAAGTCGGCGGGCTCGACGACCGCGAAGGCGCCGCTCGCGGCGAGCCGGCGGGCGAGCAGGACGGTGACCGTGTGTCCGGCCGCCGGAGCACGCTCCGGCACCGCGAGCGGCAGCAGGCAGATCCGCAGCGGCTCGGGTCCGAACAGCTCGCCGGAACGCCAGGTCGCGGGCGCCGGCAGCCCCGGGCGCGGGCGGCGGGCGGCGGCGGGTGACGGCTTCACCCTGGCGCCCGGCGGCGGGAAGTCGGCGAGCAGCTCGCGCACCGCCCGCCGGCCGAGCTGCTCGACGTCGCGCAGCCGGCCGAAGCCGAAGAGGCCGGCGGTGTCGTTGCCGGTCAGCGCCGCGACGCCCGACCAGACCGTCGTCCCCGCCCGGTCGAGCGCCCGCGCGCTCAGCGCGACGATCGGGTTTTCGCCGGGGAGCCAGGTGACGATCGTCGTCAGGACGGTCAGCGGGCTCCCGAGCCGCGAGTCGAAACGTTCGAGGACGCTCGCCGGCAGCGAGTCGAGGCTCCGCAGCCGGGCTTCCTGGAGGACCTCCTCGACCGCCGGCCCGGGAGCGGTCTCCCAGCCGCGCGCGGTCAGCGCGGCAGCCATCGCCTCTCGCACCAGCGCCGTCGCGTCCGCCGCGCCCGTGGCGTCCGCCGGGCGCATCAGGACCAGCCGGGCGCCGCCGGCGGCGTCCGCGGCCACGGCCGCGTACAGCAGCGCGGCGCCCCAGAGCGCGACGGCGAGCGGGTGTCTCACTTGACCAGCGACCCCAGCTGTTCGTTGATCAGCTTCCGGGTGGTCTCGCTCAGCGAGTCGCTGCCGAAGCCGAGGAGACGCGCCCGGGTGTTCGGGCCGCTGCGCCCGGTCGTCACCTGCCAGGCGGTGCGGCCGCTCGCCACCTCGACGAGGCGGAGCTGCAGCGTCACCTCCGGCGCCCGGATCGCTCCGGTGAGCCCTTCCGTGTAATCCACCACCGTGCCGAAGAAGAGCCCGTCGACGCCGAGCTCCCGGCCGATTCGCGTGAAGTCGGCCGGGGTCAGCGCTTCGGTGTTGACGAGCTGTTCGCGGGCCGCGAGCTGCGCGACCCGGCCGGGCTCGACGACCTCGACCGCGCCGAGCGCGAGCAGCTCGCCGAGAAAGATCCGCTGCACCTTCTCCGCATGGGCGGCGTCGCCGGTCAGCGTCACGAACGGCAGCACGGCGGCGGTCCGGATCGCGCCGAGGTTGGCCTGTGGTGCCTGGTAGCGGCTCGTCCCCTTCGAGGCGCACCCCGGCACGACGAGCAGGCTGAGCAGGAGAAGCAGAGTCGTGGGTTTCATGGCGTTTCGCATCCTCCCCGCACCGGTCAGAAGTTGAGGGAAAAGGTCGCCCGCAGAGACTGCTGGGTCTGCCCGAATCCCAGCACCGACGTCTCCATCAGGTAGTAGTGGCACCCCAGCACCGCCCGCTCGTTGAGCTGCCAGCGCGGCCCCACCTGGAGGCGCCGGGAGCGGCGATCGAGAGCCGGGTCGACATCCTCGTCGTAGCGCGCGTCGAGCCGCAGCGCGCCGCCGCGCCACGGCGACCAGAGCAGCCGGTAGCTCTGGAGCGGCGTCGAGCTGCCGCTCGTGCTCGCCCGGCCGAGCATCACGCCGGCGAGCAGCTGCGGCCCGGGCTGCCAGGTCAGGTCGGCCGTCCACCGGTCCTCGCGGTGATCGCGCGGCAGCGGCGGCCCCCCCGGACGGCCCGAGTACTGATCCTCCCGCACGCTGCCCAGCAGGGTGAGCCGCAGCGTCCGGGTCAGGTCGGCCCGCACCGACGCGACCAGGATCGGGCTCGTCACCCGCAGATCGTCGCGGCCGAACTCCTGGCGCTGCTGGCCCGCGTCGAGGAGGATCTCGAGGCCGGGGAAGATCCGGCCCATCCCGTGCACGAAGAGCCGCTCGGTGGTGGTCGTCTCCTCGTCGGTCTCGTACCGGCTGCGCTCCCCTTCGAAGACCGCCGAGAGGTTCTCGTTGACCGTCACCCGCCAGGCGCCGCGCCAGGAGAGGTGCTCGGTCGTGATCTCCCGGCCGCGATACCGGGTCCGGCTCTGCAGGTCGGTGCGGGTCACCGTGAGCACGCTGCGGGCCGTCGTCTGCCACTCGAAGGCGGCCTCGTGATGCCGGTCGCGGTTCCGTCCCTCCGGGCGCAGCTCGGAGGTGTCCTTCAGCTCCGCGATGGCGCCCTGCCAGCTCAGCCCCAGCCGCGAGACCGGCCGCCAGGAGAAGCCTCCGCCCCCGCCCCACGAGTCCATCACGCGGATGTCGGGCTCGGTGCCACCCGCCTGGATGTGGTTGAACGCCTGGACCTCGGTCAGCTCGGTCGGCACCTGATTGACGAAGAAGGTGACGATCTGCAGCCAGCGGGCCTGCTGGCGAGGGAAGGTGACCGACCAGTAGCCGCGACCCGGCTCGTAGCGCGTGACCGCTCCGTTCATCGGCGTCCAGAGCCGGCCGTCGGCGCTCGTCCAGAGGAGCCACTCCACCGCGCCGCCGGTGGTCACGAGCTGCCCGAGGGGATCGCGGGCAACCACCCGCAGCTCGTCGACCGGCTGTACCTGCCCGAGATCGACGGCGAGGGTCAGGTTCGTCGCCGCCTCGGGGCCGAGCGAGACCCCGGCCGGCTTGTCGAGGTTGCCGTCGCGGAGCAGGAAGTTGCCCACGAGCGGCTCGTCGAAATGGTCCTGCGGGGTGGCGTCGTGACCGACCAGGACCCCGAAGATCCGCACCGGATGGGGGACGCCGGCCGCGGCCGCGCCCAGGAGCCGATCCTCGAAGCGGGTGCGGCCGGCGTAGGCGTTGGCGTTGAGCGTCAGCCGGTCGGCGGCGAAGCTCTCGGCCCAGCCGAGCTGGCCGCCGAGGTTGCGGCTCCGGCTCTCGAAGCCGTGGCCCGGGTCGGAGAGCGTCGCCAGCCGCCCCATGGCGGCCACGCTCAGCCCCTCCCATTCGTAGCCGACGTGACCGTTGAGCCACTCCTCGGTCACGTCGGTGTCGAAGGCGGTGACCCGGTTCCGGTTCCGGCCGGCTTCGAACGAGAAGAGGGGCAGCTCGACCGGGGTCCAGTCGAGCGTGAACCGCAGCCGGTCGTCGTGCTGCCGGAGGGTGAAGGCGCCCGCGCCCTGTTCGCTCCGGCTCTTCGCTTCGATCCAGTGGCTCTCGCCGGTCAGCAGCAGCGTGGGACGCGCCCAGGTCAGCCGCACCTGGGGGTCGAGGCGCCGGAAGCTCGCCTCCCGATGGTTGCCGAGGATCGTCGCGCCGGAGTCGTCCTGCTCGACGCGGAGGCGGAGGTCGAGGTCGAGGGCGTCCGTCAACGCCCGGTCGAGGCCGAGCTCGTAGCGCTGGTGCAGGCCGTCGGTGCGCGAGCCCTCCATGTCGAAGAGCTGCCAGGTGAGGAGCATGGAGCCGTACAGCTCGCCCGCCGCGAGAGGCGCGGCCGCCAGCATGCCGGCCAGAACCCACCCCACGATGCCGCCGAGCCGTCGCCTCACCACTCCGTCTTCTCTCCTTCGGTCACCCGCGAAACCCGCTACCGCGTTTCGGTCATCGGCTGCCTTCGGAACCGCTGTCGATCTTCGCCGCCACCGGCGTTCCGTTCACCACCCGGGAGGGCGGGGGCAGGAACGAAGAGGGGGGCCGAAGCCCCCCTCGCGACTCCTCGGCGCTCCGGCGCCGCTCAGTTGCCCTGGACGTGGCACTGTCCGCAGAGGTTGCGGAAGCCCATCCCGTAATCGCCCGCCGGCGGGGTCTGCCCGGCGGCAAAGCCGCCCTCCTCGTTGACCGCCGCGGCGTTCCGGTTGAGGAAGACGAGACCGAACGGGTTCATGTTGCCGTGCGCCTTGTGGCAGGAGAGGCAGCCCGGCACCGCGTCGCTGTAGTCGTTCTGCGAGCTGTAGGTCCGCACCTTCGTGGTCGCGGCCTGGTAGCGCGCCATGTTCGAGTTGCCGCCGCCGATGAGCCCCATCGGCTGGCCGCTCGGGTGACGGATGAACTCGTGGTAGGCCCCGGTGTTGTAGAGCACGCCGCCGACGCCGCCCGGGCCGTGGCCGTAGGTGTTGGCGCCCTGGGCGAAGCTCTCGCCCGGCGAGCCGTGGAAATCACCGTGGCAGCTCGCGCAGTGACGCTCCAGCGTGTTGACGGTGTGGGTGCCGTTGGGACCGGCGATCGGGGTGGCGCGGCGCTGGTACTGGATGTTCGCGCTCGCATAGTACGGGTTGAAGTTCGCCGCGTTGCCGTTGCCCGGGACATAGGTGGCCGGATCGATGTTGATCCAGACGTCCGTGTTCGCCGCCGGCCGGGTGGTGGAGATCGCGTAGGTGACAGTGATGTTGCGCGGCATCAGGTTCCGGTAGACCCCCGGGGTGCCGTGCTGGCGGTGGCAGCTGACGCACTCGAGCTGCCCGGCCGTGTTGTAGGTGCCGAAGGCGTTGTTGTAGCCCGGGGGATCGTCGAGCGACCCGAGGGTGTGGCCCATCCACTCGGCGTAACCGTCCACCCCGCCGACCTCGTTGAGGGCGCCGGCCGAGCGGCCGTTCGCCGGCGACGGGTTCGAGTTCATGCCGACGACGTCGGGCGCGAACGGCTGCCCGTCGTGGCAGGCGATGCACAGATCGTTGGCGGGCTGCTTGAGCAGGTAATGATTGGGGCCTTCGTTCGGCCCACCGAGCCAGTTGCCGTCGACGGTCTGCGACCCGAAGGTGACGCTACCCCCGGCGAAGCCGTGCTGCATGCTGTAGTGCATCGTGTGGCAGTCGGTGCAGACGTTGTTGTCGGCCGTGTGCCACTCGGCGGCCACCACCGGCAGCGCCACGAGCGCGAGCGCGGTGGTGAGGACCAGCAGTCTTCTGTTCATACCTTCTCCTTTTCGTACTCCACTCGACGATCTGCTTCGCAAGCTTCGTACCCGCTCCGGCGGTTTCCGGCGAACCTCTTGCAACTGCTGTCTGCAGAGCAGTTTACTCTCGAACGCCGGCGAACGCGAGGGGCCGTGGCCGCTGGCGGCGACCCGGGGGCGCCGCCGGCTGGGGAACCGTCCGCGTTCCGCTCCGGACGATTGGGGAATATTCCCCACCCCCATGCCGCTCACCGCCGCCAGCTGCGCCGCGGAGCGCGCCGCTGCCTGGCCGGCGCCGGCAGCTCGAGCTCATCGAAGACCTGCACCCGCCGGTTGGCGCGCTCGGCCACGTAGAGGCGCCCCCGGCCGTCGCTCGCCACGTCCTCGGGGAAGTAGACGCTGCCCGGCCCGGCGCCGCCCCCGCCGAAACGGTCGAGAAAGCGGCCGTCGGCGTCGAAGACCTTGATCTCCTGGCGGATGCTGTCGAGGACGATGATCCGCCCCTCGGCGTCGAGCGTCACCCCCGCCGGCAGCGAGAAGTTCTCCACGCCGAGCGTGTGGGCGCCGAAACCGCGTTGCCACTCGCCTCGCCGGGAGAAGACCTGCACCGGGATCCCGACACTGTCGACCACGACGATCCGCCGCGCGTCGGCGGCGATGCCGGCGATCGCCGTGAGCTCGCCCCGGCCGGTGCCCCGCTCGCCGAAACGGAGCCGCAGCCGCCGGTCGGGGCCATAGACGAGCACCTGCCCGGCGGCGCTGTCGCCCAGGTAGAGGTTGCCGTCGGCGTCGATCGTGATCGCCGTGAGGTTCGACTCCGGGGTGAGGCCCGGCAGCTCGAGGTCGCTGATCATCTCGCCCCGCCAGTCGAGCTGCGCCACCCGGCGATGGTCTTCGTCGAGCACCAGCACGCTGCCGTCGGGAGCCACCGCGACCCGGAACGGCCGGACCACGTTCCCTCCCGGGCGGGCGGTGTGGAGCGGAATGCCGTCGCGATCGAAGACCGCGAGCAGGTCGTTCTGCGGATCGGCGACCCAGACCTCGTCGCGCCACCGGTCGTAGCAGACCCCGCGCACCGGGCCGAAGCGGCCCGCTTCGAGGTGCTCGAACATGCTCGTCACCGGATGGAGGTAGAGGCGCGTGGCGGTCTGGGCGCTCGCGGCGAGCGCGCCGCCGAGCAGCGCCACCAGCCCCGCGGCCACGATCCGCCGCGCGCGGCTCATTCGCTCACCCTGCCGCCGGAGACGCCGCGCCGGGTGCCGACCGTGCCGTCGGCGGCGTGGCACTGCACGCAGAGCGATCGCTGCGGGCTGTGGGTGAGCAGCGCCGGGAAGCCGGTTCCGTGCGGCGAGTGGCACGAGGCGCAGCTCGTGTCCTTGCCGGTGCGCGGATCGATCACTCCCTTGCCGATCGGGTGCCCGAACTGGGCATGCCCCTTGTGGCAGCTCTCGCAGACCTTCTCCGGCGCCGCCTTGAGCAGCGCCGGCTGATCGGAGCGGTGACCGGTATGGCAGGAGGAACAGGCGCCGGCCTCGCCGGTCTCCGGATGGACCGAGAAGGAGCTGCGCCGGCGCGCCTCGATCTCCTGGTGGCAGCTCAGGCAGGCGACCCGGTCGGAGCCGCCCCGGATCAGCCCCGGACGGTCCGCCGCGTGCGGACTGTGGCAGGAGAGGCAGCCTTCGGCGAGCGCGGGATGCGCGTCCGGCGCCGCGAGCTCGTTGCGGACCTCGGAGTGGCAGCGCAGGCAGAGATCGTCGGCCTTCGCCAGCAGCTTGCCGCCCGGCTCGTGGCAGCGGCCGCAGCTGCCGAAGACCGCGTGCGGCTCGTCGCGGATCAGCTTCTCCTGCTCCGAGGCGTGCGGGTTGTGGCAGGAGCCGCAGTCGAGGCGGCCGACGCCGAACGGATGCGCCTTCTTCATCCCGGCGTCGCCGGGCGAATGGCACTCGAGACAGAGCGCCCGCGCCTCCTTCCGGAGCATCCCCGGACGGTCGGCGGCGTGCGAGGTGTGGCAGGTCAGGCAGTCGCCGTCGGCGAACGGCGGGTGGACCTCGGCGGCCTTCAGCAGATCCTTCTCGGCGTCGTGGCAGAGGAAGCAGAGCGCGCCGTCCTTCCCGACCAGCAGCCCCTTCTGATCGCTCGCGTGCGGGTTGTGGCACTGCCGGCAGTCGCCGTCACGCGCCGGCGCGTGCACCAGCGGCTTCGCGAGCTCCTTCTCGACGTTGCGATGGCAGGCGGCGCAGACCTCGCGTTCCGGCGCCCCCAGCAGATGCGGCTGCCGGGTGGCGTGCGGGGCGTGACAGGCCGCGCAGTCGCCCTTCGTCACCGGGGCGTGGACGACCCTGGGCTCGCGCAGCAGCTCGTCGGGAACGTGGCACTGCTGGCAGAGCTGCGCGGCCGGCGCCACGAGGGCGGTGGCGGCCTTGGGCGAATCGGCCGGCGCCATCCGGTGGCAGCTCTCGCACTCCCCCTTGGCGAACGGCGTGTGCGCGACCGGGTTGAGCAGCCCGGCGGCCTGCGAGACGTGCGGGTCGTGGCAGGTGAGGCAGTCGGCCTTCGCGAAGGCGAGACCCTGGTGCGCCGTGGCCAGCTCCGCGTCGCCGGCATCGTGGCAGCTCGCGCAGAGCTCGCCGGCGGCCTTGCGGAGGAGCCCCGGCTGCGCGGCGGCGTGCCCGGCGTGACAGTCGAGGCA
This sequence comes from Acidobacteriota bacterium, assembly GCA_012521815.1. Classification (GTDB taxonomy): domain Bacteria; phylum Acidobacteriota; class Thermoanaerobaculia; order Multivoradales; family JAGPDF01; genus JAAYLR01. The sequence continues at coordinate 9,046 of JAAYLR010000193.1, forward strand.
CTGGCCGTCGCGCAGCGGCGCATGGATGCGGGCACCCGGCCGGCTCAACCGGGCCATCAGGTCGTCGTGACAGGTCAGGCAGAAGGAGCGCACCGGGCCGGCCAGCAGGCCGGGGTAGCGCGAGCCGTGCGCCGCATGGCAGGCACCGCAGTCGCCCGCCCGGACCGGCGCGTGGACCGAGCGCGCGCCGGCGAGCTGCGGGGCGACGTCGTGGCACTGCGCGCAGAGCTTGCCGGCGTCGTCGCGCAGCAGCGCCGGACGCCGGCCGGCGTGCGAGAGGTGGCAGGTCGCGCAGTCGCCCTCCTCGAACGGCGGATGGAGCCGCGCGCCGGCGAGCTGGCGCTTCAGATCCGCATGGCACTGCGCGCACAGGTCGGCGCCGGTGCCCCGCACCAGGTGCTCGCGATCGCCGCCGTGCGGTGCGTGGCAGGCGGCGCAGTCGCCGGCCGCCATCGGCAGGTGGACGACCGGCAACGCGAGCTCCTGCGCCTGGCTGTCGTGGCACTCGACGCAGAGGCCGGGGCCCTCGCGGGTCGCCAGCTTCGGTTCGAGGCCGCCGTGGGGCTCATGGCAGGAGGCGCAGTCGCCATCCGCGGCGGGCGGATGCACCACCTTCGCGGCGGCGAAGGTCTCGGAGCTCTCGTGGCACTGCGCGCACAGCTCGCCGCCGGCGGCCGCGAGGAGCCCGCGATGCTCACCCGCGTGCGGCCGGTGGCAGGCGGTGCACTCCCCCGCCGCGGCCGGCTCGTGCGGCGACGGCCGCGCGAGCTGCTCGGTGAGATCGGAGTGGCAGTCGGTGCAGAGCTCTTTCTGAACCGCCACGAGCTGCGCCTTCACGTCGCTCGCGTGCGGGGAGTGGCAGTCGGTGCAGGCGCCGTCGGCGAAGGCGGCGTGGACGACCCTGGCACCGGCCTCCTCGGCCTGGGTTTCGTGGCATTGCAGGCAGAGCTCCCGGCCGGCGGCGGTGAGCGGCGGCGGGGTGCCCGCAGGCGCCATCTCGTGGCAGCTCGCGCAGTCGTCGATCGGATCGTGGACGGCGGCGCGCAGCAGGCGGGCGTCGCCGCCGCCATGCGGCGCGTGGCAGGAGATGCAGGCCGCACCGGTGACGGAGAAGCCGGCATGACGAGGTGCCGTCGCCGAGCCCCCGTCGCGGTGACAGGAGACGCAGACCTCCGGATCCGGCTGCCGCAGCAGGCCCGCCGTGGGGGTGGCGTGCGGATCGTGGCAGGCGCCGCACGCCTCGCGCGCCGGCGGATGCGTCCCCGGCTTCTGGAACGCCGCGGCGTCGTGGCAGGCGAGGCAGGTCTCGACCTCCGGCCGCCGCAGGAGCCCGGGGTTGTCCGAGGCGTGCGCGGCATGACACGACGAGCAGTTCCCTTCGCCCACGGGCGCGTGGACGTGCGCCTGCTGGAACGCCTTCTCGCTGGGGGCGTGGCAGGAGTAGCAGAGGGCCGGCTCCTCCTGCTGGAGCGCGAGCGTGCCGACGATGCCGTGCCGCCGGTGGCACGACTCGCACCCCTTGTCGTTGCGGAACGGTTCGTGGACGACCTTGCGGCTGCGCTGGGAGCGCACCTCGCCGTGGCACTCGATGCAGGCCTTCGCGGCGAGCCCCGGCTTGCGCTCCACCCCGAGGCGGCTCGGCGCCGCCGGCTTCTGGCCGCCGCCGAGCCCCTTCTGCGCGAGCAGCGGGACGCCGCCGAGCGCCAGCACGGCGAGCAGGCCCGCCAGCGTCAGGAGGACTCCGGACCGCCGCCGTCCCGGTTTCGTTTCCCTCTCTCTGCGCCGGTGCTCTCGCATCATCGCCGCCCCTCTCTGGAGACCGGGAAAACGATTCCAAGAATACCCCTTCCGGTCGCCACCTTATCGGGTAGCCCGGATCAGACCCGTTCGGCCGGCCCGGAGGCCGCCCGCTCAGCGGGCGAGCAGCGCGGCGGCTTCGGCCCGGAGATCGGCGAGGCCGGCCTCGACGCGATCCCGGTGGGTGCGGAAGGAGAGAACGCAGGCGCGCAGCACGTAGCCGCAGTCGAGGATCGTCGGCGTGAGGTGGACCCGGTTGCGCGCGTTGACGCGGGCGAGCAGCTCGCGGTTGAGCGCGTCGAGCGCCTCCCCTTCGACCCCGGGCGGATGGAGCCGGAAGGCGAAGAGCGAGAGCTCCGGTTCGGTGACGAGCTCGAAGGGGGGCGTCGCCGCGAGCTCGTCGGCGAGCCAGCGGGCGAGGGTCAGCTTCTCGTCGAGCGCCTCGCGGAACGGCGCGATGCCGAGCACCTGGAGCGGCAGCCAGAGCCCCAGGCCGCGGTTCGGGCGGGAGAGCTCGGGCGAGATCAGGTGGAAGTCGACGAGGTCCGCCTCCTCCTGCGAGGGCGGGAGGTAGTCGGCCGAGAACGAGTGCGCGCGGTAGAGCGCGGTGCCGTCGCGCACCACGAGCGCGCCGGTGCCGTACGGCAGGAACATCCCCTTGTGGGGATCGAGGATGACCGAGTCGGCGCGCTCCATGCCGGCGAGCGTCGCGCGCCCGCGCTCGGTGAGGGCGAAGAAGCCGCCGTAGGCGGCATCGACATGGAACCAGAGCCCCTCGCGGGCCGCGAAGTCGGCCAGCTCGGGGAGCGGATCGACCGCGCCGGTGTTCGTGGTGCCGCCGTTGCCGACGACGAAGAACGGCTGGCGCCCGGCGGCGCGATCGGCGGCGACCATCGCCGCGAGCGCGTCGAGCCGGATCCGGCAGCGCGCGTCGCTCGGCACCGCGCGGACGGCGGCGGCGGGGAAGCCCGCGAGGAGCGCCGCCTTGCCGACCGAGTGGTGCGTCTGGTCGGAGACGTAGAGGGTGCCGGCGAGAAACTGCTCGGGCAGCCTCTCCCGCCGGGCGGTGACCACCGCCGTGAAGTTGGCGAGCGAGCCGCCGCTGGTGAGCATGCCGCGCGCCGAGGCGGGGAAGCCGACGACCCCGGCGAGCCAGCGCACGACGTCCGCCTCGAGCTGCGAGAGCGCCGGCGCGGCGGCGAAGACGCCGATGTACCGGTTCACGGTGTCGGCGAGCAGCCGGGCGACCGCGGCGTGGAAGAGCCCGCCGCCGGGGATGTAGGCGAGGTAGCCGGGGCCCGCGGTGTTGAACGAGCAGGGCACGGCGCGCGCGAAGAGGAGGTCGAGCACCTCCTCGAGCGGCCGCCCGGTCTCGGGCAGCGGGCCGGAGAGCGCCCGCGCGAGCGCCGCTCCTCCCTCGGTCGACGCCGCCGGCTGCTCAGGCAGCGTCTCGACATGTTCCACCAGCCGCGCGAGCACCGCCTCGACCAGCTGCCGCATCTCGGCGGCCGAGGGCTCGAGCGGGTACCGACCCGTCTCGTTCTCTCTCGTCATTCCGGGAGCTGTCCGTGTCAGAGGTTGCGACGGCGCGCCCGGCGGGCACGCCCGGGGGAGAGTATCAACCCTCCCCATGCGAACGCACGTCCCGGCGCCGGAGCGGTCTGCTCCCGCTCCGGCGAGCCGTCGGAGCCGCTTCCCGGGGCGGCGGACGGGGCCACGCCGGGCGTAGAATCGCCGCCGGCGCGGCGGGGGCCGCCGCGCGAACGTCCGCATGGAGATCCGGTGAGCACGCTTTCGGTCAGCGCCCGACCCGGCACCACCTCGCCCCGCCTCGGCATGCTCGGGGCGATCAGCTTCGCCCACGTGCTCAACGACATGATGCAGTCGGTGATCATCACGATCTACCCGCTGCTCAAGGACGAGTTCGCCCTGAGCTTCGTGCAGGTCGGGGCGATCACGCTCACCTTCCAGATGACCGCCTCGCTGCTGCAGCCGGTCGTGGGCACCTTCACCGACAAGCGGCCGCTGCCCTACTCGCTGCCGGTCGGGATGTGCTTCTCCCTCTCCGGCCTCCTGCTCCTCTCGGTGGCGTGGTCGTATCCGATCCTCCTCCTCTCGGTCGCCCTGATCGGCTGCGGCTCCTCGGTCTTCCATCCGGAGTCGGCGCGGGTCGCCCGCATGGCCTCCGGCGGGCATTACGGCTTCGCCCAGTCGCTCTTCCAGATCGGCGGCAACTTCGGCCACGCGCTCGGCCCGGTGCTCGCCGCCGCGGTCGTGCTCCGGCTCGGCCGGCCGCACGCGAGCTGGTTCGCCCTCGTGGCGCTCCTGGCGATGGTGATCCTGCTGCAGGTGAGCCGCTGGTACGGCCAGCAGCTCGCCACCCGCAAGAAGAAGGAGGCGGTGCGCGTCGCGCCCCGCTTCCCCACCCGGGTCGTGGTGCGCACCGTCGGCATCCTCTTCGTGCTGATCTTCTCGAAGTTCTTCTACCTCGCGAGCTTCAGCAGCTACTACGAGTTCTACCTGATCGAGCACTTCGGCCTGTCGGTCCACACCGCCGCGAACCTGCTCGCCGTCTACCTCTTCGCGGTCGCCGCGGGCACCATGCTCGGCGGCCCGCTCGGCGACCGGATCGGGCGCAAGCGGGTGATCTGGTTCTCGATCCTCGGCTGCGCTCCGTTCTCGCTGATGCTGCCCTGGACCAGCCTGCCGGTGACGGTGGCGCTCACCGTCGTCATCGGCCTCGTGCTCGCCTCGGCCTTCCCGGCGATCGTCGTCTACGCGCAGGACATGCTCGTCCACCGCATCGGCATGGTCTCCGGCCTCTTCTACGGCTTCAGCTTCGGCCTCGGCGGGATCGGCGCCGCCTCGCTCGGCGTCCTCGCCGACCGGTTCGGGATCGACTTCGTCTACCGCACCTGCGCCTTCCTCCCCCTGCTCGGTCTGCTCGCCGCCTTCCTCCCCGACGTGCGGCCGCCCGAGGCGGCACCGGCCACCGGCACGGAAGGCTGAGGCGAGCGCCGCCGGCCACGGCCGCTCACCCCTCTCTTCTCTCGTAGACTCGTCCACCGGGGCGCGGCCACGCGGGCGGCGCCGTTTTCATCCGTGGAACCGGAGATCACGATCATGCAGCTGTTCACCATCGGCCACCAGGGGCGGCGCCGGGAGGATCTCCTGGCGCTGCTCCGGGCTCACGGCGTCCGGACCGTCGTCGACATCCGCCTCTGCCCGGAGCAGCCCGGCCGCGGCAACTGGGCCCGGGCGAAGACGCCAGACAAAGGCATCGAGGGCTGGCTCGCGGCGGCCGGCATCGGCTACCGCTCTCTCACCGAGCTGGGCAACCCCTTCGCCGGCCTTCCCGACTGGCGGGAGCGTTATCAGCGGCTGATCAACGTCGCGGGCGCGCTGCTGACCGAGCGACTGCGCGATCTTTCCGGGCCGATCTGCCTGCTCAGCCGCGAACGGCGAGCCGCCGAGTGCCACCGCGGGGAGGTGGCGGCGTACCTGGAGGCCCGGGACGCGACGGTCCAGCACCTGGAGTAGCGAAGCGGCTGCGACGAGCCCTCTTCGTCCCTGGCTTCTGGGGTATCCTTCGCCTCCAATCGCGCTGCGAAAGAGGTGCCCCCATGATCCGAACCACGGCTCTGTTCGCCGTCGTCTTCGCGCTGCTGGCCGTGCCCGGTCCGCTCGCCGGCCAGATGCCCCCTCCCACCCTCACCGTCGGCGGCCAGACGGCGACGTTCGCCGCGCCGCTCGGCCTCTTCGACGCTGGCACCGCACGGATGTCGGTCCTCTTCCCGCGGGTGCCGCTCGCCCCGGAGGCCGAGGCCGCGGCTCGCGCCAGCGGCTCCTGGGAACAGGTGGCGGGCACGGTCACCCCGGCCGTGATCGCCGATTTCGACTACACCCCCGGCTCGACCTCGGGCCTCGTCGGCGACCTGAAGGGCTGCCGGCTCCGGGCGGTCGGCTTCGCCTCGGCCTGGAGCCTCCAGGGCGACGCGGCGCGCTGCCACGTGGTGTCGATCGGCGGGCTGCTGCGCCCGAACGGCGGGATCGCCGGCCTGCTCGAAGGGAAAGGCTCCGGCTACTCGCTCCGCCTGCCGTTCGCGATCGCGCTGCTCACGGCGCCCGCTGGCGCGGAACCGAGCCCCGGCACGCCGGCGGCGCCCGACACGCCGCTCGGCACGGTACGCGCCACCTCCACCTACGAGGGGCAGACCGTGCGCGCCACCCACGGGCTCGCCTGGTGGGGCACGGAGGAGGGCCGGCCGGTGCTCGACATCACCCTCTTCGACCACGAGCCGGCAGCGGAGAGCGTGGCCGCCGCGGCCGCGGGCCGCAGCGGCAACGAATTCTCGGCGATGGTCATCGTCCTGGCGTTCCACGGCTCCGGGCGGGATCTCGACAGCCTGGCGCAGTGCACCTGGTCCGTGGAGTTCCCGGAAACCGGCTTCAACCAGTTCGTCGCCACCGAGCAGCCACGGAAGCGCTGTGGCTTCGTCAGCCTCGCCTTCCCCTCCACGCCGGAGCCCCACGGCGCCGTACAGATCCGGCTACGGGGTGACGACGGCGACGACGAGGCGCCGTGGAAGTGGGATGTGGAGATCCACCTCCCGCTCGCGAACTGAGCGCCGCGTTCAGAGGAAGGAGATCACCCGGTCGTCGAGCCGCAGCTCCCCCTGGCCGCGGCGGATGAGGATCCCCCGCGCGACGTCGGCGACGCGGTCGCGCGCGACGCTTCCCCGCACGCAGCCGAGGAGCGTGGCCGGTGCCCCGCGGCGGGTCGGCAGCTCGATCCAGAGGCTCCCGTCCTCTCCGGCCGCGCTCGCGAGCTCGGCGTTGATCGCCGCCTCCCGCTGCCGGGTGAGATCGTCGCCGACGGTGTCGAGGAGGACGGCGAGTGCCGGCGCCGGCCCCGGATCGGCCGCGCGGCCTCTCGGTTGCGCGACCGCGGCGTCGCTCGTGAAGAGGACGAGGCGGCGCTGCCCGTTGCCGTCCGCGGCGGCGAGCAGGCGCGTCACGCGGTGGCCGGCCTCGAGGTTGCGGGCGATCTCCCGCTCGAGCTGGAGCGCGAACGCCAGCCGGGCGGAGGGAGCGCGCCGGGAGCGGAGCCGCGCCTCGACGCTGCAGGTCGGCACCCGGAAGAGGAGCGCGTCGTCGGCCTTGGCGATCGGGCGCACGGTGAGGTCGTAGCCGCGGTTCGCGGGCGGCGCCGCCCCGCCCCGGTCGGCCGCGCAGAAGACCCGGCCGTCCGCGGCGACCGCGGCCCCCGCGAGCCGGCCGCTCCCGCAGGGGGCGCCCCAGGAGCCGGCATCGAGATCGAAACGGGCCGCGGAGCCGCTCGCCCCGGCCGGCCGGACCATCAGCAGATCGAAGTTGCTCTCGCGGCGCCGCACCATCTCCACCCCGTAGCCGCTCCGGGCGAGCGGGGCGACCTTCTCCTCGAGGGTCGAAAAGTCGTAGTCGTGCGCGGACAGCCAGCGGACGTCGCCGGGCGACTCCTGCGGGGACCCGAGCTCGACGAACCCTGCGCCGAGGCCGACCGGCACCACCGCGCGCAGCCGCGCGGGCACCCCCTCGTCGGCCAGCAGCTGCTCCATCCAGCTCTTGCGGAACTGGTTCCGGTAGGCGCGCAGCTCGACCGGCTCAGCGCCCTCGCGGCGCTCGAAGACGAGGTGGGTGACCGGGCCGTCGAGCTCGCTCGCGCGGTAGGCGAAGCCGTCGGCGGCGAGGCGGGCGAGCGTGTCGGCGAGCGGCGTGCTCTCCTCCGGATGGAGCAGCCGGTACTCCCGGGCGATCGCCCGCCCCCCCGCCGGCCGGGCCATCACGACGAGCGCGACCGGCCTCTCGGCCCCTCCCGCGCCCGCCTGCCGGCGGCCGAGGAGGGTGTCGAGCACCGCCGCGTCGCCGCCGGCCACGGCGACGATCTCGTAGCCGTGCGCGGCGAGCTGGTTGACGTTCGCTTCGAGGCTCGCCGCCACGCTCGCCTCGTCGGTACGCATCGTGGTCGGCACCACCACCCGGTGCTCCCAGCTCAGGGCGGCGGCCGGCGGCGCGGCCACGGGAACGAGAAGGGCGAGAAAGAGCACGACGAAGACGAACATCCGCATCGGAGGACCTCCCGGCCGCCTCCTGGAGATCGTCGGGCGGAGGCGACGCCACTGAATCCGAGAACGCCGAATCGCGAGCGCGGGGGACAGAGCCTGCCCGGGCGAGGCCCCGGGCGGGCGCTCAGGGCGCCGGCGCCGCGAGCTGCCCGGCGCGGTTCCGGTAGAGCCCGGGCTCGACCGCCGCCGCCATCTTCTCGACGTCGAGGCCGCCGCCGAGGAAGGCGTTGATCCGCGCCGCCGCCCGCAGCGGATCGGCGACGACGTCGGCGTAGGCGAGCTCGAGCCGTTCGAGGTGCGGTGCGTGCCGGAAGAGGTAGCCGACTCGCCAGAGGTGGCTCTCGAAGACCGCGAGCATCTCGTCGTCGGAGGTGGGGTGCTCCTCCTGCCGCCGGGCGAGCATCTTCCCCTGGGAGGCGAGCACCTCGCGCAGGTCCCGCTGGAGGAAGATCACCCGGTAGTTGTTGTCGGCGGGCAGCTCCTTGAGCAGCCAGGAGATCACCTTCACCGCCCGGCCCCGCGCCGCGCGCAGCCACCGCTTGTCGGCGGTTTCGGCGAGCGCCTTGACCCGCTCGTCCTCGAAGTAGCCGCGCGGGTTGTCCTCGTCGGCAACCCGCTCGCCGTCGGCCACCACCTCGAGGCCGCCGGCGGCGAGCATCTTCATCGCCATCGAGGTGCCCGAGCGGGGCAGGCCGGAGACGACGACGACCGGCGCGCCGTAGCGCAGCCGGCGCCAGAGCCTGTGGAGTGCGTGCGCCATGACCGGTTCGCCCGCCGTGCCCGCCGGGCGAGCGTGGCGGATAGACTACAATGCCCCGTCGGCCGGCGCGATTCCGTTCCCATGGCGAACGGCAGCGAGCTCCAGCCGACGATCCGAGGCCCGTCCGCCACCAGCCGCTCCGCGATGCCCTCCAGGTTCCGCCGCCGCCTCCTCCTCGCCACGCTCGCCGCCCTGGCCGCGGCGGCACCCGCTGCGGCCTACGTCGGCCCCGGCGCCGGGATCGCGCTCCTCTCGTCGGTCGGCGTGGTCCTCATGACCCTGCTGCTCGCGCTCGCCTCGATCCTGATCTGGCCGTTCCGTGTCCTCTGGCGCCTCCTGACCGGCAAGCGGGCCCGCGCCCCCTGGGTGCGGCGGTGCATCGCCGTCGGCCTCGACGGCCTCGATCCCCGCCTGACCGACCGGCTGATCGCCGAAGGCCGGCTGCCGAACCTCGCCAGGCTCGCCGCGCAGGGGAGCTACCACCGCCTGCGGACCACCTACCCGGCGATGACCCCGGTGGCCTGGTCGTCGTTCGCCACCGGCACGAACCCCGGCAAGCACAACATCTTCGACTTCATCGACCGCGACCGGAAGACCTACCTGCCGGTCCTCTCCTCGGCCGAGATCGGCAGCGTGGACCGCTTCCTCCGGCTGGGGAAGTGGAAGCTCCCGCTGCGGAAGCCCGCGATCCGGCTGCTGCGCAAGTCGCGGCCGTTCTGGGCGATCCTCGGCGACCACCGGATCTGGTCCACGGTGCTGCGGGTGCCGATCACCTTCCCCCCCGACCGCTTCTACGGCGCGGAGCTCTCGGCGATGAGCGTCCCCGACCTGCTCGGCACGCAGGGGACGTTCCACCTCTTCACCACCCGCCGGAGCGGGGCGCGGTTCAAGGAGGGGGGGCAACGGGTCGCCCTCGCCGGCGGGCCGGAGCGGTACACGGCGGTGCTCCACGGCCCCGAGAACATCTTCCGCGCCGGCGATCCGCCGCTCGCGCTGCCGGTCGAGATCCGCCTCGACCGCGCCGCCGGCTGCGCGCACGTGCGCCTCGGCGACGAGGAGCACCGGCTCGAGCCGCGGCGGCTGACCGGCTGGGTGCAGCTCACCTTCCCCGCCGCGCCCACGGTGAAGGTGCGCGGGCTCACGCGCCTCATGCTGCTCGAGATGGACGACGAGGTCTCGCTCTACCTCTCGCCGCTCAACCTCGATCCCGAGACCCCGGCGATGCCGATCTCCCACCCGTCCTACTACGCGACCTACCTCGCCAAGCGGGTCGGGCCGTTCTCGACGCTCGGGCTCGCCGAGGACACCTGGGCGCTCAACGAGAAGGTGACCGACGACGCGACCTTCCTCGCCCAGAGCTACGACATCGACCGGGAGCGGGAGGCGATGTTCTTCGCCGCCCTCGACCGCCTCGTCCGCGGCGCGCTCGTCTGCGTCTTCGACGGCAGCGACCGGATCCAGCACATGTTCTGGCGGTACCTCGAAGAGGGGCACCCGGCGGGCGAGAACCGCGAGCACGCCGAGCACCGGCAGGCGATCGAGGAGATGTACGTCCATTACGACGCCCTCGTCGGCCGGGTGATGGCGAAGCTGCGCCCCGACGATCTCCTCTTCGTCCTCTCCGACCACGGCTTCACCTCCTTCCGCCGGGGGGTGAACCTCAACGCCTGGCTCCTCGCCCACGGCTACCTCGCGCTCCGGGAGGGGTGCGACGGCTCCACCGAGTGGCTGCGCGACGTCGACTGGTCGCGCACCCGGGCCTACTCGGTCGGCCTCACCGGCATCTACCTGAACCTCGCGGGGCGGGAGGCGGAGGGGATCGTCGCCCCCGGCGCCGAGGCCGAGGCGCTGCGCCGCGAGCTGATCGGGAAGCTCTCCGGCCTGCGCGACGAGGAGCGGGACGAGGTCGGGATCAACGAGGTCTACGCCGCCGTGGACGTCTACGACGGGCCGTACCTGCCCAACGCCCCGGATCTGATCGTCGGCTTCAACCACGGCTACCGGATCTCCTGGGACTGCGCCACCGGCGTCCTCTCCGGCCCGGTCTTCGAGGACAACGTGAAGGCCTGGAGCGGCGACCACTGCGTCGACCCGAAGGTCGTGCCCGGGGTGCTCTTCTGCAACCACGCGATCGCCCGTGACGAGCCGGCGATCGTCGACCTCGCGCCGACGGTGCTGCGCCTCTTCGGCATCGACGCCCCGGCTCACATGGACGGCCGGGCCCTCTTCGAAACCTCCCCGCTCGCCCGCCAGGGGGCGGCGGGAGCGACCCGGCGGGCGGCCTGACGATGCGGCGCCGGACGCTCCCCTTCGCTCTCGCCGTCGCGACCCTCGCGCTCGCGCTCGTCGCGCTCGCCGGCTGCAGCCGGAAGCCCGGACGCGGCGCCGACGGCCGCCGGGTGATCGTCCTCGGCTTCGACGGCCTCGACTACGAGCTCACCCGCCGGCTGATCGACGAGGGCCGGCTGCCCAACTTCGCCCGCCTCGAAGCCACGGGTGGCCCTCTCCAGCCGCTCGGCACCTCGATCCCGCCGCAGAGCCCGGTCGCCTGGTCGAACTTCCTCACCGGCAGCGATGCCGGCGTCCACGGCATCTTCGACTTCGTCCACCGCGATCCGAAGACGATGGAGCCGTACCTCTCCACGAGCCGGGTCGTCGAGCCGGAGAACCCCCGCGAGCCGCTCGCCGCCGGCAACTGCCGCCTTCCCCTCTCTTCGGGGCAGATGGAGCTGCTCCGGCGCGGCACGCCGATCTGGGAGCGGCTCGAAGAGCACGGGATCGAGACCACCGTGCTGCGGATGCCGGCGAATTTCCCCCCTTCGGGCAGCGCGAGCTACGAGCTCTCCGGGATGGGCACGCCGGACATCCTCGGCACCTACGGCACCTTCACCTTCTACACCTCCGAGCTCTTCTACGACGCCTCGAAGATCTCGGGGGGCGGCGAGGCGGTCGAGGCGTGGCCCGAGGACGGGGTGGTGACGAGCGACCTGCTCGGGCCGGACAACCCGTTCGTCGCCGGGAAGGTTAGGACCCGGGCGCCGTTCTCGGTCTACCTCGACCCCGACGAGCCGGTCGCCCGGCTCGTGGTCGGCGACGAGGAGCGCCTGCTCACGGTCGGCGAATGGACCGACTGGGTGCCGGTCTCCCTCGACCTCGGCCTCTGCGGCCGGCTGGTGATGAACCCGGCGATCCCGGCGATGGCCCGCTTCTACCTCAAGAGCGTGCGGCCGGAGTTCGAGCTCTACGTCTCGCCGCTCAACCTCGATCCGATGCAGCCGGTGATGCCGATCTCCACCCCGGCCGACTACGCGGCCCGGCTGGCGGCGGCCACCGGCCGCTTCTACACCCAGGGGATGCCCGAGGACACCAAGGCGGTCGAGGGCGGGGTCCTCGACCGGGCCGTCTTCATGGACCTCGTGCACCACACACTCGGCGAGCTGGTCACGCAGTACCGGCAGGTGCTCGCCGACTGGCGGGGCGGGCTCCTCTTCTACTACTTCGGCAGCGTCGATCAGGCCTCCCACGTCATGTGGGACACGCTCGATCCCGGCCACCCCCGCTACGACCCCGAGGAGTCGCCCCGGTTCGCCGACGCGATCCCCGGGCTCTACGGCGCGCTCGACGAGGTGGTCGGCTACACGCTCGACCACCTGCCGCCCGACACGACGGTGATCGTCATGTCCGACCACGGCTTCACGAGCTGGCGGCGGGTCTTCCATCTCAACACCTGGCTGCTCGACCACGGCTACCTCGCGGTGCACGACCGCGAACGGGCATCCACCGTCAAATCCTTCAACGGTGTGGACTGGAGCCGGACGCGCGCCTACGGGCTCGGCATCAACGCGCTCTACCTCAACGTCCGGGGGCGGGAGAAGGACGGGATCGTTCCTCCGGAAGAACGCGCGAGCCTGATGCGGGAGATCGCCGACGGGCTGCTCGCGACGATCGATCCCGCGACCGGCCGGCCCGCGATCTCGAACGTCTTCCTGCGCGAGGAGGCGTTCGCTCACGGCTCGGCGCTCGCGAGCGGCCCCGATCTCGTCATCGGCTACGCGAAGGGGACCCGCTGCTCGGGGACCTCGGCGCTCGGCGACCTCTCGGCGGAGGTCTTCGGCGACAACCTCGACGACTGGGCCGGCGAGCACCTGATGGACCCCGCCGCGGTGCCCGGCATCCTGCTGACCAACCGGCCACTCGTGCAGCCGGCGACGAACCTGAGCGAGCTCGGCCGCGCCGTCGTGGCCGAGCTCGGCGTCCCCTTCGACGCGACGCGAGAGTGACCCCCCACGGAGGCGAGCCCCCATGTTCTCGACCCGCAGCGTGAAGCTCGACAAGGATCTGCTGGCGAAGATCCGGCGTCTCGCCGAGCTGGCCGGCTACTCCTCCCCCGAGGAGTTCATCACCCACGCCCTCGAAAAAGAGCTCGCCAAGCTCGAAGGCGCCCGGGACGAGGAGGAGCTCAAGAAGCGCCTCCGCGGCCTCGGCTACATCTCCTGAGGCGCGACCGACCGCATGCGCCTCCTCAACGCCGCGCTCCGGCACCTGTTCGACCTCCTGCTGCGGCCGTTCCACGCCCTGCCGGCGGCCACCGGGCTCGTCGTGCTCGCGGCGCTCGCGGCGATGGGGATCCTCTGGGTCTTCAAGCGCACCTCGAACCAGGAGCGGCTCACCGAGGTCAAGCGGCAGATCCTCGCCGACCTCTTCGAGATCCGCCTCTTCAACGACAACTTCCGGCTGATCTGGCGCGCCCAGCTCGCGATCCTGCGGCGCAACCTGACCTACCTGCGGCTCTCGCTCGTGCCGATGCTCTTCGTCCTGCCGCCGCTCGCCTTCGTGATCGCCCAGCTCCAGTTCCATTACGCCTACGCCGCGCCCGCGGCGGGCGAGACGACGGTCCTCCGGGCGACGCTCGCGGAGGGGTAGGAGGAAGGCGGACGGGTGCCGGTCTCCGCCTCCGGCAAGCCGCAGGCGGTGCTCGAGCTGCCCGCCGGGCTCGTGGCCGAGACCCCGGCGCTCTGGATCCCGTCGGCACGCACCCTCTCCTGGCGGCTGCGCGTCGCGGAGCCGGGCGAGGGCGTGATCGGCATCCGGATCGGCGAGGCGCGCTACGAGAAGGCGCTCGCCAGCCCCCGGCCGCTCGTGCGGCGCTCCCCGGTGCGCCCGGGGCGCTCGTGGATCGCCCAGTTCGTCTACCCCGCCGAGCCCCCGCTGCCGGCCGACGGCGTGCTCTCCGAGATCGCCTTCGACCTGCGCCCGGCTACCGTCGCGCTGCCCGGCTGGACGGTGCGCGAGATGCTCGGCGTGCCGGCCTGGATGACGGTCTTCTTCCTCTTCTCGATCCTCTTCGCCTTCGCGCTGCGCAAGCCGTTCGGAGTCACCTTCTGAGCGCGCCCTCCGGCCCCGCCGCCCGGCGGCTCACCCGCCACCCTTCCGCGGTCAGCGCCGCCGAACGCTCCCGCCTCCTGCGGCAGCGGGGCGGCGTGGTCTGGCTGACCGGCCTCTCCGGCGCGGGGAAGTCCACGCTCGCCACGGCCGTCGAGGCCGCGCTGATCCGCGCCGGGCACGCCGCCTGCGTGCTCGACGGCGACAACCTGCGCCACGGCCTGAACGCCGATCTCGGCTTCAGCCCCGAGGATCGCCGGGAGAACATCCGCCGGGCGGGAGAGGTCGCCGCGCTCTTCGCCGACGCCGGCCTGATCGTGATCGCCGCGTTCATCTCCCCCTACCGCGCCGGCCGCGAGGCCGCGCGGGAGGCGATCGGCGCGGCGCGGTTCCTGGAGGTCTTCCTCGACGCGCCGCTGGCGGTCTGCGAACGGCGCGACCCGAAGGGGCTCTACCGCCGGGCCCGCGCCGGCGAGATCGCGGAGTTCACCGGCATCTCGGCCCCGTACGAGCCGCCGGAGGCGCCCGCCCTCACCCTCGACACCGCCCGCGAAGAGCTCGCCGTCTCCGCCCGGCGGATCGTGGAGCTGCTCGCGGCGCGCGGCTTTCTCACCGGGGAGGCACCGCCCGGAGAGACGGAGGTCCGGTGAGCGACTACCGCCTCACCCATCTGCGCGAGCTCGAAGCCGAGGCGATCTTCATCCTGCGCGAGGTCGTCGCCGAGTGCGAGCGGCCGGTGATGCTCTACTCGATCGGCAAGGACTCCTCGGTGATGCTGCGGCTCGCCCAGAAGGCGTTCCACCCCGCGCCGATCCCGTTCCCGCTCCTCCACATCGACACCCTCTGGAAGTTCCGCGAGATGATCGCCTTCCGCGAACGGACGGCGCGCGAGCTCGGCCTCGACCTGCGGGTCTGGGTCAACCCCGAGGGGCGGGAGCAGAACGTCAACCCGTTCGATCACGGCACCCAGCGCTACACCCACGTCATGAAGACGGTGGCGCTCAAGCAGGCGCTCGACCACTGGGGCTTCGACGCCGCCTTCGGCGGGGCGCGCCGGGACGAGGAGGTGAGCCGCGCCAAGGAGCGGGTCTTCTCCTTCCGCGACCGGTTCCACCAGTGGGACCCGCGCCACCAGCGCCCCGAGCTCTGGCACCTCTACAACACCCGGGTGCACAAGGGGGAATCGATCCGCGTCTTCCCGCTCTCGAACTGGACGGAGCTCGACATCTGGCTCTACATCCAGCTCGAGGCGATCCCGGTGGTGCCGCTCTACTTCGCCGCCGAGCGGCCGGTCGTCGAGCGCGACGGCACGCTGATCCTCGTCGACGACGACCGCCTGCCGCTCGCCCCCGGCGAGGTGCCGCAACGGCGCCGGGTGCGCTTCCGCACCCTCGGCTGCTATCCGCTCACCGGCGGCGTCGAGTCGAACGCCGACTCGGTGGCGGCGATCGTCGAGGAGATGCTCGTCACCCGCACCTCGGAGCGGCAGGGGCGGATCATCGACTTCGACGAGGCCGGCTCGATGGAGGAGAAGAAGCGGGAGGGGTATTTCTGATGCCGCCCGCCGCCACCACCCCCGGCTTCGAACGGATCCTCGCCGCCTACCAGGAGCGCGACCTGCTGCGGCTGCTCACCTGCGGCAGCGTGGACGACGGCAAGTCGACCCTCATCGGCCGCCTGCTCCACGACGCCGACGCGCTCTTCGACGACCAGCTCCAGAACCTCGCCCGCCTCTCGGCCCGGCACGGGACGACCGGCGGCGGCCTCGACTACGCGCTGGTGCTCGACGGCCTCCAGGCCGAGCGCGAGCAGGGGATCACGATCGACGTCGCCTACCGGTACTTCGCCACCCCGCGGCGCAACTTCATCATCGCCGACACCCCGGGGCACGTGCAGTACACCCGCAACATGGCGACCGGCTCGTCGAACTGCGACCTCGCGGTGATCCTCGTCGACGCCCGCAGCGGCGTCGTGGAGCAGACGCGGCGGCACGCCTTCATCGCCACCCTCTTCGGCATCCGGCACCTGGTGCTCGCGGTCAACAAGATGGACCTCGTCGGCTGGAGCCGGGAGCGGTTCGACGAGGTGCGCGCCGAGTTCACCGGCTTCGCCGCCCGGCTCCGGGTCAGCGACGTGCACGTCATCCCGGTCTGCGCCACCGAGGGGGAGAACGTCGCCCGGCGGTCGGAGAAGATGCCCTGGTACCAGGGCTCGAGCCTCCTCGCCTACCTCGAGCACGTCCACATCGCCGGCGACCGGAACCTCCTCGACCTCCGCTTCCCCGTCCAGCTCGTCACCCGGCCGCACCACGGCTTCCGCGGCTACGCCGGCACGGTGGCCTCGGGGATCCTGCGCCGGGGCGCCGAGGTCGTGGCGCTCCCCTCCGGACGGCAGAGCCGGATCCGCGCCCTCCACACCTGGGAGGGGGAGGTGGCCGAGGCGTTCCCGCCGCAGGCGGTGACGGTGACCCTCGCCGACGAGCTCGACCTGTCGCGCGGCACGATGCTCGCGGCGCCGGGCAACGTGCCGCAGCTCGCGCATGCCTTCGAGGCGATGCTGGTCTGGATGACCGAGGCGCCGCTGCGCCCCGGCGCCGGCGACTACCTGCTCAAGCAGACGACGAACGTCGCGCCCGCCGCGGTGCGGGAGCTCCGCTACCGGATCAACACCACCACGCTCCATCGCGAGGAGACGGGCGAGCTCGCGCTCAACGAGATCGGCCGGGTGCGGATCGAATCGCCCCGCCTGATCGCCTTCGACGCGTACCGGCGGAACCGGGAGACAGGCGCCTTCATCCTCATCGACCGGCTCACGAACGCGACGGTCGCCGCCGGCACCATCCTGGAACGGGAGCCGGCCGAGATCCGCCTCGAACGCCCGCCGGCCGCGGCCGCCACCGCGCACGTGCGCCGGCCGGCGAGCGCCGTTCCGGATGCCGCGCGCGCCACCCAGTTCGGCCGGCCGCCGGCCACCCTCTGGCTCACCGGCCTGCCGCGCGCGGGCAAGTCGACGCTCGCCTTCGCCCTCGAAGAGAAGCTGGTCGCCGCCGGGCACCGGGTGCAGGTGCTCGACGGCGAGCGGCTCCGCCTCGGCCTCAACGCCGATCTCGGCTTCACGTCCGGCGACCGCCGCGAGCACGTCCGCCGCACCGCGGAGGTGGCCCGGCTCTTCAACGATCAGGGGTTCCTCGTCATCGTGGCGCTCGTCTCGCCGGCCGCCAGGGATCGCGCGCTCGCCCGGGAGATCGTCGGCGCCGACCGGTTCCTCGAGATCCACTGCAACGCGCCGCTCGCGACCTGCGAGGCGCGCGACACCGACGGCCTCTTCCGCCGCGCCCGGGCCGGCGAGATCGAGCAGGTCACCGGCATCGACGCGCCCTACGAGGCGCCCGCTGCCCCGGCGCTCGCGCTCGCCACCGGCACGGAGACGGTCGCAGCGTCGCTCGCCCGCCTCTGGGCGCTGCTCGAAGGGCGCGGCCTGCTCTGAGCCGGCGCGGCTCCTTCGCCCCCTTTCTCACCCCTCCCCCTTGGTGAATAATCCCCCCCGTACCACGAGGAGAGAGGCCATGCCGCAAGCCGTACCGCCGGACGCGCCGGAGCCGTCCCGCAGCGCCGGAGAGCCGCTGCGCCCTCACCCGCTGCTCGCGCGCTACTACGCGAGCGAGCCGGAGCGGCGCCGCCGCGTGCGCGCCTGGTTCGACGAGACGGCCGGCCATTACGACTGGATCACCCAGGCGATGAGCTTCGGCTCGGGCCACTGGTACCGGCGCCGGCAGCTCGCCGCCACCGGCATCGGCCCCGGCAGCCGGGTGCTCGACGTCGCCTGCGGCACCGGCGTGCTGGCCGCCGCCGCGCGGCCGCTCACCGGCCCGACGGGGCGGGCCGTCGGTCTCGACCCGAGCGCCGGCATGCTCGTGCGGGCGCGGGCGCGCGGGGTGCGCGAGCTGGTGCTCGGCATCGCCGAGGCGCTGCCGTTCCCCACCGCCTCGTTCGACCTGGTGACGATGGGCTACGCGCTGCGGCACGTGGTCGATCTCGGCGCCACCTTCGCCGAGTTCCGGCGCGTCCTGCGCCCCGGCGGCCAGGTGCTCGTGCTCGAGATCACCCGTCCGCAGTCGCGCTGGGGGTTCGCCTTCACCCGCTTCTACCTCGGCCGGCTGGTGCCGTTCCTCGCCCGCGCGGGCGGCCGCGCCACCCGCGAGCTCTTCGAGTACTACTGGGACACGATCGACCAGTGCGTGCCGCCGGCGACGATCCTCGCGGCGCTGGCGGAAGCGGGTTTCGCCGAACCGCGGCGCGAGATCGAGCTCGCGCTCTTCAGCGCCTACCGGGGCACCGTCCGGTAGCCCGCGGCCGCCGCGCGCCCGCAATTCCGACAGACGGAGCAGAAAAAACGGGCGGCGGGAGCCCTCTCCCACCGCCCGTTCGCCTGCCGGTCAGGCGCTGCCGTCAGCGGCTCATGCCCGCCGCCGGCGGAGCGTGCCGAGGCCGAGACCGGCCAGCAGCAGGCCGAGCAGCGCCCCGCCCGCCGGACCGAGCGTCGGGATCTCGAGCACCGAGGGAGCCGGGCCCGACTCCGGACGGAAGTTCGCGACCACCTGGCAGTCCGCCGTGATCGCTCCCGTCGTGTAGACGTTGCCCGCGAGCGAGCCCGCCGGGCAGGTGCCCGTCACGCCGTCGATCTCGTAGCCGGCAGCCGGCGTCAGCGTGAAGGCTGCGGTGCTGCCATCGGTCACCTGCTGCGACGGCGGCGCGATCGTGCCCGAAGGCGTTCCCACGCTCGACGTCACCGTGTGCATCGCCGGGCCACTGACGGTCAGGCTGACCGGCACCACCACGAGCTCCGTCCCGTTGCCCGGGCCCGGATTCGGGTCGTTGCTCGTGACGCAGAGGTTGGCGCCGTAGGCGCCCGCCGCGAGACCGGTCGAGTCGAACGTCACCGTCACCGCCGAGCTCCCCGCCGGTACCGACGAAGCACTCGTCGGGTTCACCGACAGCCACGGCACGTCCGCCGGGTTGACGCAGTTGGTGTTCGGATCCTCCGCGATCTGCCAGTCGAGGTTCGCCGTGCCGGTGTTGGTCACGGTCAGCGTCCGGGTGGTCGTCTGCGGCGGTGTGGCGTGCGTCTCACTGAGGCTCAGCGGCGAGACGTCGATGTTCGGGTCGCCACCGCCCCCCGACGGGCAGGCCCAGGCCACCACGTCGTCGACCCACCAGCCGGTGGCGCCCACCGAGGTGTCGGAGCCCAGGCGCCAGCGGATCTGCACCGTCTGTCCGGCCAGGGGCAGGAGGTTCACGACGACCCGCTCGAAGCCGGCTCCTGCCGGTATGCTGCCGGTCCAGGCCGGCCTCCCGGCGAGCGGATTGCTGAAGGCGGAGCTGATGACTCCGTTGTATCCGCCTACCGTGATATTCGAACTCAGGTCGGTCCAGCTGCTGCCGCCGTCGGTCGTCACCTCCAGGACGCCGCCGTCATAAGTGGTCTCCGTACGCACCCGGTGCCAGAACTCGAGCGCTGCCAAGGTTGCAGCCCCAGGGATCGTGAACGGGGGCGAGACCAGGCGCGTGTCGGAGATCGAGCCCGCATTGGGGGCGAAGAAACTGTAGCTGCCGCTATTGGCGGCGGTGTTCACGATACTCCAGGCGGGGGTGCCGTCCGCAGTCCAGCTGCCAGGGCCGCTTTCGAAGCCGTCCTCCAGGAGGGGAGGGGTACAGGATGCTCCGGTGACGGTCATCGACACGGGAACGATCACCAGATTGGTCCCCGGGCCCGGACCCGGGTCGGGGTCGTTGCTCGTCACGCAGAGGCTGGCGTTGTATGGCCCTCCCAACAGCCCGGTCGAGTTGAACGTCACCGTCACCGCCGTGTTCGTCCCGCCGGCGTTCGTGCCGCTCGCCGAACTCACCGACAGCCACGGCACGTCCGCCGGGCTGGCACAGTTGGGGTTCGGATCCTCCGCGATCTGCCAGTTGAGATCCACCGTGCCGGTGTTGCCCACCGTCAGCGTCTGGGTGGTCGTGGTATTCGGTAGCTGCGTGCTGGAGAGACTCGACGGGGAGACGTTGATATTCGGCACGCTGCCGCCACCCGCAGTCCCCTCGATGACGAAGGGGAGATCCTGCTGGGTGTTGCTGCC
>JAAYLR010000194.1 GCA_012521815.1 Acidobacteriota bacterium
GAAGTCGGCGAGTTGGTCCGCGTCGGCGACCGAAACGAGGAGGTGATAGTGGGTCGCGAGGAAGACGAAGGCGTGGATGGCGACCCCCGAGCGCTTCTGGGCCCGGCCGAGGATGCCGAGGGTGATCTCGCGCAGCAGGGGCGAGGGGCGCAGGAGCTGCCGGGACTGCAGGGTGCGACAGGTGACTTCGACGAGGGCGCCCCCTGGAGGGACATAGCGGATTCGGCGTGACATGCCCTCTCAGACGCCATCGCCCTCGTGAACCTGCCGCAAATCGCCTGGCACCTTTGAGTACCTTTGATGGCAGCAAATTGGCTGGCACCTTGTAAGGCACCTTGTAAGGGCAAAGTGGGTGGCACCCTGGAGGGCACCATGGAGGCACCCTGGAACCCTGCAACGGCCCTCTGCCGAGGCCCACCGCGATCTCCGTCTGTTGGGGTAGGAAGGCAACGAACCGCAAAATCATATTCGATTCTTCGGCTCCTGCCGCCATCCGCCGGGGCAGGATCAATCGCGTCCGCGCCCCGCACGTTCGGCGGTTGACGGGCTCCGGCCCGGAGCGAAGTATGGGAGGGACGCAAGCACGCTCCGCGCGGAGGTACCGATGTCTCAGCCGCACTCCCGCCGTCCCGTTCTGGTCACCGGACTCGCTGTCGCGGCCCTGGCCGCCTACCTCACCGTCAGCGGGGTGTTCGCCGAGCCGCCCACGCCCGTCGGTATCGAGGCGCTTGGCACCCAGCGGTACGAGCGCTACGAGCAGCCGGCCGCCTGCGCGAGCTGTCACGTGGAGATCGCCCGCCAGCACGAGCAGGCGATGATGTCGCAGGCCTACACCCACCACTGGGACGAGATCGAATACTTCGAGCTCGCCCTCCCCCACGCCGAGAAGGTCGCGAAGATGGCGGGCGTCCGGGCCGAGTGCAACGGCTGTCATGCCCCGCTCGCGCTCCTCGCCGGTGACATCCCGCCGCGGCCGCCGTCCGCGCGCAGTCGCGCCAACGAGTCGGTCTCCTGCGATCTCTGCCACACGGTGGTCGGCTTCCGCGGCGAGGTGCCGGTGAACTTCAACTGGATCACCGCACCGGGGAAGGTGAAGCAGGGGCCGCGCCCGGGCCTCGTGAGCCCGCATCACGAGACGCGCGAGAACCCGTTCCTGCGCTCGGCCGAGTTCTGCGGCACCTGCCACAACGAGATGGACTCATGGGGCCTCTTCGTGAAGTCGACCCATCTCGAATGGAAGGAGGGACCGCACGGCCGGGCCGGAATCGTCTGCCAGGAGTGCCACATGCCCCCTGCTCCGGGACGCAGCGCGCGGATGGGCTCCGAGCTCCCCGACGTGCGCCAGCACCTCTTCCACGGCGCGCACGACCCGGGCAAGCTCGCCGGCGTCGCCGAGGTCCGGATCCACCCGGAGCTGCGCGAGGCCGAGCCGGGCGACACGGTGCGCCTGACCGCGGTGGTGGTCAACGCCAAGGCCGGTCACAAGATCCCGAGCGGCTCGGCCGAGGAGCGGCTGCTCTGGCTCCACGTTGAGGCCACGGATGCGAAGGGGCGCACCTTCCACCTGCCGGTCGATCCGAAGGGATTCCCCGGCGAGGCGTACACGATCGCCTCGGCCACCGCGCTCGCCTATCAGGACATCGGCGAGATCCGCGGCCTCCCGGAGTTCCCCGGCCTGAAGCGCGACGGCACCTACGCCGAGATGGCCGAGGGGGACCGGATCTTCCGCCTCCCCTACCTCGACCCGGAAGGGCGGATGACGGTCGCGCAGTGGAACACCGCCGCCTTCTCGACCGACTACCGCCTCGCCCCGCTCTCGGCGGCGGCCGAGACGTTCACCTGGAAGGTGCCCGCCGACGCGCCGCCCGGCCCGGTGACGGTCACCGCGAGCCTCCACTACTCACGGCTCGTCTCCTCGGTCGGCGAGTTCCTGAAGGTGCCGGCCGAGGAGTGGGAGCCGGTGCGGATCAACACCCACACGACGACCTTCGAAGTCCTCGACTGAGCGCCCGGGAGGAGAAGCCATGCGTCGCCAGCTGCCACTCGCCACCGTCATCGTCACGCTCGCGGTCGTCCTCACCGCCCTCGCCGTGCCTGACGACGCCGCCGCGATCCCCGCCTTCGCCCGCCGGTACCAGCTCTCGTGCAGCACCTGCCACGCCCCGGTGCCGCGCCTGAAGCCGTACGGCGAGGAGTTCGCCGCCCGCGGCTTCCGGATGGAGGATCCCTCCCAGGAGCCGCCCCGCGCCACCTACGACGTCGGCGATCCGCTCCTGAAGCTCGTGCGCGACCTGCCGCTCGCGGTACGTCTCGACCTCGCGGTGACGGCGGAGGACGCCGAGAAGGACGGCCGCGGTACCGACTTCGGGCAGCCCTGGATGGCCAAGCTGCTCTCCGGCGGA
>JAAYLR010000195.1 GCA_012521815.1 Acidobacteriota bacterium
ACGAAGACCGTCGCGCAGGTCGACACCTACCACGGGGTCGAGGTCGCCGACCCGTACCGCTGGCTCGAGCAGGACGTGCGGGAGGCGCCCGAGGTCGCCGCCTGGGTCGCGGCGGAGAACGCGGTGACGTTCGACTACCTCGGCAGGATCCCCGAGCGCGCGGCGATCCGCGAGCGGCTCGCCGCGCTCTGGAACTACGAGCGCGTCTCGGTGCCGTTCCGCGCCGCTGGCCGGACCTTCTTCGTGAGAAACGACGGCCTGCAGAACCAGGCGGTCCTCTGGGTGCAGGACTCGCTCGCCACCCCGCCCCGGGTGCTTCTCGATCCGAACGGCTGGTCGGCGGACGGCACGGTCGCGCTCGCCGGCCTGGCCCCCGACCACGGCGGCCGGCGGCTCGCCTACGGCGTCGCCGAGGCGGGGTCGGACTGGAATACCTGGCGGGTGCTCGACATCGAGACCGGCGAGCTCCTCCCCGACGAGTTGAAGTGGATCAAGTTCTCCGGCGCCTCCTGGACCCCGGACGACCGCGGCTTCTTCTACAGCCGCTACCCCGAGCCGGAGCCGGGGACCGCGTACCAGGGGCTGCAGCTGAACCAGTACCTCTGCTACCACCGGCTCGGCACCCCGCAGGCCGACGACCTCGTGGTCTTCGAGCGCCCCGACCACCCGGACTGGGCGGTCGACAGCGTCGTCACCGAGGACGGCCGGTACCTCCTGATCTTCGTCTTCTCGGCGGCGACCGGCGACCGGAACGACGTCTACGTCCGCGATCTGACCGAGCCGTACGCCGGGGCGCGGCAGCTGCTCGGCGGCTTCGCGCACGAGTACGGCTTCGTCGGCAGCGACGGGCCGCACCTCTTCTTCCTGACCGACCGCGAGGCGCCGCGCCGCCGGCTCGTCGCGATCGACCTGCGCCACCCCGAGCCGGAGGCGTGGCGGGAGCTGATCCCGCAGGCGAAGGGGACGCTGGAGTCGGTCTCCTGGGTCGGCCGGCTGTTCATCGCCACCTACCTGGAGGACGCCACGAGCCGGGTGCGGCTCTTCGACCGCAACGGCCAGCACGTCCGCGATCTCGCGCTCGGCGGGCTCGGCAGCGTCAGCGGCTTTCCGGGGCGCGGCGACGACACCGAGACGTTCTACGCCTTCACGAGCTTCACCGAGCCGGGGGTGATCTACCGGTACGACCTCGCCACCGGCGAGAGCCGGGAGTACCACCGGACGCGGCTCGCCTTCGACCCCGCGAGCGCCGCCGTCGAGCAGGTCTTCTTCACTTCGAAGGACGGCACCCGGGTGCCGATGTTCCTCGTCCACCGCAAGGGGCTCGAACGCGACGGCTCGCACCCGACGCTCCTCTACGGCTACGGCGGTTTCAACGTCTCGCTGACCCCTTTCTTCTCCGTCACCCTGGCCGTCTGGCTGGAGATGGGCGGGGTGCTCGCGATCCCCAACCTGCGCGGCGGGGGCGAATACGGCGAGGAGTGGCACCGCGCCGGGACGAAGCTCGCCAAGCAGAACACCTTCGACGACTTCATCGCCGCCGCCGAGTGGCTCGTCGCCAACCGGATCACCCGTCCCGAACGCCTCGCGATCCAGGGCGGCTCGAACGGCGGCCTGCTCGTCGGCGCCGCGATGACCCAGCGCCCCGACCTCTTCGCCGTCGCCCTGCCGCAGGTCGGGGTGATGGACATGCTCCGCTTCCACCGCTTCACCGCCGGCCAGTTCTGGGTGGACGACTACGGCTCCGCGGACGATCCGGAGGAGTTCAGGGTGCTGCGGAGCTACTCGCCC
>JAAYLR010000196.1 GCA_012521815.1 Acidobacteriota bacterium
GCGTGGGGCTGGGTCGCCTCCGACCTCGCCCCCGCCCTGCGCGGCGTGCTGCCGCCGCCGGGAGCCGATGGGGAGTGGCGCCTGGTCTTCGAGCTCGCCGCCGGGCGGGAGCGGCTCATCGAAGGCGAAGCCCTCCTCGCCGTCGCCGCCCGCGGTTGGCTGCGGCAGCCGTAGGCGGCGGGCTCTTCAGCTCGCCCGGGCGACGCGCGCCGCCGGGCGCAGCTCGACCTCGGCGAGGACCCCGAGGTGATCCGAGAGCGGGTCGGCGAGCGTCCGGTAGCCGACGAACTCGAGCTCCTCGGAGACGAGGATCCAGTCGAGACAGACGAGCGGCCGCCGGGCGGGATAGGTCGGCCGGGAGGGGCCCGGCCAGGGGACGAGCGAGAGCTCGCGGGCGAGCAGCTGCAGGGCGGTGCGCTCGTGCCCCCACTCGCAGTTGAAGTCGCCGAGGATCGCCAGTGGCCGCTGCCGGTTGCGGACCCGGGCGACGAGCTGCGCCACCTGGCGCCGGCGCACCGCCGGGTGGAGGAAGTCGAGGTGCACGGAGACGACGTCGATCGCGCCCCCGCCCGGCAGGGCGATGGCCCCGGCGACGAAGCCCTTCGTGTCGCGCCAGTTCGCCCGGAAGGCGTGGGAGGTCAGGTCGGCGAGCGGCAGCCGGGAGAGGAGCGCGGTGCCGTAGTCGAGACCGAGGGCGACGCCGAGGCGGCGCAGCTCGACCTGCAGCCGCTGATGCCGGCCCCGGAAGGCGTGGCGGTAGCCGGCGAGCCGCGCGAGGGTGTGGATGTGATCGAACCGGCCGCTCCAGGTCGACGGACCGTCGGCCTCCTGCAGCGCGACGACGTCCGGCGCCTCCCGGCGCAGGACGGCGGCGATCAGGTGGAGGTTCGCCGCCAGCGTCGAGCGCCGCACGAGCGCCTGATGGCGGGCGCGCCGGCGCCCGTGCGCCATGTTCAGCGTGAGCAGACGGAGGCGGGACGGGGTACCGGGCATCGTCAGGCGAGGCCGCCGAGCGCGAGGAGCCGGGTGCGGAACGCGGGCGGGACGGGCACGACCGAGAGGCGCGGGTTGCGCAGCAGCGCGAACTCCCGCAGCGCCGGGTCGGCCTTCAGCTCGGCGAGCGTCACCGGCACCGGCAGCCGGCGGACCGGTTCGAGATCGACGACCACGCGCCGGGGGTCGTCCGCCTGCGGATCGGGGTACGGATCGGAGACGACCCGCGCGATCCCCACCGCGGCCCGCTCGTCGCCGGTGTGGTAGACGAGCGCCTCGTCGCCCCGGACGATGGTGCGCAGGTGCTTCAGGGCGAGGGCGTTGGTCACCCCGTCCCAGACGGTCCGCCCCTCGCGCTCGAGGTCGGCGTAGCGGTAGCAGGAGGGCTCGGTCTTGAGCAGCCAGCAGGCCATGGTGGGCGATCCTAGACGAGCGGCGCCGCCGCCCGGAGCACGACCCGCCCCTCCTTGACGACCGCGGCGACCGGGTTGACGCCGAAATGGTAGGCGAGGTGGAGGAGGTTCGGGGCGTCGAGCAGCACGAGGTCGGCCCGCTTCCCCTCCTCGATCGAACCGATCTCGGCGCCGAGGCCGAGCGAGCAGGCGGCGTTGAGGGTGGCGGCGGTGAGCGCCTCCTCCACCGTCAGCCGCAGCTCGAAGACCGCCAGCGTGAGGATCGTCGGCATCGACTCGGTGTTCGACGAGCCCGGGTTGCAGTCGGTGGCGAGCGCCACCGGCACCCCGGCGGCGACCAGCCGCCGGGCCGGGGCGTAGATGTGCTTCATCAGGAAGAAGCTCGTTCCCGGCAGCAGGGTGGCGATCACGCCCGCGGCGGCGAGCGCCTCGATCCCCGCCTCGGAGACGGCCATCAGGTGATCGGCCGAGAGCGCGCCGACCTCGGCGGCGAGCTCGGCGCCGCCCGAGTCGACGAACTCGTCGGCGTGGAGCCGCGGCGCGAGACCGTGGGCGCGCCCGGCGAGGAGCACCTGCCGGGACTCCTCGGCGGTGAAGACCCCCTGCTCGCAGAAGACGTCGCAGAAGCGCGCGAGCCCGGCCGCGGCGACCGCGGGGACGATCTCCTCGCAGACGAGCGCGAGGAAGCGCTCGCGGTCGTGCCGCAGCTCGGGCGGCACCTCGTGCGCGGCGAGCAGGGTGGGCACGAGCGTGACCGGCTGCGCGGCGCTCGCACGTTGGATCGCCCGCAGCTGCTTGAGCTCGTCGGCGAGCGAGAGGCCGTAGCCGCTCTTCGCCTCGGCGGTGGTCGTGCCGCAGGTGAGCATCCGCCGCAGCCGGGGGAGCATGGCGGTGGCGAGCTCCTCCTCGCTGGCCGTCCGGGTGGCGCCGACGGTCGAGAGGATCCCGCCGCCCTGGGCAGCGATCTCCTGGTAGGTGGCGCCGCGCAGCCGGGCGGCGAACTCCTCCTCCCGGCTCCCGGCCCACGGCAGGTGGGTGTGCGGATCGACGAAGCCGGGGACGAGGGTGCCGCCGGCGCCGTCGAGGCGCGCGACGTCGGGCAGCTCGCCGAAGCGCCGGTGGCGCTCTTCGGACGAGCCGACGAAGGCGATCCTCCCGTCGCGGCAGAGCACTTCGGCGCCATGGAGGCGAGCGACGCGACCCTGCTCGGCGCCGGCGCGGACCGTCGTCCCCTGCGGGGTGGCGACCTCGGCGAGGTTCTCGATCAGGAGGGTGGCCATGGCGTGGAAACCGGAATCTCTCAGGCCGGGCGCCGACCGGTGCGCGGCAGGGTGCGGACGGTGGCGGTGGTGCGCTCGTCCTCTTCGTCGCTCTCGAGCATCTGGCGGTAGAGGTCGAGCACGTTGCGCAGCCGCATCTGCATCTCCTTGCGCTGCAGGCGCAGCTCCTGGAGGCGGCCCTCGACGTGCTGGGCCTGCGCGAGCGCCTGCTCGACGATCTTGTCGGCGGCGTGCTCGGCCTCCTTGATCAGCAGCTGCGCCTCCCGGTGCGAGTTGGCGACGATCTCCTCCGAGACGCGCTGGCCGCGGACCAGCGTCTCCTGCAGCTGGCGCTCCCGTTCCTCGGCGTCGCGCAGCCGCTCGGCGAAGAAGCGGTTCTCGCTCTCGAGCCGTTCGATCTGGGCGAGGCGGGCGGTAAGCGTCTCGGCGACGAGCGAAAGGAAGTGATGCACCTCCTCCGGGTCGTAGCCGCGCCGCCGCTCGGCGAACTGGGCTTTCTGGATCTCGAGGGGGGTCAGGCTCATGGGGCGACTCCTTCAGAAGGGCCGCGTCGGCTGCGTGACGGCGTAGATCAGCCCGTACCGCACGAACTGGATGATCAGGATGAGCAGCAGCGGCGAGAGGTCGAGACCGCCCAGCCGCCGCGGCGATACCAGCCGGCGCAGCGGGGCGAGGAGCGGCTCGGTGAGCTGATGGAGCAGGCGCACGATCGGGTTGTACGGATCCGGGCCGACCCAGGAGAGGAGCGCCCGGATCACCACCACCCAGGTGTAGAGGTCGAGCAGCCCGACCACGAGCTGGAGGAGAGAGAAACCGAAGCCGCGCGCGAAACCCATCCCGGACGATCCCGCCGGCCCGCACGTCGCGAACCGGAAGCGGACAGTCTAGCAGGGGCGGCGGCCGGCGGCGGACCGGCGGCTCAGCCGGCGGCCGCCGCCGGCCGGGGGGCGCGGGGGCCGAAGAGGAGCGTTCCGACCCGCACGTGCGTGGCCCCCTCTTCGATCGCGACCTCGAAGTCGTCGCTCATCCCCATCGAGAGGGCGGTGCCGAAACGGTCCGGCCCGAGCCCGGCGGCGAGCTCGCGGCCGAGGGCGGCGAGTTGCCGGAACCAGGGGCGGGACGCCTCGGCATCCTCGCCGGGCGGCGGGATCGCCATCAGGCCGGCGAGCCGGAGGCGGTCGAGCGCCGCGATCGCGCGGGCCGCCGCCGGCAGCGCGGCCGGGGCGAAGCCGTGCTTCGTCGCCTCGCCGCCGAGGTTCACCTCGAGGAAGATGGTGAGCCGCAGGTCGAGGCGGTCGGCCTCGCGCGCGAGCGCCTCGGCGATGGCCGGTCGGTCGACGGCGTGGAAGGTGCGGAAGAGGCGCAGCGCCTGACGCACCTTGTTCGACTGGAGCGGCCCGAGCAGGTGCCACTCGGCCTCCGGCGGCAGCGCCGGCGCCTTCGCCAGCGCCTCCTGCACCCGGTTTTCGCCGAAGATCCGCAGGCCGGCGTGGAACGCTTCGGCGAGCGTCGCCGCCGGCTGCTGCTTGCTCGCGCCGATCAGGGTGACCTGCGAGCGGGGCCGCCCCGCCCGGGCACAGGCGCCGGCGATGCGCGCCTCGATCGCCGCGAGCCGGGCCGCGACGCCGCCGTCTCCGGACATCGGGTTACGCCTCCTCCAGCAGGGTGCGGTCGAGCCACGGCGGCAGCGGCCACCGCTCATCGATCGCCTGGTTCGCGAGGCGGTCGGCGGCGCGGTTCTCCTCCCGCGGCACGTGGCGCAGGTGGAGGCGCGAGAACTCCGCCCGCAGGCTCTGCACCGCCCGGAAGAGCCGCTGCAGGTGGGGGGCCCGGACCTTGTACCGCCCCGCGAGCTGGCGCACCACGAGCTCGCTGTCGCTCGCGATCTCGAGCGCGCCGAGGCCGAGCGCCGCCGCCCGGCCGAGCAGGGCGACGAGGGCGACGTACTCGGCGACGTTGTTCGTCGTCCGGCCGAGGTAGCCGCCGATCTCCTCGCGCCCGCCGGGATGCTCGAGGATCGCGCCGAAGCCCGCCTCGCCGGGGTTGCCGCGCGCGGCGCCGTCGATCCAGGCGCGCGCCGCCCCGCCGCTCAACTCGCCGGCTCCGGGTAGAGCAGCCGCTTGCAGCTCTCGCACTGGACGAGAGCTCTCGCGCTGCGGATCTCGACCGCGACCTGGGGGCGCACCTGATAGTTGCAGTGGCCGCAGTGCCAGAGGCTCGGCCCCCCCACGCGCTCGGTACGCCGGAGGGGCGCGAGCGCTTCGCCCTTGGTCCGCTCGTAGATCCGTTCGAACTGGCTGCGGAGGGCCGGCGTGAGGCTGGCTCGCAGGGTGGCGATCGTCTCCCGGGTCGTGGCGAGCACGGCGCGCAGCGCGGGCTTCTCCTCCTCCCAGCGCGCGAGCCCCTCCTGGTAGCGGGCCGCGAGGCCGGCGAAGGCCTCTTTCTTCCCGGCCTCCGCCAGCTCGGCGTTCTCCGTCTCCTCGAGCGCCGCGAGCGCCTCCTCCTCGAACCGGCGGAGGGCGGCCTTGGCGGTGTCGATCTCCTGGAGGAGCGCGCCGTACTCCCGCTGGTTGCGCACCATCGACATCTGCTGCTGGAGGTGCTTGAGCTTCTCCTGCGTATCGGCGATCCCGGCCTCCGCCGCGCGCCGTTTCTGACCCGCGGCCTGCGCCACGGCGTGCAGGGCGTCGATCTCGGCCTGGGCCCGGGAGTGCTCGTCGTGGAGATCGCGCATCCAGGCGGGGATCCCCGCGAGCTGGCGCTCGGTCTCCTTCTCGACGGTGAGGTGGTGCTGCAGAGAGACGATCGTCTCGAGATGGTCGCTCATCTTCTCGTTTCGGGGAAAGCGTCCGCGAGCGTGCCGGAGGAGGCCGCGGAGGCGGGTGATGGGCTCGGGAGAGGGGAGCGAGGCGGCGTCGCCGGGCGCGCGGTCCGGAAGGGGGGCGAGAGCGGCGAGGGCAGCGAGTCAGCCATCCTGGAGCCCGGGCGCGACGGCATGGGCCCACCTGGATTCGAACCAGGGACCCTCCGGTTATGAGCCGGGTGCTCTGACCGCTGAGCTATGGACCCAGAAGACGGAGCGCAGGCGCGCCGACGGAGCGGAACTATACCATCCGCCCCCTTGCCGGCGGGGGCGAACGGCTCACCCGATCGCCGGGTGGAGACGGCGGTAGCCGTCGGCGAGCGTGAGAATCCGTTTGACGTAGTTCTTCGGCTCCTCGAGGGTGAGCTCCTCGATGAAGGTGTCGATCTCCGGTTCGGGGCCGGCGAGCCGCCAGAGCTGGCGGACGCGGCCCGGACCGCTGTTGTAGCCGGCGAGCGCGAGCTCGACGCGGCCGTCGAAGGTGCGCAGCATCTGGCGCAGATAGGTCGTTCCGAGCCGGAGGCTGTAGTCGGGCTCGTAGAGGCGGGCCACGGCGAAAGGCAACCGCAGCTGGCGGGCGAGCTCGCGTCCGGTGGCCGGCATCACCTGCATCAGCCCCCGGGCACCGGAGCGGCTGGTCGCCCGGGGGTCGAAGGCGCTCTCCTGATGGATCACCGCCAGCACGAGCGGGATCGGCAGCTGCTGTGCCGTGGCGTACCGGCGCACCGCGGCTTCGAAGTCGAGCGGATAGAAGAGCGCGACCGCCTCCGGCGGCACCTGCGCCTGGAACGCGGTGCCGAGCCGGGGGAAGG
Source organism: Acidobacteriota bacterium (assembly GCA_012521815.1). GTDB lineage: Bacteria > Acidobacteriota > Thermoanaerobaculia > Multivoradales > JAGPDF01 > JAAYLR01. The sequence goes on from JAAYLR010000196.1 coordinate 6,362, forward strand.
CGCGGCGCAGCTGGCGGAGGCTCTCGCGCCGCACCCCCTGCCGGGCGAGCACGAGGCCCTCGAGCGCGGCGGCGGCCCGGGGCTCGGCCTCGCCGCGGAGCGCCTCGATCTCGATCTGCGCGAGCCGGTCGAGGCCGAGGTCGGTCAGGCGCTCGGCCCGGCCCAGGCGCGGATCGACGGGCCACGGCTCGCGGGGGAGAGCCTCCTCCTCCGGCCCCGTGGGCGGCTTGCCCTGGAGACGCTGCCGGGCGTGCCGGGCGTAGAAGTCGGTCGGCTCGCCCGCCGCGACCTCGCGCAGGATCGCCTCGGCGCGGGCCGTCTCCCCGAGGGCGGCGAAGGCCCGGGCCGTCCAGTAGCGACCGCTGCGGCCCGCGGCGGAGCGGGGGTAGAGCGCGTGCAGCTGGGTCCAGTGACCGATCGCGCCGGTGTGGTTCCGCTCGCGGTGCTCTTTCCAGCCACGCTCCCAGAGGTGACGGGCGCCGGTCGTGTCCGCCGGATCGTGCTTGAGCAGCTCGGCGAGGATCTCGATCCCTTCCTCGTAGCGCTCGTCCCCCTGGAGCGAGGCGTAGAGGGAGCGCAGCGCGGCCCGCGCCGTCTCGGGGTCGGCGCCGGGCGCCGCCGCCAGCCGCAGATGGTGCTCGGCGAGCTGCCGGTACCGTTCCCGGCTGCTCGCGGCGGCGGGAACCCGGCCGCGTACCGGGGTGGCGGCGGCCTCGGCGGCGCGCGCCCGCGCCAGCTCGAGGCGGGACCGGGCGTCGGGTGCGTCCGCGCGGAGCGGGGCGAGCAGGGCGTACGCCTCCTCCGGCCGGGAGGTGGCGACGAGCGCGGCGCCGCGCAGCTCGTGCCAGCGCAGGCTGTGCGCCGCAGCCGGGACGGTGTCGAGGGTCTCGAGCGCGCTCGGGGCGAGACCGGCGGCGAGCAGCGACTCGGCGCGGTCGAGGAGCTCGGCCGGGCCCAGGGCCGCCAGCCAGCCGCCTTCGCCACCCCGCAGGACGTCGGCGACCGAGAGCCGGGCGGCTTCGAGCGGCGCCAGGGAGAGGAGCCGGGTGGCCGCGGCGCGCTGCGCCGGGCGGTCGTCGAGGCGCTTCGCGAGCTCCCAGGCGGCGACCTCGAGCCGGGTCACGGCGTCGCCGGGGAGCGTCTCCGCCCGCCCGCCCTCCGCGGCGCGCAGCGCCTCGACGAGGGCGCCGTCGGCCGTGAGCACCGCGACGAGCCGCTCCCGTGCCCGCACCCGCAGCGGCGAGCGCGGCATCTCGGCGAGCAGGCGGGAGAGGGCGGTGCGGGCCACGGCGGGGGCGTTCGCGGCCGCGGCCGCCTCGCCGAGCGCGAGCAGGCGCCAGTCGGCGAGCTCCTCGGCCGCGGCGACCGCGTCGCCCGCCTGCGCGAGCCAGCGCTGGGCCTCGGCTTCGCGGCCGCGATCGTGCGCCCCGAGGCCGAGGAGGAGCTGGGCCGCCGCACCCCGGGGGTCCCGCCCGCCCCCCGGTTCGAGGAGGGCCAGAGCGCGCTGGAGATCACCGCCGCGCAGCGCGGCGGCGACCGGCGCCCGCGCGGCGGGGGTGGCGGGAAGCGCGGTGCTCGCCGCGGACGCGGAGGGTGCCGGGGGAGGCTGTTGGGCGGCCCCGCGGCCGGGGCTCGCCGGGAGCGCGGCGATCGCACCGAGCAGGCCGCAGATCAGGAGACCGGCGCGGTGCCGCATCGCCCGGCTGCTCACTCGCCCAGGGCTTGCGGATCGCCCCCGGCGAGGATGCGCACCAGCTCCTGCTGGAAGTAGTCGTTCCCGCTCCGGACCCGCTCGTTCACGCGGCTTTCGTAGGTCTGCCGCGCGCGATCGATGTCTTCCCGCAGCCGGGCGTAGAGGTCGTGGTTGCGCCGTCCGGCGGTGACCTCCTCCTCGTTGTAGAGCTTGATCTCGTCGATGAGCAGGCGGGCGAGCCGCCGGGCCTCTTCGTGGAGCATCTGCTCGCCGGCGCCGCCCGGCTGGCGCGTGGCCCGGAACGCCCAGCCCGGACCTTCGAGGTCGGGAGGCGGAACCACCTCGCCCCCCTTCGGCGGTGCCGGGCGTGGCGCGGGCGCCCACGGCGGCGCCGGAGGGGCGGCGGGCGGCGGGGGCGGCACGGCACCGGGGAACGGGGCGGGGCGAGAGACCATCACCGTCACGTCGTCGGAGATGTCCGGCGAGGGCGGCGGGGGCGGCGTGAAGACCGGCAGCCGCTGGGTCTCGGCCCCCACCGGTTCGGCGAGAGCCGGCGGCTCGGCGGCAGGCTCGGGGATGGTGGCGGGCTCGGGCTCCCCGGGAACCGGGAACGGCTCGACCGGAGCGGCCGCGGCGGGCGGCTCCGGCGCGAGCGGCGGGGCCTCGATCTCCGGTGCGGGAGCTTCGAAAACCGGCTCGGCACTCGGGAGCTCCGGCGGGAGCTCAGGGGCGGGCTCCGGCCAGGCCGCCTCCGGAACCCGGGAGACCAGGCCGGGAACCGCGGTGTCGTCCTCGTCGGCCGCCCAGATCTCGGCACCGGCCTCGACGGCGGCCGCCGCGGGGATCTCGGGTTCCGGCGCGATCTCGAACGCCGGTGCGGCGGGCGTCGCGGCCGCGGGCGCCTCGTCGAGCTGCCAGGCGGGCTCGGATCCGGATGGCTCGGCGGGCGGCTCCGGCTCCACCTCCACTCCCATCTCCATCTCCACCCCGGCCTCGACCTCGACCTCGACCTCGGCCTCGGCCTCGATCTCCGGGAGCGGCGTCTCGGCGGGGGGTTCGATCGCCGGCGGCGCGGCCACCTCCTGCTCGTCCCAGAGCGCCACGCCGGCCGCCGCCGCGGCCGCCGACGGGTAGAGGGTCGGGGTGGCGGTGCGCTCGCGCCCGGCCTGCAGCTCGAGGCTCTGAGCGGCGCAGAGGGCGAGAACCTGCGCGGCGGGGAGATCGATCGGCGGATCGCCTTCCCGCCGGTCGAGGTAGAGCGCCGCGGCGAGCCGGTCGCGCAGCACGAGCGGGACGAGGAAGCCCTCCACGGCCGGCTCCGCGCCGAGCTCGGCGAGCAGCGCACCGGTCTGCTCGGCGTCGAGAGCGACGACCCCGGGCTGGGCCGCGAGCCGGCCGAAAGGAGAGTCCGGGTCGTTCGCGGGCGCCAGGTCGTCGATCGCGAGCAGATCGCCCGCGAAGCCGCCGGCGACCCAGCCGCGGATCCCCTGGGCGGCGGTGAGGAAGAGCGCGCTGCGGGCGGCGAAGTGGAGCGCCCCGGAGACGAGCGCCGCGAGCAGCTCGCTCTGGGAGTCCGCCGCGTCGATGGCGCGCAGCGCCGCGAACAGCTCGGCCGAAGCCCCGGGAGGAGGGGGTGGCGTGAGGCTGGCCTCCAGCGTCGCCGGAAGGAGGTCTTCCGGAGGAAGCGGCGCGACCGCGGCCATGGCCTCCTCGGTCGCCTGGAGCCCGGCGCGAAGGCGCGCGAGCAGTTCCTGCCGGACCTCCTCGACCGCCGCCTCGAACCGCGTGGTGGCCTGCTGGCTCAACTGAAGGAACTGCTCGGATGGGGCCATGACCTGTCCTCCGGGGAGGGTGGTTCGAACGCCTCGAATCCATCATTATCCGGGCCGCTCCACATCACTGTCAAGGTCGGCGCCGGGAGACCAAACCTCGTCCGCAGAAAGGTTTAGCCACGGGCAACGGCCCCGTCGCCCGCTTGCCGGAGCGCGGCATGCGTGGTACCTTGTGAGAATCGTTCACCCCCACCACTCACAAGGAGGTCATCGTGATTAGGTTCGATCGCTGGGGACGGGCGGGAGTCATCGCGGTACTGGGTCTCGTGCTCTGGGCCTGTGGCCCGACCGCCGAGGAGAAGGCGAAGCAGGAGCAGGCGGCGGAGCAGGAAGCCAAGTGGGCCTGGCTGCAGGAGGCCAAGACCGCGCTCGACGGCCAACGGCAGCAGTTCGCCGCCCTCGACCCGGAGACGCCGGAAGCAGAGATGGAGGCAGCCGAGGCCGCGCTCGCCAGCCGTCAGGACGAGTTCACCGCCCGCCTCGCGGAGTTCATCAACTCGCTCGGGCTGGTGCAGGGCGAGGCCCCCTCCGGACGGGCCCTCGAGGCGATCCGGATGAAGTCCTCCGAGGATCTCCTCCTCGCCGAGGAGTACATCCAGAAGGGGGGCGAGTATCAGCGCGCCATCGACATCCTCGAGTCCGCGCTCGCGATCGATCCGGACAACCAGGCCCTGAAGGCGGAGCTCGCCAAGGCCGAGGCCGACCGCTACCCCGCGCCGGAGAAGTTCGCTCTGGTCAAGAAGGGGATGAGCGAGGCCGAGGTGCGCGCCCTGCTCGGGCCGGTGAACCTGCGCAACGTCAAGGAGTACCCGGAGCGGCACGTGATCGCCTGGTTCTACAAGAAGGCCGACGGCGGCGCCGCGGCGGTCTATTTCGACACCGGCCGCAAGAAGGACGCCACCCCCAAGGTCTACGACACGAAGTACGACGCGATCAGCGCCAGCGGCGAAGAGAAGTAGCGTTTCCGGGTCTCCGAAGGCCGGGTTGACAGAACCCCGGGGCAAAGGGGAGAATCGCCCCCCCTCTTGCAAGGCGCGGGGTGCCCGCCGGGCGCCCCCGCCCAAGAGCGAAGCGAGGTGATCCGAGAGTATGCCCGTAGTGCACGTGCGGGAGGACGAGAGCTTCGAGAACGCGCTGCGCCGTTTCAAGCGCAAGTGCGAGAAGGCCGGCGTCCTCACCGAGCTGAAGAAGCGCCAGCACTTCGAGAAGCCGTCCGTGAAGCGCAAGCGCAAGACGATCCAGGCGCGCAAGAAGATGGCCCGCAAGCTGGCGGAGGAGCGCCGCCTCGGTCTGGCCTGAGGCCCCCGGACGCCCGGCCGGCAAGCGGGCGGGCGTCGTTCGGAGCGGGAACGGGGCGGCAGCTCCGTTCCCGCTGTCTATTTCCGGCCCGGTTCCGGAGGTTTTCACCCCGCCAACCCCACGATGAGGATCTCGGAAGCCTCCGCGGCGGCCCTCGAATGGCCGGCGTTCTGCCGGCTGCTGGGGGCGCTCGCCGAGACCGAGCTCGGCCGCCGGCGGGCCGAGCAGCTCCGCCCCGCCGCTGACGCCGAGGCGCTCGCCGCCCGGCGGCAGGCCACCGAGGAGGCCTCCCGGCTCCTCGCCGATGGCGCGCTCGTCCCGCCGCTCGGCGAGGGGATCGAAGCGCTCGTCCCGCGGCTGCGCTCCGGCCACCCGCCGCTCGCGGGCGCCGAGATCCTCCAGCTCGCCGCGGTGCTGCGCGCCGGGGTGGCGGTCCGCGACCGGATCGCCGCCGCCGACCCGCCGCTGCCCGCGCTCGCGGCGCTCGCGGCGCCGTTGCGCGACCCGCAACCCCTCATCCGCCGGATCGAGCGGACGCTCGACCGGCGCGGTGCGGTCCGCGACGACGCGAGCCCCCAGCTCGTCGCCCTGCGCGGCCGGATCCAGCGCGCCCGCGACGAGCTCTACGGCGAGCTCGGCGCGGTCTCGGCGCGCCATCGGGAGCTGCTCACCGAGGAGACGGTGCCGCTGCGCGGCGGGCGGCTGATGCTGATGCTCAACGCCGGCGCCCGGGGCCGGATCCCCGGCCTCGTCCACGGCCGCTCGGCGAGCGGCCAGAGCTACTACTTCGAGCCGCTCGAGGTGGTCGAGGCGAACAACACGCTCCAGGGGGCGGTGGAGGAGGACGAGGCCGAGCGCGAGCGCCTCTTCGCCGCGCTGCTCGCCGACCTCGCCGCCGAGGCGGCCGCGCTCGAGCGGTGGGTGGCGTTCCTCGGCCTGCTCGACTACCTGCAGGCGGTCGAGCGGTACGCCCGCCTCGCCGGCGCCCGGCTCGCCGAGGTGGCGTCGCCGGGCGAGCTGCGGCTCGTGGCGGCCCGCCATCCGCTGCTCGATCCCCGGCTCGCGGAGCTGCGCGAGCGCGCCCTCGGCAGCGCCGGTCACCGGGGGGAGCTCGTGCCGCTCGACCTCGAGCTCGGCGGCGAGCGCCGCGTGCTCGTGGTCACCGGCCCGAACGCGGGCGGCAAGACGGTCGCGCTCAAGTGCGCCGGGCTGCTCGCGGTCGCCGCCCAGAGCGGGCTGCCGGTGCCCGCGGCGGCCGGGAGCGCCCTGCCCTGCTGCGAGGCCCTCGTCGCGGTGGTCGGCGACGAGCAGGACCTCCTCGCCGACCGCTCCACCTTCAGCGGCCGGCTGCTGCGCCTGGGCGAGGTCTGGGAGGCGCGCTCGCCGGCGAGCCTGCTGCTCGTCGACGAGCTCGGCTCGGGGACCGATCCGGAGGAGGGAGCGGCGCTCGCGGTCGCCCTGCTCGAGGGGCTCGTCGCCACCCGTGGCCTCGCGGTGGTCACCACCCACCTCGTCCGGCTGGCGGCGGCCGCGCTCGAAGAGCCCGGCGCCGGCTGCGCGGCGATGGAGTTCGAGCCGGAGAGCGGGCGGCCGACCTACCGGCTCCTGAGCGGGCCGCCCGGCGGAAGCGAGGCGCTCGCGCTCGCCCGCCGTCTCGGCCTGCCCCGGGCGTGGCTCACGCGGGCCGAGGCGCTCCTCTCCCCGGAGCAGCGCGACCTCCGCCGGCTCCTCGCCGAGGTCGAACGGAGCCGCCAGGAGCTCGCCACCGCGCTGCGCAAGGCGCAGGAAGAGGAGCTCGCCGCCGCCGCGGCGCGGGCCCGGTTCGAGGCCGAGCAGCAGCGCCTCGCCACCGAGCGGCGGGAGCTCGCGAGCGCTCTCGCGCGCGATCTCGAGAGCTTCCGGCGCACGACGCGGGCGCGGCTCGCCGAGGAGGTCGAGCGGCTCCGGACGGAGTGGGAGGCGGGGCGGCGGCGGGAGCTCGCGGAGCGGGCGACGGCCCGCCTCTTCGAAGGAGCGCCCCGGCTGCAGGTCCCGGCGGCACCGGCCGCGGGCGCGGTGCGGGAGGGGGAGCGGGTCGTCCACCGCAGCCTCGGCTGGAGCGGGCGGCTCGAACGGCTCACGGACGGAACGGCCGAGGTGTCGGTCGGCGGCAAACGGCTCCGCTGCGACGCCGCCGACCTCGCCCCCGCCGGCGGAACGGCGGCGGGCCGTCCGCGGCGGGTGGAGGTGCGCGAGCCCCCGCGCCCCGACTGTCCGCGCCAGCTCGACCTGATCGGCGAGCGGGTCGAGCCCGCGCTCACCGCGGTCGACGAGTACCTGGACCGGGCGGCCCGGGCAGGCCTCTCCGAGGTCCGGCTGATCCACGGCCACGGCACCGGCCGGCTCCGGCAGGCGCTGCGCGAACATCTCCGCGGCCACCCCCTCGCCGTGAGCTGGCGCCCCGGCGACGAGAGCGAGGGGGGCAACGGCGCGACCATGGTGAGCCTCGGCAGGTAGCTCCGGCGATGGCCCTCTCCCACCTCCAGATCACCCCCGACTTCCTGCGCGCGGTGCGCGACGCGATCGACATCGTCGCGATCGCCTCGGACCACACCCGCCTGCGCAAGGCGGGGCGGCGGTGGAGCGGCCTCTGCCCGCTCCACCGGGAGAAGACCCCCTCGTTCAGCGTCGATCCCGAGCAGGGGCTCTTCTACTGCTTCGGCTGCGGCGCGGGAGGCGACGGGATCCGGCTCCACATGGCGCTCACCGGCGACGACTTCCCGGCCGCGATCGAGGCGCTCGCCCGTCGTTTCGGGGTGCCGATCCCCACGACCCCGGGTCCCCGGCGGCCGCGGAGCGGCGAGGAGCCCGACCTCGAGCCGGTCCTCACGGCGGCGGCGGAGTACTTCCGCCACGAGCTGGAGCGCTCGGAGACGGCGCGCGCCTACCTCGCCCGGCGGCGGGTGAGCCCCGAGCTCGCCGCCCGCTTCGGTCTCGGCTACGCCCCCGAGGGGTGGCGGGGGCTGCTCACGGCGCTCGCCCCCCGCCACCCGGTGGAGCGGCTCCTCGCGGCGGGGCTCGTGGCGCGTCCGGAGAGCGGCGGCGAGCCGTACGACCGCTTCCGTCATCGCCTGATCTTCCCGATCCGGGACGCCGCCGGCCGGCTGGTCGGCTTCGGCGGCCGGGCGCTCGGCGACGACAAGGCGAAGTACCTCAACACCGCCGAGACCGCCCGCTTCCACAAGTCGGCCCTGCTCTACGGCCTCGACCAGGCGAAGCGCGCGGCCCGGGAGGGGGGGCGGCTCGTGCTCGTGGAGGGGTATTTCGACCTCCTGGCGGTGGCGGCGGCCGGCGAGCCGGCAGTGGTGGCGAGCATGGGCACCGCGCTCACCCCCGAGCAGGTGCGGCTCTGCGCCCGCTGGGCCGAGGAGGTCGTGATCGCCTACGACGGCGACGGCGCGGGGGTCGCGGCGGCCGCGCGCGCCCTGCCGCTGCTGCTCGCCGAGCGGCTCGCGGTGCGCCGGGCGCACCTGCCGGCCGGCCAGGATCCCGACTCGCTGCGCCAGGCGGCGGGGGACGAGGCGCTCCAGAGAGTTCTCGCCGCGGCGCGGGATTTCGTGCTCCTCGAGATCGAGCGGCTGGTGCCGGCCGACGCCCACCGCGAGCCCCGGCTCCAGGCGCGGGGCGCGGCGGCGGTCGCCGAGCTGCTCGGCACGATCCCCGACCCGGTGCTACGCTACGGCTACGGCCGGCTCGCCGCCGAGCGGCTCCGCATTCCGGCCGAGCTGCTCTGGGGGCGGCTGCGGCTCGACCGGAAGGCGCTCGTGCCGGCGGCCCCCCGGCCCCGCCGGGAGGTGGGAAGCCTCGACGAGGAGGTCCTCTGGCTCCTCCTGCGCCCCGGCGGCGAACGGCTCGCCCGCGCCGAGCTGCCCGCCCCCGAGGTCTTCTTCGACGCCGCCTGCCGGAATATTTTCGCCGCCTATTCCGCTCTCTACGAACGGGAAGGAGCGCCGCCGGATCTCGGTCAGGTGCTCGCGGCGGTGGCCGTCGCGGGCCCCGAGGTTGATCGGCTGGCCCGTCTTCTGCTAGAAAGGGAAGATTCTCCCGAGACCGGGGGTCGGCTTCGGGAGTTGCTCGACAATCTCAATCGCCGCTGGCGGAGACAGAGGCTGCGGGAGTTGGCCAACGAGATCCGCGAGGCAGTCCGGCAGGGTGAACCTGCCCGCCTCGACGCCCTCCTGAGCGAACGCGACCAGCTCAACCGCGCCCTGCACTCC
>JAAYLR010000197.1 GCA_012521815.1 Acidobacteriota bacterium
GCTGTACCGCGCAGCGGCAGGCCCGGCTCTTCGAGCACGAGGTGGCCCGCGAGGCGCTCGCCTGTCTCCACCCGCGCGGGATCTTCGAAAGCACGGGCCCGGTCCAGTCCGAAGGCCGGAACAGCTTCGTCGCCACGATCGTCTGGCACGGCGAAGTGCTGCATCAGCCGTACACGAGCCGGGTGCGCGTGGTGCGCGAGGAGGGGGTGGCGGTGGTCACGCTCCTCGACGAGGACTCCCTGTTGCCGGCGCTTCGCCGCGAGTGCCGGATACCGCTCGGGCGCTGAGGCAGCGATGGACGCCCGTCCCCACCTGATCGCCGAGATCGAGCCCGAGCTGGCCCGCGCCGCGCGTGACCTCGCCCGGCGGCTGCGGACGGCCGAGCGTCCCCGGGAGCTGCGGCGGGAGGGGGCCGAGATGGTGCTCCGGCTCACCGAGGCGGGGATGGCGGCCTACTTCCTCCGGCCGGTGGAGGCGTTGCGCCTGGGCGTCGTCGCCAGCGGAACGGTGTCGGTCGGCCTGAAATCGGCGCAGGCCGGCATCGGGCTCTTCGTCCGCCGCCTCGTCGACGGCCTGAGCGACGAGCAGCTCCGGAAGGTGGCCAGCGCGATCGAGCAGCTGCTCGTCGATCTCGAGACGGAATGAGACGAACGATGGAACCGAAACGCTTCTTCCGGCTTGCGGTCCCGACCACGGACGGGACGGACATCGTCGACCTCACCGCCGAGGTGGAGGCGTTCGTCGCCGCGAGCGGGGTTACGGAGGGGCTGCTCGTGGTCTTCGTTCCGGGCTCGACGGCCGGGGTGACGACGATCGAGTTCGAGAGCGGGGCGGTGGAGGATCTGCGGCAGGCGATCGAACGACTCGCCCCGCGCGGCGCCGGCTACGCCCACGACCGGCGCTGGGGGGATGGCAACGGCTACGCCCACGTGCGGGCGGCGCTGCTCGGTCCTTCGCTCACGGTGCCGGTCAGCGGCGGCCGGCCACTGCTCGGCACCTGGCAGCAGATCGTCCTCTGCGATTTCGACAACCGCCCGCGCCGGCGCGAGATCCTCCTCCGGATCGTGTCCGGCGGCGCCTGAGCGGATCGCTGAAGAGACAGGTCGGGGAGGGAAGGGGACCGGGGATGGCGGGCGCCATCCCCGGTGAGATCGGGCTCGCTACTTCTTCTCCATGCTCGGCTTCCAGACCTTCCAGACGTTGCCCACGAGGTCCGGTCCGGGCTTGAGCGTCGGGTCGCCCGGCATCCAGCCGGCGGGGGTGGCTTCGCTCCCCTTGCTCTCGCGCACCCGCTGGAACGCCTGCACCTGACGCACGGTTTCGGCGACGCGCCGGCCCACCGGCGGGGTCAGGATCTCCATCGCCTGGATGACGCCGTCCGGGTCGATGATGAAGCGGCCACGCTGCTCGACGCCCTGGCCCTCATCGTAGACCCCGTAGGCGCGGCCCAGGTTGCCGGCCTGATCGGCAACCATGTGGAAAGGCACGCCGCCGTCGACCATCTTGCACAGCTCGTAGTCGTTCCACATCTTGTGGACGAAATGGCTGTCGACGCTCACGGAGAGCACTTCCACGCCCAGCTTCTGCAACTCGGGGTAATTGTCGGCGACCGCCGACACTTCGGTCGCTCAAACGAAGGTGAAGTCCCCCGGATAGAAGCAGAGGAGCACCCACTTGCCGAGAAAGTCGGAGAGCGAGACGTTGGTGAACTTCCCCTGGTAGTAGGCGGGGGCGGTGAAATCGGGGGCTTTCTGGCCGACGCGAGCCGTCATGAGGGCCTCCTTCGGTTCCGGCTTCTCGGGGTTGGACGTGGGTTCGGAGGGGGCCGCACCGATGACCGCCCCGGTGGGGCGAGCGCATCCGGCGGGGAGTTCCGACATGTCTCCTCCTTTCACGAAAAGGCGGCCGTGACGGGTGCTTCCCGGCAGCCGCGACCTTCACGCAGGAAGATGGTTGCAGAAGCCCAGCGCCGATTCAAGGGCGCGGCGCCGCTGCCGAGGAGCGGGATGCGGCTTTCGCCGCCGGTCCTCAGCGCGAGCCCGCGGGCCGGGCCCCACCGGGAAGCTCGCCGCCATGGACGAGCTTCACCAGACGCCCGGCTGCGAGCGGCGTCTCCGGGGCGATGCCGTTGAGGATCGCGAGCTGCTGGAGGTCGGCGGTCGCTCCCTCGCGCCGGGCGAGCTCGGCGAGCGTCGTGGGCCGGTCGAGCGCGACCAGCCGGATGCGGGCCGGCTGCACGTCGAGGTAGCGCCGGTCGGTGAGCGGCCCGAAGGAGGCGAGCGCGGCGGCGAGCTCACGCTCGGCCTGCGGCCAGCGCTCCGCGACGCTCATCCCGAGGAGGCGCAGCACCCGGCCCTGGTGGGAGACGAAACCGACGATCCCGCGCAGCTGCTGCTGCGCCTGCCCGGCGGCGTCGACCGCCGGGGCGGTGCGGAAGTGGTGGAAGTTCGTCCGCCAGGCGTTGCCCCGCTCGATCCCCTGCTGGGAGAAGAAGGCCCGGGCCGCCTCCTGCGGGGAGCCCTCCGCGGCGAGGGTCAGGATCACGGCGGCGTCGTTCTCCGGGCGGAGCGAGATCACCGCCTGCCGCTGGTTCTCCTGCTGCCAGCCGGCGGGCATCGTGAGCTGGAACGCCATCTCCGGGTGGTAGAAGCGGTTCTCCACGAAGAAGCCGTCGCGGGGGTTCTCGCCGAAGACGAGCCCCTCGAGCCGGCGCAGGTACGGATCGCGCTCCACCCGGCCGGTCGTCTGCCGTTCGGCGGGGAGCTGGGCGATCTGGGCTGCGAGGCGCCGCCCCCGGTCCTCCGGGTTCGGGTGCGTGGAGAGCCAGTTCGGAAGGCGGCCGGCGCCGGCGGCGGCGCTCACCCGGTCGAGGGTCGTGAAGACGTCGAGCATCGGCCGGGGGTCGTAGCCGGCGTTGACGAGGTAGCGCAGCCCGAGGTCGTCCGCCTCCTTCTCGTGCGTCCGGCTGAACTTGAGGAAGAGGAGATTGAGGCCGAGCTGGGCGAGGTCGCCGAAGCGGCGCATCCCCTCGCTCGCGATCATCGCCACGCCGAAGCCGACCGAGGCGAGCTGCGCCTTGCTCATCTGTTCGACCGAGTGCCGCCCGGTGACGTGCCCGATCTCGTGTCCGAGCACCGAGGCGAGCTCGGCTTCGGAGTTGAAGTGGCCCAGGATCCCCCGCGTCACGTAGAGGAAGCCGCCGGGCAGCGCGAAGGCGTTGACGACGGGGTCGTCCACCACCCGGATCTGCCAGGGGAGATTCGGGCGCTCGGTCTGCCGGGCGATGGCGAGGCCGACCCGCTCGACGTACGCCTGGAGCTCCGGGTCGTCGTAGAGCCCGTAGGCAGCGCTGATCTCCCGGTCGGCCTGGCGGCCGGTCTCGACCTCCTGGGCCTCGCTCATCATCGCGAGCTGCCGCTGCCCGGTGGCGGGGTTGACCGAACAGCTCTCGAGCACGAGCAGGCCGGCGGTCGCGAGGACGGCCGAGCGGAGCGTACGCAGACGAATCGTCATGATCTCTCTCCCCGGGAGCCGCGCGTCGGCGTCCGCAGGCAGCAACCCGCCGCGGTGGCTCCCGGAACCGAGTCTATCCGGCCGCGTCCGGAGCGCGGCCGCGCGCCGGCGTTCGCGGGGCGCTTAGGATACGGATCGTGGGAACCGCCTGGTGGCAGCTCGTCGCTGCGCTCGCGTCGCTGGTCCTGGCGCTCGGTGCCGGCGGTCACGCCCTCCTCTACAAGCGCGACGTGCGGGCGGCGATCGGCTGGGTGGGGCTCATCCTGCTGGTCCCGGTCGGCGGCAGCCTGCTCTACCTCGCGTTCGGGGTGAACCGGATCCGGCGGCGGGCGCTCGAGCAGCCGCGCGAGCGGCTCCGCGCGGCGAGCGCCGGGCGGCACCGGGCCCGGCTCGAGGAGCTGCCGGAGCCGTACGGGGCGCTTGCCCGGCTGGGGGAGAGGGTCAACCCGCTGCCGCTGCTCGCGGGCAACCAGGTGCTGCCCCTCCGCGATGGCGACGAGGCCTACCCGGCGATGCTCGCCGCGATCGATGGCGCCGAGCGGACGATCGGGCTGGCGACCTACATCTTCGACCGGGATCCGCTGGGGCTGCGCTTCCTCGAGGCACTGGCCCGGGCGGTGAAGCGGGGCGTCGAGGTGCGGGTGCTCGCCGACTCGGTGGGCCTCCGCTACTCGTGGCCTGCGATGGACCGGGAGCTGCGCCGCGCCGGGGTGCCGGTCGCCCGTTTCCTCCCCTCCCGGCTGCCCTGGAAGCTGCCGTACGCGAACCTGCGCAACCACCGCAAGATCCTCACCGCGGATGGGATCGTCGCGTTCGCCGGCGGCCTGAACCTGCGCCATGGGCACCTCCTCTCGGAGAGCCCGGCCAGCCCGGTGCAGGACCTCCACTTCCGCTTCGAGGGGCCGGTGGTGGCGGAGCTGCAGGGGCTCTTCGTGCGCGACTGGCAGTTCACCACCCGGGAGGCGCTCGGCGGGCCGAGCTGGTTCCCGCCGCTGCCCGAGCGCGGGCCGGTCACGGCCCGGGTGATCGCCGACGGCCCCGACGAGGATTTCGAGCGGCTTCGCTGGATGCTGCTCGGCGCGCTCGCCGTGGCCACCCGCTCGGTGCGGCTGGTCACGCCCTACTTCCTGCCGGATCAGGCGCTGATCACCGCGCTCGGCGTGGCGGCACTGCGCGGGGTGGAGATCGAGATCCTCCTCCCCGCGAGGAACAACCTGCGGCTCGTGCAGTGGGCGATGCAGGCGCAGCTCTGGCAGGTGCTCGAGCGGGGCTGCCGGGTCTGGCTCACCCCGCCGCCGTTCGACCACACGAAGCTTCTGCTCGTCGACGACGGCTGGGCGCTCGTCGGCTCGGCGAACTGGGATCCGCGGAGCCTGCGGCTGAACTTCGAGGTCGGGATCGAGTGCTACGAACCGGAGCTCGGCCGCCGGCTCGCGGCGATCGTCGCCGCGAAGCGCGCCGGGGCCCGCGAGGTCACCCTCGCCGAGATGGACTCCCGGCCGCTTCCGCTCCGCCTGCGCGACGGCGTGGCCCGGCTGCTCACCCCGTACCTCTGACGGCCGGCGGGGCCGCCGCCTCAGAAGCTCCAGAAGCGGGGGATGTAGTAGACGGCGAGGAGCCAGAAGAGGAAGTTGAGCGGCAGCCCCGCGCGCAGGAAGTCGGTATACCGGTAGCCGCCGGGGTTGTAGATCATCGCGTTGGTCTGGTAGCCGATCGGGGTGCAGAAGCTGGTGGAGGCGGCGAAGGTGACCGCCATCAGGAGCGGCCGTGGATCGATCCCCATCCGCTCGGCGGTGGTGATCGCGATCGGCGCCAGCAGCACCGCCGAGGCGTTGTTGCTCATGAACTCGGTGAGGATCGCCGTGAGCAGGTAGAAGACCGCGAGCACCGCGACCGGCCCCCGGCTGCCCACCAGACCGACCGCGGTGTCGGCGATCAGCAGCGCGGCGCCGCTCTTCTGGAGGGCGATCCCGAGCGGCAGGATGCCGGCAAGGAGGAAGATCACCTGCCAGTCGATCGCGGTGTAGACCTCCTCGGTCGACAGGCAACGGGTGAGGACGAGGGCCAGCACCCCGAGGAGCGCGGCGGCGAGGATCGGCATCAGGTCGAAGGCGGCGAGGCCGACCACGGTGCCGAGGATCAGGAGCGCGAGCGGCGCCTTGTGGCGGCGCCCGGGACCGTCCTCCCACCCTTCCAGCACGATGAACGCCTCGTCGGTGCGCAGCCGCTCGAGCTCGGCCCGCGGCGCCTGGATGAGCAGGGTGTCGCCGAGCTCGAAGCGCACCCGGTTGAGCTTCTCCTGCAGCGTGACCCCGCGGCGCTGGATGGCGAGCACGAGCGCCTTGTAGCGGGCGCGGAAGTCGATCGTCTTGAGCGTCTGGCCGATGAGCGGGGAGTGCGGGGCGACGAGGGCCTGGACCAGCCGCTGGTCTTCCGTTTCGAGCGTGTCGTCGCGCAGCTTGAACTCGACGTTGAGCTCGAGCCCCGCGGCGCCCCGCAGCCCCATCAGCTCCTTCACCCCGCCGCGCACGAGGAGCACGTACCCTTCCTGGAGCGGCTGGCGCAGCGGGGCCCAGGTCTTCTGGGCGCCGTGGAGGAGACGCAGCACCGTGACGTCGTGCTCCTCGCCGAGCCGGCTCTCGAGCACCGTCTTGCCGAGCAGGGGAGAGCCGGCCCCGACGCGCAGCTCGGTGATGAAGTCGCCGAGGCCGTACTGCTCGGAGAGCTGCCGCGCCGCCCGCTCCGGGAGCAGCCACTGCCCGAGGAAGAGGAAGTAGAGGGTGCCGGCGACGAAGAAGACGAGGCCCATCCGGGTGAGCTCGAACATCGAGAAGGCGCCGTGGCCGGCGCCGTGCGAGATCGCGCTGACGAGCAGGTTGGTGGAGGTGCCGATCAGCGTGCAGACGCCGCCGAACTGCGAGGCGTACGAGAGCGGGATCAGCAGTTTCGAGGCGGCGAGGCGCCGCCGCTGCGAGAGCGTCATCACCAGCGGGATGAAGATCGCCACCGCCGCGGTGTTGTTGACGAACGCCGAGAGCGCGGCGGTCGCGAGCATCACGATCAGGAGGGCGAGGAAGCGGTTCCGGCCGAAGCGCACCAGCAGGCGGCCGAAGAACGCCACGCTCCCCGTCTTCTGCAGCCCCGCGGTGAGGACGAACATCGCCGCCACCGTCACCGTCGCCGGGTTGGCGAACCCCGAGACCCCCTCCTCGGGCGAGACGAGGCGGAAGAGGAGGAGGCTGCCGAGCACCAGCATCGCGGTGAGATCGATCGGATACCTCTCCGAGGCGAAGAGCACGACCGCGCCGGCGAGGATCGCGAGGACGAGCCCGATCTCCCAGGTCATGAGGCCGTCCGTCCGTTCGCGTCCGCGGCTTCCGGCGCGAGGAGCCGGCAGTAGAGCGCGGGGTCGACGTTCCCGCCCGAGATCACCACGCCGACGCGCCGCCCCCGGAACGGCTCGGGGCGGGCGAGCAGGGCGCCGACCGCGAGCGCGCCGGTCGGCTCGGCCTTGAGGTTGGCGAGGTGGAAGAGGAGGCCGACCGCCTCCGCGATCGCCGCTTCCGGCACCTCGACGATCCCCGCCAGCGCCTCGCGGAGCAGCTCCCAGTTGCGCCGCCCGAGCGAGAGGGTGCGGGCGCCGTCGGCCAGGGTCGGAGCCTCCGTCGCCGCGGCGATGAGCCGCCCCGCGGCGAGCGACCGGGCGGCATCGTTGGCGAGCTGCGGCTCGGCACCCCAGAGCGCGGCCGGATGGCCGGCGCGGGCGAGGCCGGTGGCGATCCCCGCCGTGAGGCCGCCGCCGCCGACCGGCGCGATCACCGTGTCGAACGGCGCGGCGAGCGCGGCGAGCTCCTCGCCGAGCGTCGAGTTGCCGGCGATCACGAGATCGTCGTCGTAGGCGCTCGCGAGATACGCCTCCGGGTGGGCCGACATCACCTCGGCCGCCCGGGAGGCGCGGGTGCGAACGCGGGTGTCGACGAAGACGACCTCCGCGCCCCGGGCGCGCACCGCCTCGATCTTCACCCGCGCCGAGCTCTCGGGCATCACCACGATCGCCCGTTTGCCGGCGAGCGCGCAGCCGGCCGCGAGCGCCTGCCCGAAGTTCCCGGAGGAGGCCGTGACCACGACCGGGTGGGGGACCGAGAGCGCCACGTTCGCCCCGGCCCGGAACTTGAAGCTGCCGGTCTCCTGGAAGGTCTCGGTGACGAGGAAGAGGTCGACCCCCAGGTGCCGGGCAAGACGGGGAGCGTGCACGACCGTGGTCGGGCGCAGATGCGGTCGCAGCGCCGGCGAGGGGACGAGCGGCACGGCGGCAGGATAGCGCACCGGGCCGGTTGCTAGAATCGGGCGGCTCGTACCGGGGGATGCCGGCCGAGCTCCCGCCCACTCTCTGGAGGAGACCCATGCCGCTCCGAGTCCGTATCGCCCTCGTACTCCCGCTGCTGCTCTTCGCGCCGGCGCTGGCCGGAGCCGACAGCCATCCGCTCACGGTCCACGACCTGCTCGCCATGGAGCGGCTCTCCGAGCCGCAGGTGAGCCCGGACGGGACGCAGGTCGTCTTCACGGTTCGCTCGACCGACCTCGAGGCGAACCGCGGCCGCACCGATCTCTGGCTCGTCGGCACCGACGGGCAGGGGCTGCGGCAGCTGACCACCGATCCGGCGGGCGACTTCGGCGCCCGCTGGAGCCCGGACGGCAAGACGATCTACTTCCTTTCGACGCGTTCGGGCTCCTCCCAGGTCTGGCGCCTGCCGGTCGCCGGCGGCGAGCCGCAGCAGGTCACCGACCTGCCGCTCGACGTCGCGAACCTGATCGTCTCCCCGGACGGCTCCCGGCTCGTCTACAGCCTGGAGGTCTTTCCGGACTGCCGGGATCTCTCCTGCACCGCCGACCGCCTGGCCGAGCGGGAGGCCCGGCCGGCGACCGGGCGGCTCTACGAGCAGCTCTTCGTCCGCCACTGGGACACCTGGAAGGACGGCCGCCGCTCGCACCTCTTCGTGCAGCCCGCGGCCAGCGGCACGCCCCGGCTGCTGATGCCGGAGATGGATGTCGACGCTCCGACCAAGCCGTTCGGCGGGGTCGAGGAGCTGGCGTTCACGCCCGACGGCAAGGCGCTCGTCTTCACCGCCAAGGACGCCGGGCGGGAGGAGGCGTGGTCGACGAACTACGACCTCTGGGTGGTGCCGCTCGACGGCTCGGCCGCGCCGCGACGTTTGACCGCCGGCAACCCGGCGTGGGACACGCAGCCGGTCTTCTCCCCCGACGGCCGCCGGCTCGCCTACCTCGCGATGACGCGTCCGGGGTTCGAAGCCGACCGCTTCCGGATCATGCTCCGCGAAGGGCTCGACGGTGCGGACAGGGAGGTGGCGCCGGGCTGGGATCGCTCACCCGACGCGCTCGTCTGGTCGCGCGACGGCAAGACGCTCTACGCGACGGCCCAGGACGTCGGCCAGAAGAGCCTCTTCGCGATCGACGTGGCCACCGGCAAGGTGCGTACGATCGTCAACGAAGGGATGGTCAACTCCCCGGCGCTCGCCGCCGGCGGACGCCTCCTCTTCCTCCTCGACCACCTCCGGAGCCCGGCCGAGCTCGTCTCGGTCCGCACCGACGGCTCCGACCCGGTCCGGGTGACCCGGATCAACGACGCCCGGCTCGCCGAGGTGCGGATGGGGGATGGCGAGCAGATGAGCTTCGCCGGCGCCGAGGGGGACACCGTCTATGCCTACGTCGTCAAGCCGGCCGATTTCGATCCGGCGCGGAAGTATCCGGTGGCGTTCCTGGTCCATGGCGGCCCGCAGGGTTCGTTCAGCAACCAGTGGCACTACCGCTGGAGCCCGCAGGTCTACGCGGGGCGCGGCTACGCGGTGGTGATGGTCGACTTCCACGGCTCGACCGGCTACGGCCAGGCGTTCACCGACGCGATCCGGGGCGACTGGGGGGGCAAGCCGCTCGTCGATCTCCAGAAGGGGCTGGCGGCCGCCATCGAGGCGTACCCGTGGCTCGACGGCGACCGGGTCTGCGCGCTCGGGGCGTCGTACGGCGGCTATCTGATCAACTGGATCGCCGGCGCGTGGCCGGATCGTTTCCGCTGCCTCGTGACGCACGACGGGAACCTCGACGAGCGCTTCGCCTACTACGCCACCGAGGAGCTCTGGTTCCCCGAGTGGGAGCACGGCGGCACGCCGTGGACGAACCCGGAGGGGTACCAGAAGCACAACCCGGTCGATCTGGTCGGCAACTGGAAGACGCCGATGCTGATCGTCCATGGCGGGCAGGATTTCCGGGTCGTGGACACCGGTGGCCTCGCCTCGTTCACCGCCGCGCAGCGCCTGGGGATCCCTTCGCAGCTCCTCTACTTTCCGGACGAGAACCACTGGGTCCTCAAGCCGCACAACTCGATCCAGTGGCACGACACCGTGCTCGACTGGCTCGATCGCTGGACCGGAGAGACGGTCGCCGAGTAGGCGGTCGGAGCGGCGACGGAGAGAGACGGGCGGGGCGCCGGACGGTACCCCGCCCGCCCGTTTTCAGTCGCGCGCGGCGGCGGGCACGTAGGCCCGGTCGCAGTAGTCGCGCACCATCCGGAGGGAGGAGAAGGCCGGGGTGATGGTGGCGATCGACCGCTTCATCCGCGCGATCCACCCGCCGGGAAGACCGGCCGCGTCGCGGGCGTAGTAGAGGGGCACGATCTCCTCTTCGAGCAGACGGTAGAGGGCGAGCGCGTCGTCGCGGTCCTGCTGCCCTTCGTCGTCCGCACGGCCGCCGGAGTCGATCACCCAGCCGTTGGTGCCGTCCGCCGCCTCGGGCCACCAGCCGTCGGCGATGCTGCAGTTGAGGGCGCCGTTCATCGCCGCCTTCATGCCGCTCGTGCCGCTCGCCTCCTGCGGCGGACGCGGGGTGTTGAGCCAGACGTCGACGCCGCAGACGAGCATCCGCCCGACCCGCATGTCGTAATCCTCGAGGAAGAAGACCCGCCCCCTGAGCTCCGGCGAGCAGCTCAGCTGGTAGAGGTGCTGGATCAGCTCCTGGCCGGCGCGGTCGGCCGAGTGCGCCTTGCCGGCGAGGAGGATCTGCACCGGCCGTTCGGGATGGTTGACCAGGGCCCGGAGGCGATGGAGGTCGGAGAAGAGCAGGGCCGCCCGCTTGTAGGTGGCGAACCGCCGGGCGAAGCCGATCGTCAGGGCGTCGACGTCGAAGTAGCCTTCGAGCGCCCGCAGCTCCTCGGGGGCGACACCGTAGCGGGCCTGCTGCGTCCGCAGCCGGGAGCGGGTGAAGCGGGCGAGCCGGGCCTTCTGCGCCTGGTGGGTCTCCCAGAGCTCCGCGTCGGGGAGCGCCGCGATCTTCGCCGCGAACTCCTCGGGGGCGTTGATCTGGGCGTTCCAGTCCGCGCCGAGGCGGCCGGTGAAGAGCCGCTGCATCTCGGTACCGAGCCAGGTCGGGGGGTGGACGCCGTTGGTGACCGCCTCGACCTTCGGCGCGAGGGTGGCTTTCTCGGCGAACAGGTGCCACCACATGCCGTTCGCGACCTCGGCGTTGATCCGGCTCACGCCGTTGACGAAGCTGCTCGCCCGTACCGACATCGCGGTGAGGTTGAAGTTCTGCTCCGGTTCGCCGTGATCGGCGTTGCCGAGCGCGAGCAGCTCCTCGACCGGCAGCCCGAGCAGCCCGGACCACGGTTCGAGGTATTTCCGGGCGACGTGGGGCTCGAACTGCTCGTTGCCGGCCGGCACCGGGGTGTGGGTGGTGAAGACGGTCCGGCGGCGGACGCGGTCGACGGCCTCGGCGAGGGGCGCCCCCCCCCGGCTGAGCAGCTCCCGCAGCCGTTCGAGGACGAGCAGGACGCTGTGTCCCTCGTTGAGGTGCCAGACGGAGGGTTCGATCCCGAGCGCGTGGAGGGCCCGCACCCCACCCACCCCGAGGAGCAGCTCCTGCGCGAGCCGCATCTCGCGTCCCGGGGTGTAGAGGATGCTGCCGATCGGCCGGTCGGCCGGGTCGTTCTGCGGGACGTCGGTGTCGAGCAGGAGGAGCGGCACCCGGCCGACCTGGGCGATCCAGACCTTGGCGGTGACCTCGCGGCCGGGGAACGGCACCGTGACGAGCACCTCGCGGCCGGTGTGCCCGGCGGCGGGCCGCACCGCGAGCCGGCTGAAGTCGTAGGCGGGGTAGATGTGCTGCTGGCGGCCGTCGGCGTCGATGTTCTGGATGAAGTAGCCGTGCTTGTAGAGCAGGCCGATGCCGACGAGGGGTACTCCGAGGTCGCTCGCGCTCTTGAGGTGATCGCCGCAGAGCACCCCGAGCCCGCCGGAGTAGAGGGCGAGGCTCTGATGGAGGCCGTACTCCATCGCGAAGTAGGCGAACGGCCCGCCGGCGTGGCCGGGGTGCGCCCGCCGGAACCAGGTGTCGGCGGCGGGGTCGAGATAGCGCTCGAACTCCGCGGCCACGCTCTCGTAGAGCTGGACGAAGGTCGAGTCCTCGTGCAGCTCGGACCAGAGGCTGGGGTCGAGGTTGATCAGCATCTGGAGCGGATTGCGGTAGATCGCCCAGGCCCGCGAATCGATCGCGGCGAAGAGGCGGCGGGCGCGGGGGGTCCACGACCACCAGTAGTTGTAGGCCATGTCGTAGAGCCGCCGGAACTCGATCGGGAGCTCGATGCCGGAGATATGGAGACAGGGGATCTGCATGGGCGTCCTCATGAAGGGCCGGAGCCGGTGGAGCCGGGTGGCTCACCGCTCGGGCGCAGGGTGATGACCGGAGTCGGGATCGTCCTCAGGAGCCGTCTTTCGCTGCCCGCTCGCCGGGGATCTCGGAGCGCTCGCCACCGGGGGCGAGGGGGAGCGGCAGGAGCCGCTCCGGGTTCTTCTTCAGGGCGATGGCCAGCTCGCGCGCCAGCTGGCGCTCGATGGCGACGTGAGCGTCGGGGACACCGGGCCGGGGGATCTGGATCCAGCCGCCGGCGATCATGCCGTGACCGCCCCCCTTGCCGCGGCGGCGCAGGAGGCGGCGCATCAGGTTGCCCGCATCGGCTCTCGGGTTGGTGGTGCGCAGCGAGAGGTAGACGCGATCCCCGTAGGCTCCGGTGCAGAGCGACCAGGTCTTCCCTTCGAGCCGCAGCAGCAGATCGGCGATCTCCGGGACGATGTCGGGCTGATCCACCTCGCCGAGATGGGAGACGACGAGGCTGCTCACCGTCTCGAGGCTCTCGAGCGCCCGGTGGAGATTGCGGAAGTAGGAGAGCGGCAGCCGGGCGTGCTGGATCCGCGCCATCAGTCGCCGATCGATCCGGGGCAGGAGGCGGTCGTAGACCCGATGATCGGGGCCGGCCGATTCGCGCCCGAAATCCTGCGTCTCCGCCTTGATCGCGTAGAGGAGCGCCGTCGCCTGCCGCCGCGTCGGCTCGTGGCCGCTCGCCTGCAGGTACTCGGCGAGGATCGTCGCGGTGGCGCCGTAGTCGCGGCGGATGTCGACGAAGGGGCAGGAGAGGCTCGCCTTGCGCGGCGGGTGATGATCGATCACCACGTGCGGCGTCAGGTCGGCGGGGAGCTGGTTGTTGCCGGTGCGCGGCTGGCTGTCGACCAGGGCGAAGAGGTCGAAGGTGCGCCAGGAGATCTCCCGCATGTGGACCATCTCGAGGCCGAGGACCCGGACCATCTCCCGGTTCTCGGCGCGCCCGATCATCCCGCCGTAGGCGATCGTGGCGTGGCGGCGGAAGACCTGCCGGAGCAGCCGCGCGAGCAGCGCCATCGAGACGAGAGCGTCCGGGTCGGGGTTGTCGTGGGTGAGGATCAGCCAGGCCGCTCGGCTCGGGGTGCCGTGGACGAACTGGCCGAAGGCCTCGTAGCGCAGGCGGGTGAGGTCGTCGTTCATGCGGCCGGGGGGGATCTTAGCAAGGCTCGCCCGGAGCGGTCTCGGCGTCCCCCGGGAAGATCTTGCCGGGGTTCAGGATCCCGCGGGGATCGAAGGCGCGCTTGAGCTCCCGCTGGAGGCCGATCGCGGCCGCCGGATGGCGCAGGGGCAGATAGCGCCGCTGGGTCCAGCCCACCCCATGTTCGCCGGTGATCGAGCCGCCGAGGCCGATCACCGCGCGGAAGAGCTCCGCTTCGGCGGCGTCCCGCCGTTCCCGCCAGAGCGCCGCCGGAAGGTCGCCCTTGAGCAGGTTCACGTGGAGGTTGCCGTCGCCGGCGTGACCGTAGCAGACGGCCTGCAGGCCGTGCCGCTCGGCGGCGGCGCGGGCGGCCCGCACCAGCTCGGCGAGGGCGGAGCGGGGGACCACGGTGTCGGCCTCCTTGTAGATCGAGCCGCCCTTGACCGCCTCGCCGACCTTGCTGCGGATCGCCCAGAGCCGCCGCTGCTCGGCCGGGTCGCTCGCGGCGAGTGCCTCGTCGCCGCCGAGGTCGCGGACCAGCTCCTCGAGCGCGGCGGCCTCGCCGAGCAGCGTCTCGTCGTCGTCGCCCTCGAGCTCGACCAGGAGCATCGCCGCGCGGCCAACGAGCGTCCCGGGCAGCGGCAGCAGCCTGCCGACGGCCGCGAGCGCCCGCTCCTCGACCAGCTCGCAGGCGGTCGGCTGGTGGCCGGCCCGGAAGAGCGCCGCCACCGCCGCCGCGGCCCCGTCGAGGGTGGGGAAGGGGAGGATGAGGGTGAGGCTCGTCCGCGGGGCCGCGACGAGGCGCAGCGTCGCCGCCGTGAGCACCGCGAGGGTCCCCTCCGAGCCGACGAGCAGACCGGTGAGGTCGTAGCCCGCGACGTCCTTCCGGTTCTTCCCCCCGGTGACGAGCCGGGTGCCATCGGCCAGGACCGCCTCGAGACCGAGGACCCAGTGGCGGGTCGCGCCGTACTTGCAGGTGCGGGGACCGGCGGAGTTCTCCGCGAGCGTGCCGCCGAGCTGGCAGGAGTCGCGGCTCGCCGGATCGGGCGGGTAGCGCAGGCCGTGCTCGGCCACCCGCGCCTGGAGGTCGGCCAGGACCACTCCGGCCTCGGCGGTGACCGTGAGGTTCTCGAGGTCGAGCTCCCGGATCCGGTCGAGCCGTGCGAGCGAGAGGACGATCCCGCCCGCCACCGGGAGCGCGCCCCCCGAAAGCCCGGTGCCGGCTCCTCTCGGCACGACGGGCCAGCGCCGGGCGTTGGCGAGCGCGAGGAGACGGGCGACCTCCTCGGTGCTCGCCGGGACGACGACCGCGTCGGGGAGGAAGCAGAGATCCTCGGTCTCGTCGCGGCCGAACGCCGCCCGGGCTGCCTCGTCGGTGCGCACCCCGTCCGGGCCGACGACCGCGGCCAGGGCGCCGAGCCCCGCCGCGTCCGGGCGGACGAGCCCGAGGGCCGCCGGGTCGAGCGGGGGCGGGAGGGCGTTCACGAGAAGCTGCCGAGCAGGAGGGTGGCGGTGCCCAGGAAGGAGAGGAAGCCGCCGACGTCGGTGGCGGTGGTCACGAAGATCGAGCTGCCGAGAGCGGGATCGAGCTTGAGCCGCCGCAGCAGCAGCGGCACCGCGGCGCCCATCAGGCCCGCGACCGTGAAGTTCACGGTGCCGGCGATCCAGAGGCTCGCCGAGATCAGGAGGTTCTGCTCCCAGACCCAGGAGATCAGCGCCAGGGCGGCGCCGGCGACGAAGCCGTTCATCGTGCCGATGAGCGTCTGCCGCCGCAGCACCCGCGAACCCTCGTGCAGGTCGAGCTCGCCGAGCGCGAAGCCGCGCACCATGAGGGTGAGGGTCTGGGTGCCGGCGTTGCCCCCGAGCCCGGCCACGATCGGCAGGAACATGGCGAGCACCGCGTACTTCTCGATCGTTCCGAGGAAGAGGCCGACCACGCTCGCGCCGGCGAGCGCCGTGGTGAGGTTGACGAACAGCCAGGGGAGGCGCAGCCGCACCGACTGCGGCGGCGGCGTCGCCAGGGTCTCGTGGGTGTTGAGGTTGACGAGGCGGTAGAGGTCCTCGGTGGCGGCCTCCTCGACCACGTCGAGGACGTCGTCGACCGAGATCGAGCCGACCAGCCGGCCGTCCTCGTCGATCACCGGCACCACGAGCAGGTCGTAGCGTCCGAAGACCTGCGCCACGTCCTCCTCGGGGAGGTCCACCCGCACGGTGACGACGTCGCGCGTCATCAGCTCGCGCAGGGTGCTCTCCGAGGCGGCGGTGACCAGCGCCCAGAGGCTCACGATCCCGAGCAGGTGCCGCCGCTCGTCGGTGACGTAGAGGTAGAAGAGGCGGCGCTCCTCGGCGAGCTGCCGGAGCCGCACGACCGCCTCGCCGGCGGTCAGCTCGCCGGAGAAGGAGGAGACGTCCGGGTTCATGAGGCCGCCGGCGGTGGCCTCGCCGTACCGGAGGAGGTTGCGCACCCGCGCGGCGAGGCTCGGCTCGAAGAGCGCCAGCACCGCCTCCCGCCGCTCTTCGTGCAGCTCGCGGAGGAGATCGACGACGTCCGGGGGCGGGAGCCTCGCCAGCATGTCGGCGAGCTGGGCATCGGGAGTGAGGGCGAGCACCTGGCGCTGGGTCTCGCTGCCGAGCTCGCGGAGCGTGCGCGCGGCCAGCCGCAGCTCGAGCAGCACCCCGAGCAGCGCCTGCTGTTCGCCCGGGGTCAGCAGGGCGAACAGCTCGGCGATGTCGGCCGGGTGGAGGCGAAGGAGGAGACGCTTCGCCTGACGTTGCCCCGGGTGGCGCAGGAGGCGCAGCAGGAGGCGCTGGCGCTGACCACGCGCGAGGGGCTCGGGGGGCGGAACGGCGGGAGCGGCCATGGGGCCGATGATAAGCTGCCGCGGCCCGCCATGATCCAGGAACTCTTCCGCATCGGTCCGCTCGCGATCAGCCCGTTCGGCGTCATGATGGTGATCGCCTTCACCCTGGCCTACCTGGAGCTGCGCCGGAACCTCGTGCGCACCGGGGCCGGAAACGACGACGACGCCAGCTCGCTCGTCTTCGCCGCCGGGCTGGCCGGGATCATCGGGGCCAAGGTCTACTACGCGATCC
>JAAYLR010000017.1 GCA_012521815.1 Acidobacteriota bacterium
GCCTGTTGGAGGAAGCTGTACCCGCCACCGCTTCAGCAGGGCGCCGTCCGGTGCGCCCGGAGCGGCGTTGATCCCGGAAAACGGGGTGAGGTCGTCGGGTAGCGGGAGCTCCGCGGCCGGCGGCTCGGCGGCGGTGATCGTCAGGGCGGCGTTTAGGAGGAAATCGATCTCGCCGCCGCTCGCGAGGGTCAGCCGGTCGTGTACCGCGAGGGTGCGGGCGGCCGGGTCGAGCCGGATCTCGAGCTCGTGGTGCGGGAGCGGCGGCGCGGGCGGGGCGGCGAGGGCGAGCGATCCGGCGCCGAGGGCGCAGGCGAGCGCCGCCGTGATCGCCCGCCGAACCGGTTTGCCGCGCCTCACGGCTGCGCCTCCGGCGCGGGCTCCGCGGCCGCCGGTAGGTCCGGACAGGGTGCCGGCGGCGCTTCGAACGGGCGGCGGAAGATCGGGGTGAGGGTCACCGTCTCCTCCCCGCGACGGACCTCGAAGCGGGCCGAATCGCCCCACTCCTTCGTCGCCATCAGGCGGTTGAAAGTCTCCTTCCGGTCGATCGGGGTGCCGTCCATCGCGACGATCCGGTCGCCCACCGCAAAGCCGGCGCGGGCGGCCACGGAATCGTTCTCGACCCGGATCACCGCGAGCGGCTGCGGCTCCTCCCGCTCGGCGGTCGAGATCCCGAGGACGGGGAAGAGGGGATCGGCCGCCGCGGGGATCCCCCAGAGGTAGTCGGCGTAGGAGGCGCGCGTGGCGGTGATCGGCCGGTGCTCCTTCGGGTCGTAGACCGGCACCGGGATCAGGGAGGCGATGCGGCCGTCGTACCAGAGCTTCGCCTGCCGTTCGGCGCCGAGGCCGTAGGCGACGTGGCCGGAGCCGACGAGGACGACCATGAGCGGGCGCTCGCCGCTGGCCTCCCGCAGCGCCCGGATCGCGTTGTGCGCCATCGCCGCGTCCCAGGTGCACTGGGCGCGGTACATCCCTTCGAACGCCTCCGGCGACAGGTCGCCGTGCATCCCCTCGGGATCGAAGGCGGCGCGGAAGAAGGTCCGGTGCTCCTCGGAGCCGGTGTCGATGCGGGGCGGCAGGAGCGCCCGCTGTTCGGCGCTGAGCGCCTCGAGCCCCTCCCGGCGGGCGGTCTGCACGACCGCGCGGGGCACGTTCAGGCCGTACATCCGGATCCCGTGCGCCTTCGCGAAGCGGAAGATCCGGTGGTAGTACTCCCAGTGGTAGCCCCAGTTCCGGTACCAGCGCGAGAGGGTCAGGAACGCGTCCGCGTCGAGGGCCGGGTCGGCGATCCACCGGTCGAGGCTCGCCTGTTCGCCGGCCGGATACATCTCCAGGCCGATGAGCAGGCTCCGTCCCCGCCGCGCGAGCTCTTCGAGGACCCGCAGCTGGACACGGTGGAACTCCATGTCGGTGTGGCTCTCGCCCACCAGCAGGAGCGAGACCGGATCGAGCCGGGCCGCCAGCTCGGCGGGGGTGAGGAGGTCGCCGGTGGCGGTGGCGGTGATCCCGTCGAGGAGCACCGGAGCGGTGCGCTCCCGGCGGGCCGGGTCGCCGAGCGGCAGGTCGAGGGTGCGGTCCTGCGACCGCGCGGCGGGGGCGAAGAGGAGCAGGCCGGCGAGAGCGAGCCAGAACGGGGAACGGCTGCGGCTGGGAAGCATCGGACACCTCGATCGGAGTCTCCGCCGACGAGCGGCGTCGTCGTGCCGGAGGGTGAACGGAACGCCGCGCGGGAGCGTATCGCAGCTTCCGGAACGGCGTTCCGGGCCGGATCTCCGGTCAGCCGCTGGTGCGGCGCAGGACGAGGACGGTCCGGTCGTCGGTCGGCTCGCGCTCGCCGCCGTGGCGGCGGCAGGCGGTGAGGACTCCCTGCGCGATCTCGTGGGCGGGCTCCGAGGCGAGCGCGAGGAGCGCCGCCCCCACCCGCTCGCGGCCGAGCTCCCGGTCGGCCGCGTCCACGCACTCGTCGACCCCGTCGGTGGTGAAGGCGACGATGTCGCCGGGGGCGAGGTGGAGCTCGTGCTCGTCGTAGGTGCGGTCGGCGAGCAGCCCGAGCGGAACGCCCGCGGCCGGGATCGTGATCGCCCGCCCTTCGCGCACGAGGTGGGGGAAGGGGAGCCCGGAGCTCGCGAGCCGGAGCCGGTGGCTCCGCGGCTCGTAGAGGGCGAATGCCATCGCGAGGAAGCGGCCGTCGACGCCGAGCGAGCGGAGGCGCTGGTTGAGCTGCGCGAGCACCACGGCCGGCTCCGGACGCTGCTGCGCGACGTGCTCGCGCAGGAGGCCGACCGCGAACGAGCCGTAGAGCGCGGCGGCGGTGGCCTTCCCCGCCACGTCGCCGATCGCGAAGCCGAGCCGGCCGTCGCCGTACGAGAGGAAGTCGTAGAAGTCACCGCCGAGGTCGCGGGCGGGTTCGAAGGCGAAGCCGATCTGCAGGCCGGCGACGAGGGGGCTCGTCTTGGGCAGGAGCTGGCGCTGGATCTGGCGCGCGGTGGCGAGGTCGGAGCGGTACCGCCCCTCCTCGACCCGGAGCTGTTCGTAATGCCGGGCGTTTTCGAGCGCCACCGCGAGCGAGCCGGAGAGGGTGGAGAGGAGCTGCTCGTGATGGGAGCTGAAGGCGTCGTAGGCGAGGCTCTCGAGATCGAGCACCCCGAGCAGGCGGTCCTTGTGCACGAGCGGGACGACGAGCTCGGAGCGGACGGCGAAGCCGGGGAACGAGTCCACGAAGCGCGGGTCGAGGCGGACGTTGGGCACCCGCACCGGCTGGCGCAGGAGCGCGGCGGTGCCGCTCAGCCCGGTGCCGAGCGTCATCGGCTCCATGCCGCGCCGGGGGGCGCCGTCGTGCCCGACGCTCAGCCACGGCTCGAGGAGCTGGCGATGCTCGTCCCAGAGCAGCACCGTGAAGAGGTCGTAGTCGATCAGCCGCCGGATCGCCACCGCGACCCGCTCGAGCAGCTCCCGGCGGTCGAGGATCGAGCTCAGCTCCCGGCTCACCTCGTGCAGCAGCGTGAGGGTGCGCGCCTGCTCGCGGGCGTTCTCGTGGAGCTGCGCGTTGTCGATGGCGGTGGCGAGGTGGTCGGCGAGCAGCTCGAGCAGCTGCTCGTGCGCGGCGGTGAAGTAGCCGCGCTCCTCGTGGCCGAGGGTGAGGACGCCGATCGTGCGCCCCTTGGCGAGGAGCGGGACCGCCAGCTCGGAGCGGATCCGCTCGCCGGCGTTCAGATAGCGGGGGTCGGCGCTGACGTCGTCGACTCGCAGCGGCCGGCCGCCCGCCGCGGCCGAACCGATGATCCCCTGCCCGAATCCGAAGCGCCACTGTTCGGCCACCCCCGGCGGGTAGCCGAGCGCATGGGCGAAACGGAGCTCGCGCCCCCTCTCGTCGAGCAGGAGGACGCCGAAGGTCCGGTAGCTCAGGTGCTCGCGGATCCGCTCCGCGAGCCGTGCGAGCCCGCGCTCGAGGTCGGGCGCGGCGTGCAGCTCGCGGATCGCCGCGAGCAGCTCGAGGAGGTGAGGGGGCGCCGGGCTCCGCGGCGCGCCCGGCTCGGGTGCGGTCGAGGCGACCGGCTCCGGTGGCTCCATGGCCGGTAGCATCTCACGCTCCCGGCCGGAAGGGCGTCTGCTACATTCCCGCGCGGGAGGAGCGGGATGGCCGGACGGAGAGCGTGGCGCCGGTGGGGGGGCTGGGCGCTCGCCCTGGCGTTGGCGTTCTGGGTGCTGAGCGCTCCGGGAGAGCGCGGGACGCTCACCGACGACGAACGCGATTACGCGCAGGCGGCGATCCACCTCCTGCGCGACGGCGTCTTCTCCCACGCTCCGCCCGGCGAAAGCGTCACGCCCGACGCCTACCGCGAGCCGGGGTACGCCCTCTTCGTGGCCGGCGTCTGGCGCCTCTGCGGAGCCGACGCCCCGGCGACCCCGGCGGCGCTCGAAGAGAATGGAGCAGCGGCCCTCCGGGCCGTCCGCTGCCTCCGGAGAGCGCAGCGCCTTGCCCTCCTGATCGCGGCCTGGGGCGCGGCGCTGGCGGCACGACGGCTCGGGGGAGGGCGGGGCGCGACGGTGGCGGCCGCGCTGCTCGTGTGCGCGAGCCCGGCGCTCCGGCACCTCTCGGGCCAGCTCGCCTCCGAGGCGCTCGCCGCGCCGCTGCTCACCCTCGCCGCGGTGGCACTCGCGGCGCTCGCCGAGAGACCGGCGGCCGGCCGCGCCCTCGGCGCCGGCCTCCTCCTCGGCGCGCTGGCCGTGACCCGGGCCGCGTTCGCCTACCTCCTGCCGTTCGCCGCCCTCGTGCCGCTGCTCCGGCCCCGGCCGCCGCAGCGGGAGCCGTGGCGTTGCCGTTTCCTCCTCGCGGCCTGTCTGCTGGCCGTCTCGCTGCTCCCGCCCGCGCTCTGGATGGCGCGCAACGTTCGGCAGTTCGACCGATGGACTCTCGCCGAGAGCCGTGTCGTCCCTCTGGCACGCGCCGAACTGAGCCTCGATCTGGCCCGCGAGGGGCGGTGGGGTGCCGCGCTCGCCTGGACTCCGGGCGGGCTCGCCCGCGATCTCCACCGGCGCTGGTTTCCCGCGAGCCGCCTCGACCGGTGGGAGTGGAGCGGGCCGCCCGCACAGGCGAACTACTTCGTCCGCGCGATCCACCGGCGCGCCGCGCTCCTCGCCAGCCTGGGCGACCGGCTCGCGGCCGACGCCGCCCTCCGGCGCGAGGCGGTAGAGATCGTCCGGAAGGATCCGGGGACATACCTGCTGTCGCTCCCCCCTCTTCTCTGGCGAGGGCTCTTCGCGGAGCGTTCGCCCGCCTGGGCGCTGCCGTTCGATCTCGCGCTGCCGCTCGGGCTGCTGCTCGCGATCGGGTTCGTGACTGTGCTCGGAAGGGCGGTCGCGCAGCGCTCCGGCCCGCAGCTCGCGCTGCTCCTCCTCCCGACGCTCTCCTTTCTCCTCCATGCGCTCGTCACCGAGCAGCTTCCCCGCTTCCACCAGCCGGCCCTCCCGCTCGCCTGGGCTGCCGTGGCGGCGCTGCTCTTCCCCCGCGACGCGCCTCCCGGGACTTGACGCCGCCGGCGGCTTGGTTCATTCTTATATCTGTATAAAAGAATGAATCACGCGACCCTCGCTTCGAACCCGCTCGTCGCCGATCTCGCGGCTCTCGCCGACCCGGTGCGGCTCCGCCTGCTCGCGCTCCTGGAGCGGGAGGAGCTCGGGGTGGGGGAGCTGGCGGCGGTGGTGCAACTGCCGCAACCGACCGTCAGCCGCCACCTCAAGGCGCTGGCGGCGCAGGGCTGGGTCGTCTCGCGCACCGAGCGGACGTCGAACCGGTACCGTTTCGCCGCCGGCGAGCTCGGCGCCGGCGCCGCCGCGCTCTGGGATGTCGCCCGCCGGGAGACCGACGGCTGGCCGGCGCTCGCGCAGGACCGGCTGCGGCTCGCGCGCCTCCTCGCCGAGCGGCGCCCCACGGGCGAGAGCTTCTTCGCCGGCGCCGCCGCCGAGTGGGAGCGCCTCCGCGGCGAGCTCTACGGCGAGCGGTTCACCGAGGCCGCGCTCGCCGCCCTGCTGCCCGCCGACTGGACGGTCGCCGACCTCGCCTGTGGCGCCGGCACCGTCTCCGCCCGGCTCGCGCCGCACGTGGCACGGGTCGTGGCCGTCGACAACAGCCCGGAGATGCTCGCGGCCGCGCGCCGCCGGCTCGCGGGCCGGCGGAACGTGGAGCTCCACGCGGGCGACCTCGCCGCGCTCCCGCTCCCCGACGGCGGCTGCGACGCCGCCCTCATGCTCCTCGCGCTCACCCACGTGGAGGAGCCCGCGGCGGCGCTCGCCGAGATGGCGCGGATCCTGCGCCCGGGCGGCCGCGCGGTCGTCGTCGATCTGCTCGCCCACGACCGCGAGGCGTTCCGCCGGCAGCTCGGGCAGAAGTGGCCCGGCTTCACCCCGCGCGGGCTCGGAGCGCTCCTCACCCGGGCGGGGCTCGGCGCGGTGCGCGTCGCCCCGCTCTCCCCGGAACCCGCGGCGAAGGGCCCGGCGCTGCTGCTCGCCACCGCCGTTCGCCGTTCGCCTTCCCCCCGTACCCCCCGCGGGCCGAGCCCGCGTGGAGAAAGGACGTCCCGATGACCACCGCCACCGCCACCACCCTCGAATACCGCGTCCGCGACCTCGCCCTCGCCGAGTGGGGACGCAAGGAGATCCGCCTCGCCGAGCAGGAGATGCCCGGCCTGATGGCCGTGCGCCGCGAGTACGCGGCGGCCCGCCCGCTCGCCGGCCAGCGGATCACCGGCTCGCTCCACATGACGATCCAGACCGCGGTCCTCATCGAGACCCTCGTCGAGCTCGGCGCCGAGGTGCGCTGGGCCTCCTGCAACATCTTCTCGACCCAGGATCACGCCGCCGCCGCGGTGGTGGTCGGTCCCGAAGGGACGCCCGCGGCGCCGGCCGGGGTGCCGGTCTTCGCCTGGAAGGGGGAGACGCTCGAGGAGTACTGGGAGATGACCTCCCGGGCCCTCGACTTCGGCGCCGGTCGCGGGCCGACGCAGATCGTCGACGACGGCGGCGACGCGACGCTCCTCATCCACAAGGGCCTCGAGTACGAGCGCGCCCGTGCGGTGCCGGATCCGGCGACCGCCGACAGCGAGGAGTTCGCGGTGGTCCTCCGGCTCCTCGCGCGGCTGCAGCGCGACGAACCGGGGCGGTGGGAGCGGGTGGCGGCCGGCTGTCACGGGGTCTCCGAGGAGACGACCACCGGCGTCCTGCGCCTCTACGAGATGGAGAAGAACGGCACGCTCCTCTTCCCCGCGATCAACGTCAACGACAGCGTCACGAAGTCGAAGTTCGACAACCTCTACGGCTGCCGGCACTCGATCGTCGACGGTTTGAACCGGGCGACCGACGTGATGCTCGCCGGCAAGGTGGCGGTGGTCTGCGGCTACGGCGAGGTGGGGAAGGGGTGCGCGCAGGCGCTGCGCGGCCAGGGCGCGCGGGTGATCGTCACCGAGATCGACCCGATCTGCGCCCTGCAGGCGGCGATGGAGGGGTACGAGGTCCGGCGGGTCGAGGACGTGGTCGAGAGCGCCGACCTCTTCATCACCGCCACCGGCAACTTCCATGTCATCACCGCCGGCCACATGGCGCGGATGAAGGACAAGGCGATCGTCGGCAACATCGGCCACTTCGACAACGAGATCGACATGGCCGGGCTGGCGAAGACGCCGGGAATCCGGAAGGTGAACATCAAGCCGCAGTACGACGAGTGGGTCTTCCCCGACGGCCACTCGGTGCTGATCCTCGCCGACGGGCGGCTCCTGAACCTCGGCTGCGCCACCGGGCACCCCTCGTTCGTGATGTCGTGCAGCTTCACCAACCAGGTGCTCGCGCAGATCGACCTCGCGGCGCGGGGCGAGAGCTATCCGAAGAAGGTCTTCGTCCTCTCCAAGGAGCTCGACGAGAAGGTCGCCCGCCTCCATCTCGACCAGCTCGGGGTGCGGCTCACCACCCTCACCCCGAAGCAGGCGGCGTACATCGGCGTCAGCGTGGACGGGCCGTACAAGCCGGAGCATTACCGGTACTGAAGCCGGTCCTGCCCGGCGGTGGCATGATCGCCGCGATGGCGATCCTGGGTGGCTTTTCGATTCCCGATACGGAGCTCCGCTGCGAACCCCTGCGGCGGGCCGCCGGCCCGGGCGGCCAGAACGTGAACAAGGTCGCCACCGCGGTGCGGCTCCGCTTCGACGTGGCCGGCTGCACCGCGCTGCCCGCGGAGGTCAGAGCGCGGCTCGTCCGTCTCGCCGGACGGCGGCTGACCGCGGCCGGCGAGCTGGTGCTCGTGGCGCAGCGCTTCCGGACGCTGGAGCGGAACCGCCGTGACGCTCTCGCCCGCCTGGAGGAGCTGCTCCGGCTCGCCGCCCGGCCGCCGCGGCCGCGGGTCCCCACCCGCCCCGGGCGCGCCGCCCGGGAGCGCCGGCTCCACGACAAACGCCGCCGCGCCGAGAGCAAGGCGCGGCGGCGGGGGGTGGGCGAGCCGGAGTGAGCGCCGTCAGTACTTGACGGTGCAGCCGTACGGCTTCGTGGTCGCCGGCTCGACCGGCTCGCCGGCGGCGAGCGCGGCGAGTGCCTGCGCCACGTAGTTGACCGTCGCGCCGCCGCGCGGGGCGTCGTCGATCGCCCCCTGGTAACGCACGATCCCCTCGGGGTCGATCACGAACAGGTGCGGCGTGGTCTTCGCGCCGTATGCCCGGCCGACCTCGCCCGCCGGGTCGTAGAGGACCGGGTAGCCGATGCCGTGCTCGCGGTTGAAGGCGGCGTGGGCCTCGGGGGTGAGGTAATCCTTCTGCTCCGGATTCGTCGAGTTGATCGCGAGGAAGACGATCTCCGGATGGTCCGCCACGATCTTCGTCATCGTCCCCTCCCGCGCGTGGCGGGCGATGAACGGGCAGTTCGGGTTCATCCACTGGAGCACCACGACCTTGCCGCGGAACTCCGAGAGGGTGACCTCCCGCCCGTCGAGGTCGGGGAGCCGGAAGTCGGGTGCGGCATCCCCGACCGCGACCGTGGCGGCCGCGGAGGTCAGGGGAGCGAGGAGGAGGACGAGGGCGAGCAGTGTGGTCACGGTGCGGGGCATGGGGTTGTCTCCTTCGGTGGTCCGGGGTGAGGTCGGAACGTGTTCGTCAGGCTGGGGGATGTTCGCCGGCGCGGGGCCAGAGGGCCCAGAGCAGCCCGGCGCCGACCACACCGGCGAGCGCAAACCAGGGCCAGCGGGTGGGTTCGGTCGGGGAGTGCCCATTGTTGGCGGAATCTGCGGGGATCGCGGCGGGACCACCGGGGAGCGTGGCGGGGCGGGCGGCTGCGGGGAGGTGGAGCGGCGAGCTCCCCTCCCACCCTCCGTCACCGGCCGCCAGCGTCCAGGCGAGGGCGAGCTGCTCGGAGGTGCGGCTGTGGTCCAGCCAGGTGTACGGCACGGTGAAGAGCACGGCGTCGTCCCGCTCGTCCCGTTCCGGGCGGCCGAGCTCGACGAGGTCGTGGACCGCGAAGAAGAGCGCCGTGGGCGGAACCGGCAGGCCGCGGGCGGTGAGGGTGAACGTTCCGCCAGCGGTGTCCGTGGCGAGCGGGGCCGGGGAGACCGTCGCCCCGTCGGGTAGCGGCCGGGGGAGGCGGTCGCGGGCGGCGGCGAGACGCGCCGCATCCACTGTGGCCTCCCACGGCTGGCTGGCGAGCGGCAGGTCGAGGGCGAGCGGGCTCGTGAACGGGACGCATTCGCTCGCGCAGACGACGTAGGAGACCGAGCCGCGGAAGTGTGCGGCGGTCGCCGCGCCGAAGTCGGTCTCCAGGCGGAGGGGGTAGATGACCGACTCCTCGTAGCCGAAGGCGACGAGATCGCCGGGCAGATCGAACCGCTCCGGCACCGGGAAGAGCAGGTCGAGGGCAAGCACCTCCGCCGTCCCCGAGAAGTCGACCGCCGGCGGGTAGCCGGCGTCGCCGCCGTTGTGCCAGTAGGCGTGCCAGCCCGGGGCGAGAGCGAGCTCCAGGCCGAGCCAGAGCTCGCCCGCGGCCGGCGCGGCCTCCCAGGGGGAGAGCAGCCGCACCCGCGCCGGACCGTCGTCGTGCCAGGGGCTCGTGACGGCGGCGAGAGGGGTGGCGGCGAGGAGGGTCAGGGCGAGGAGCAGGGGGCCACGGGCGCGCATCCGGCGAATTCTAGCCATCCCCCGGCGCCGGCGCGCGGGCTCTGATATCGTCCCGCCCCCGCGCGGCCGCCCGGCGGGTCCGGGCCCCCGGCGGTCCACCGGCCACCATCCACCGACCACTGCGAGAAGCCGCATGCCTTCAGCCATCCGCGCCGATATCCGCAACCTCGCGATCATCGCCCACGTCGATCACGGCAAGACCACCCTCGTCGACGCCCTGCTCTGGCAGGCCGGGATCTTCCGCGCCCACGAGCACGTCGTCGAGCGGGTCATGGACTCGATCGATCTGGAGCGCGAGAAGGGGATCACGATCATGGCCAAGAACACGGCCGTGGTCTGGAAGGGGACGCGGATCAACATCGTCGACACCCCCGGGCACGCCGACTTCGGCGGCGAGGTGGAGCGGACGCTGAAGATGGTCGACGGCGTCCTGCTCCTCGTCGACGCCTCCGAAGGGCCGCTGCCGCAGACCCGCTTCGTGCTCCGTAAGGCGTTCGAGGCGAAGCTGCCGCCGATCGTGGTGATCAACAAGATCGATCGCGCCGACGCGCGGCCGCGGGAGGTGCTCGACGAGGTCTACGACCTTTTCATCGACCTCGACGCCGGCGAGGAGGATCTCGACTTCCCGGTCCTCTGGTGCAACGCGAAGCGGGGGATCTGCCGCCGCGCGGTCGACGGCCCCGACGAGACGCTCGCGCCGCTCTTCGAGGAGATCGTGCGCACCGTGCCGGCGCCGCGTTACGAGCCGGACAGACCGCTGCAGCTCCTCGTCACCGCGCTCGACTACGACGACTACGTGGGCCGGCTCGCCATCGGCCGGCTCGTCAACGGCCAGCTCGCTCGCGGCCAGGCGGTCACCCGCTGTCTCCACGACGGCTCGCTGCGGCCGGCGAAGGTGACGGGGCTCTACGGCTACGAAGGGCTGCGGCGCGTCGAGATCGCCGCGGCGGCGCCGGGCGAGATCGTCGCCGTGACCGGGATCGACGAGGTGACGATCGGAGAGACGCTCTCCGACGCCGAGACGCCGCTCGCGCTGCCGCCGATCCGCGTCGACGAGCCGACGATCAGCATGGTCTTCGGGATCAACACCTCGCCGCTCGCCGGCCGGGAGGGGCAGCATCTGACCGCGAGCAAGCTGCGGGCCCGCCTCGACCGCGAGCTGCTGACGAACGTCTCGATCCGCGTCGAGGCGACCGCCTCGCCGGACGCCTTCAAGGTCTCGGGGCGGGGCGAGCTGCAGCTGGCGATCCTGATCGAGATGATGCGCCGCGAGGGGTTCGAGCTGGCGGTGGGCAAGCCCGAGGTGATCACCCGGACGGTGGACGGCGCGCTCCACGAGCCGATGGAGCAGCTCGTGGTGGACGTCCCGGAGGAGTTCATCGGGGTGGTCACCCAGAAGCTCGGAACGCGCAAGGGGCGGATGACGAAGATGGTCAACCATGGCACCGGCCGGGTACGGCTCGAGTTCCGCCTCCCCTCGCGGGGTCTCATCGGCTTCCGCAGCGAGTTCCTGACCGATACCCGGGGCACCGGTCTGCTCAACTCCCTCTTCGACGGCTGGGAGCCGTGGCAGGGCGAGATCGAGCAGCGCGCGAACGGCGCGCTGGTCGCCGACCGCCCCGGCCGGGCGACCGCCTACGCGATCGAGAACCTCCAGCCGCGCGGCCTGCTCATGGTCGCGCCGGGCGACGAGGTCTACGAAGGGATGATCGTGGGCGAGCACAACCGCGGCAACGACCTCGACGTGAACATCGTCCGCGAGAAGCGGCTCACCAACATGCGCTCCTCGACCGCCGACGAGCTCGTGCGCCTCGCGCCGCCGCTGGTGATGAACCTCGAGCAGGCGCTCGAGTTCATCGCCGCCGACGAGCTCGTCGAGGTCACCCCGAAGGCGTTCCGCCTGCGGAAGCGGGTCCTGCCCGCGAACCAGCGCCCGTAGCAGGGGGGTGGCGGCGCCTTCCGGCCGCCGCTCCGTAGAATGCGACCGGCCCGGGGCTCCGACCGCCCCGGGTGCGAGACCCGATGCCGCGACCGAACGAGATCGTCCGACTCACGCCCGGCAAACGGGTGCTCTTCCTCACCCGGGATCCCGACCTGATCCGGCGCCAGCTCTACGACGGGCTCGACCTCCGGATGGCCGACCTCGCGCCGGACGATCTCCTCGACGACGTCAACACCGACCTCATCACGCCGGCCTGGGTCTGTTTCGACTGGGAACCGGCGGCGATCGCCCGCGAGGCGTACGCCGGGCTCGTCGTGGACGGAGAGCGGCTTTTCCGGCGCGACGCGCTCGTGGCCGGCAACTTCGAGGTGATCGTCTCCGGCGCCCGGAAAGGGACCGGTTCGTCGCGCGAAACGGCGGCCCAGGCGGAGGTATGGGCGGGGATCCGGATCGCGGTCGCAAGCTCCTTCGCGCCGATCCACGCCCGCAACCAGATCAATCTCGGCACGCTCCTGGCCGGCTACGACGCGCTCCGGCGGCTCGAACGGGGGGAGGGAGTGCCGCTCGCCGAGCTCTGCCAGGGGTACGACCCGCTGACCCGGCTGGTGATCGGAAGCGGCGGCCTCTTCCCGTTCGTCCGCGCCGTGGCGGCGGGGGAGATCGCCCTGCCCGCCGCCACGACCGGGCCGCGGCCGATGACGATGACGGAGAAGATCCTGGCCCGCCATCAGGAGGGGGGCAGCGGCTTCGTCGCGCCGGGCGAGCCGGTGGTGGTGCGCGTCGACGGCGGCTACTCGCACGAGTTCACGACCGCGCAGGTCCACGCCTTCCTCACCCGTGAGCACGGCCCCGGCTACCGGCTCGCCGCTCCCGAGCGGTTCGCGGTCTTCGAGGATCACCTGATCTACGCCGACGAGGTCCCCGGCCTGCGGCCCTGGCTGCCGAAGATCGCGCGGTTGCGGGAGATCCAGCGGGAGTTCCAGCGGCAGACCGGAGTGCGCGACTTCTCGGCGGTCGGCGGCGTCTCGCCGGGGATCTGTCACGAGGTGGCGCGCGAGCAGATGATCGAGCCCGGCGATTTCATCCAGGCCACCGACTCGCACACCTGCATGGGCGGGGCGAACAACGCCCTCGCCTGGGGAGTCGGAGCCACCGAGTACGCGGCGCTCGTGCAGAGCGGTTTTGCCCGGGTCGAGGTCCCGGAGGCGATCCGTTTCGAGCTGGTGGGCGAGCTCGCGGCGAACGTGACGGCCAAGGACCTGATGCTCTGGATCCTCGCGGAGTTCGCGCGTGCAGAGAAGACGCTCGACCGGGTCATGGAGTTCACCGGTCCGGGGCTCGCCGGCCTTCCGCTCGACGAGCGCGCGACGCTCGCGAACATGGCCGCCGAGTGCAGCGCGCGCGGTGCCGTCGTGGCCGCCGACGAGGAGACCTTCCGCTGGCTGCGGGCGTGGCGCCCCGCGGGGGACGAGGCGCGCTGGCGGGCCCGGGCGGTCGCCCCGGACGACGGGGCCGAGTATGCCGGCGGCGTGCACCGGATCGATCTCGCCACGATCGCGCCGATGGTGGCGCACCCCGGCGATCCGGATCACGGCATCCCCTCCGATCCGACGAACGGCGTGCGGGTTCGCGAGATCGGCGAGGTCCGGATCGACATCGCCTACGCGGGATCGTGCACGGCCGGGAAGATCGCCGATCTGGACTTCTACCACCGGGTGGCCGCCGAAGCGGTCGCCGCGGGGAGGCGGGTGGCGCCCGGGGTCACGTGGCTCATCCAGTACGGTTCGGAGGCGGTGGCGCGATACGCCCGCGAACGGGGGTACGAAGCGGTCTTCACGGCGGCCGGGGCGCGGCTCATCCCGCCCGGCTGCGGTGCCTGCATCGGCTGCGGCCCCGGCGTCTCGGAGCGGGTCGACCAGGTCACGGTCTCGGCGATCAACCGCAACTACAGGGGGCGCTCGGGGCCGGGGCGGCTCTGGCTCGCGTCGCCGCTGACCGTGGCCGCCTCGGCGTTCGCCGGCCGCATCGTCGCCTACGAGCCGGGGATCTTCTCGCCGTCCGGCGGGAAACGGCACGCGGTTTGACCCTCCGGGGGGCCGCTGGTACACTGCCCTTCGTTCGATGGAAACACGATCATGATCGTCGAAAAGCGGCGTGTCGGAGAGTTCGTCCTCCTCTCGGTCGAGGGGGTGATCAAGCTGGGCGAGAGCGCGCAGTTCTTCTCGCAGACGCTCGAGCGGGTGCTGACCGAGGGGGGCGACCACGTGCTGGTCGACCTCTCCCGGATCAACTACATCGACTCGACCGGGATCGGCGAGCTGGTGGGCTATCTCGGCCGCTTCCGCGACCTCGACCGGAAGCTGATCCTCGTGAACCCCTCCGAGCGGATCCGCCGGCTCCTCCACGTCGCACAGCTCGACACGCTCTTCCCCACCTACGACAACCTCGAGGCGGCGCTCGCCGCCGAGTCCTGAGCCGGTGTTCGTCCCGCTCGCGCGCCTGACCCGCGGGGGTCTCGCCGAGAGCTGGCATCTCGGAGCCGCCGCGGTGGTGGCGCCCGGAGGCCGGCTGCTCACCGCCCTCGGCGAGCCGGATCTGGAGATCGTGCTGCGTTCCGCGGCCAAGCCGTTCCAGGCGCTGCCGCTGCTCCTCGCCGGCGGCGAGGCGGCGTTCGCGCTCGACGACGCCGACCTCGCGCTCGTCTGCGCATCGCACAGCGGCGGCGACGAGCACGCCGACCGGGCGCGCGCGCTGCTCGCGCGTGGCGGCTTCGCTCCGGAGGCGCTGCAGTGCGGCGCCCATCCGCCGCTCGGCGCGCCGGAGGCGGCGGCGCTCGCGAGCCGGGGAGAGGCGCCCACGCCGCTCCACAACAACTGCTCGGGCAAGCATGCCGGGATGCTCCTCGCCTGCCGCCGCCTCGACCTGCCGGCGGCGAGCTATCTCGAGGGGGAGCATCCGCTCCAGCGGCGGATCGGCGAGCTGCTGGCGGCGGTCGCCGGCGTCTCCGGCCCGCTCCGCCACGGAGTGGACGGCTGCAGTGCTCCGACCTGGCAGCTCCCGCTCGCGGCCGGGGCGCGAGCGTACGCCGCGCTGGCCGATCCGATGGCGGCCGGGCTGCCGGGCGAGATCGCGGCGGCGCTGTCCCGGATCGGGAAGGCGATGGCCGCGGCACCGCGGATGGTGGCCGGGGAGGGCCGGTTCACGACCGCCCTGATCGCGGCCACGGGGGGCCGGGTAGTCGGCAAGGAAGGGGCGGAAGGAGTCTACGGGGTGGCGGTCCGCGGCCCGGTGGCGCTCGGCCTCCTGCTGAAGATCGCCGACGGCGGCGAGCGGGCGCGCGACACCGTGGTCCTGGAGCTGCTCCGCCAGCTCGGTCTGCTCTCGGCGGCCGAGATGGCGGAGCTCGCCCCGTACTACCGTCCCGAGCAGCGGAACCATCGCGGCCTCCTGGTGGGCGAGATCGAGCCCGACTTCGAGCTCGACATCCCGTGAACCGCCTTGGCCCGCACCGCCGGCTGGGGCAGAATGGCGCCTCGCGCCCTCGCCGCCGCGAGCTTTCACGGTGAACGGACCCAGAGATGAAACGCATCGCCACGATCATTCCGATCCCGGACCACGCCGGATGCGTATCGCCCTGCTGACCGGCGGCTCGACCCCGGAGCGCGACGTGGCGCTGGCCGGGGCGCGCGAGGTTGCTCGGGCCCTGCGCGAGCGCGGGCACGAGGTCACGGTGGCCGATACCGTCCACGGCGTGCTCGACGCCGCGGGCGAGGCCGAGCGGCTGGCGAGGCCGGTCGGCACCGCGCCGCCGTCGGCCGCGGAGCTGGCCGCCCTCGCGGCCCGGGAAGACCTCCCTCTGCTCCTGCGCGAGCCCCTCTTCCGCCGCTGCGACCTCGTCTTCCTCGTGCTCCATGGCCGGCAGGGGGAGGGGGGCGAGGTGCAGACCCTCCTCGATCTGGCCGGCCTCCGGTACACGGGCTCCGGCGCGGTGGGCAGCGCGCTCGCGATGGACAAGGAGGTCGCCAAGCGCCTCTGCCGCCACGCCGGCATCCCCACCGCGGACTGGGTCCTCTGGCCGGCGGAAGAGACGGAGATCGCCGCCCTCGGGCTGCCGCTCATCGTCAAGCCGCTCGCCGCCGGATCGACGGTCGGCCTCTCGGTGATCCGTGATCTCGCGGCGCTGCCGGCGGCGGTGGCGCTCGCCGAGACGGTGGACCGGGAGGTGATGCTGGAACGCTTCCTGCCGGGGCGCGAGTTCTCCGTCGGGGTGCTCGGCGACCGGGCCCTCGGCGTGGGCGAGATCGTGCCCCAGCACGAGATCTTCGACTACGAATGCAAATACACCGCGGGGATGACCGACGAGCTCTTCCCCGCACCGATCGGCGAGGAGCTCGCCCGGCGGCTGCAGGAGCTCGCCCTCGCCACCCATCGCACGTTGAAGCTGCGTGACTTCTCCCGCACCGACCTGCGTCTCGATGAGCGGGGGGAGCCCGCGGTGCTCGAAGCGAACACCCTCCCCGGCCTGACCCGGATGAGCCTGCTGCCGCAGTCGGCGGGGGTCGTGGGAATCGACTTCGGGACGCTCTGTGAGACGATCTGCCAGCTCGCCCTCTCCCGTCCCCGGCGTTGAACGGGGGCGGGCGGCGAGAAATCGAACCCAGAACCCACGGACATCACCAACCTGGAGGCTCCGCATGCCACGCGCCCATCGTCTTCTCTTCGTTGCCACCCTCCTGCTCCTGGCCGCGCCGCTGGCGGCGACACCGCCACCGGCCACCCCGCTGCGGGTCCTCGACGGCGCGGTCCTGCCGGCCGACAAGATCGTCAACGGCGTGCTCGAGAACCTCCAGCCATCGGTCGCGCTGATCCGCGACCAGGTGGGGGCACTCTGCAGTGGCACCCTGATCGGTTGCAGCCACGTGCTCACGGCCACGAGCTGCTTCTGCACCGACCCGAGCGCCGGCCTCGTCCTGACGGGGCTGGAGTGCGCGCAGCGGCACGACCTGCTCGACCCGGCGCGTTACGAGGTCTTCTTCCAGCACGCCGGCGTGGTGCCGGTCTCGGCGGTGTACATCCACCCGCAGTTCCTCTTCGAAGAGGGGCAGGAACGGAGCGACGTGGCGCTGCTCCGCCTGGCGCGGCCGGTGGACGGGATCGCGCCGACGCCGATCAGCCGGGCGCAGCGGGTGCCGGCCGGCATGTCGGGCACCATCGTCGGCTTCGGCCGCGCGGCGGGCGCCGACGATCTCGGGCTGAAGCGCA
The DNA here is from genome assembly GCA_012521815.1 of Acidobacteriota bacterium. Lineage (GTDB taxonomy): Bacteria > Acidobacteriota > Thermoanaerobaculia > Multivoradales > JAGPDF01 > JAAYLR01. The sequence continues at coordinate 16,846 of JAAYLR010000017.1, forward strand.
CCGGCCGGATCAAGACCGTCGCCTGCACGGCGGTACCGTCGGAGCACAACGTCTGCTGGCGCTTCGCCGACCCGCTCGGCCCTCCCGGTACCAACAGCAACAGCTGCGACGGCGATGCCGGCGGCCCCCTGTTCGTCGACTATGGCCTGGGGCCCGTGGTGGCGGGGATCATCTCGTCGGGAACCAACGCCGCGTGCGAGCCCGTGGACGATGCCTGGAGCGCGGAGGTCTTCGCCGAGCAGAACCTCATCGACGCGGTGGGTGGCGAGGATCTGCTGCGGACGAGTTGCGGCTCGCTGCCGCAGGCCGGACGGGAGGGGACCATCGTGGCGGGGAGCTCCGCGATCCTCGGCCCCACGGTGACCGAGCAGCGGTACACCTTCGAGGTGCCGCGCGGAACGGCGCTGCTGCGGGTCGCTCTCCACGGCACGGAGTTCGAAGGGTCGCCGGATCCCGACTTCGACCTCTTCCTGCGCGCTGGTGCCCCCGCCGCGCCGAACGCCGCCGACTGCAGCAGCACCGAAGCCGGCCTGGTCGAGTTCTGCGAAGTCCAGGTTCCGGAGCCGGGCACCTGGCATGCCCTGGTGCGGCGGGTCCTCGGAGCGGGCCGTTTCCAGATCGTGGCGACGATGTTCAACGCCACGCCGTCGATCTGCACGCCGGGACCGAACACGCTCTGCATCGACAACGAACCCGGTGACAACCGCTTCGAGGTGAAGGTGAACTACCGGACGGCGACCGGCGAATCGGCGGCGGGCAAGGCGATCGACCTGGCCCAGCTCGGCGTCGCGCGGGGCGGGCTCTTCTGGTTCTTCACCCCCGACAACCCGGAGCTGATGGTCAAGGTGCTCAACGCCTGCACGCCGGGGCTCGGCAACCGGTTCTGGGTCTTCCTCACCGCCGGTACCGACGTTGGGTACGACCTCACCGTCACCGATACCACCACCGGCCTCTCGCGCAGCTACTCGAACCCGCTCGGCACCCCGGCGCTGCCGGTGCAGGACGTCAACGCCTTCGCCTGCCCCTGAGGCTTCCGGATTCGACATGCGAAGAGGCCGCCCCGTTCCCGGGGCGGCCTCTTTGCGTCTGGCGGCCAGGCGGGGCGCTACCGGCGGCGCGGGCGGCGTCCCGGCGGCTCGTCGCCGAGGTACTGGATCTTGAAGTTGGCGAACCGCCAGCCGAGGGTCCAGCCCTCGGGGCCCTCGGGAGAGTAGGAGGTGCCGAACTCGATGAACATCCAGTTCGTGTCGATCTGGTCGATGCCGGCATCCGAGCCGAGAGTGCAGACGTGCTGGCCGTTTTCGGTGAGCACGAACTCGAGGTAGTGGTCGACGGTGTCGTAGATGAACTTCAGGTGGTACCAGTGCCCCTCTTCGAGCGGGCAGTGGGTGTTCACCTGCAGCCCGTACTCGCCCCAGTCCGGGTTCCAGTAGCCGCCGGCGTTGGTCTCGTTCCAGAGGCGGCCGTTCGAGAGGTAGTTCGGATAGGCGATCATGTCGTCCCAGTAGCGGCCGTTGTTGAGCCAGAAGATCGCGTAGTAGAGCGGGTACCAGTACTGATTCTCGTCGGTGCCGGGGCCGAGCTGGCCGCGCATGAAATCGAGATCGATGAAGATCCGGCGGAAGATGAGGGGTTCCCCGAAGTTCATCGTGTAGCGCCAGTTGGCGTTGTTCCAGCCCGAGACCAGGAACTCGCCGTCCAGCTGGAAAGTCACGCCTCCGGCCTTCTCGGAGACGCCTCCCAGGGTGACCTCCTGCACCACGCCGGGGGTCGACGTGGTGGTGGAGATCTCGAGGGGCTCGGGTTCCTCGAGGAGCGCCGGCAGCTCGACGAGCACGCCGGGATCTTCGGGCAAGGCCTCCTGGGCACCGGCGCTCAGCGCGATGAGGCCCGTGATGGCGAGCAGGAGGAGGACGCGGCAGGTGGTGCTCTGGGTCGTCGACACGAGGTTCTCCCTGCGGCAGGCACCCGCGGCCGGGCCGGGGTGCGATCCATGGATGGCGAGAGGATAGGGGAGACGGGTCGAAAGCTCAAGGGAACGGGCCGGTCCGGGTCCCGCCGCAGGGGCGGAGAGGGCGTCTGATACCCTTCGCTGCACCATGTCTACCCGCATCCGCATCGCCCACAGCCCCGATTCCGACGACGCCTTCATGTTCTACGCCCTCACCCAGGGGCGGCTCGATACCTCCGGGCTCGAGATCGAGCACCAGCTCACCGACATCGAGACCCTGAACCAGGAGGCGTTCAAGGGCACCTACGAGGTGACCGCCCTCTCCTTCCACGCCTACGCCCACCTCGCCGACCGGTACCAGCTCATGCCTTCGGGAGCGAGCTTCGGGGATGGCTACGGGCCGGTGGTGGTGGCCCGGACTCCGGTCACCCGGGAGGCGATCGCCCGTACCCGGGTGGTGATCCCGGGGGCGCTCACCACGGCGGCGCTCGCGCTGCGCATCTGGCAGCCGCAGGTCGAGACCGAGGTGCGCCCGTTCGACGCGATCTTCGACGCGGTGACCTCGGGTGAGTTCGCGGCCGGGGTGGTGATCCACGAGGGGCAGCTCACCTTCGGTGATCTCGGTCTCCACGGTTTCGATCTGGGGGCCTGGTGGCAGGAGGAGACCGGCGGTCCGCTGCCGCTCGGTGGCAACGGCATCCGGCGCGATCTTCCCGAGGAGCTCAAGCGTCGCCTCTGTCGGCTGCTCACCGAGAGCATCGAGTACGCGCTCACGC
>JAAYLR010000198.1 GCA_012521815.1 Acidobacteriota bacterium
GGAGGGGCCGACCTCCCGGCGCGCCGCCGGAATCGAGGGGGTTCGGAACGGGTCGCGACACGCCGGGACAGTATCGAAAAAGCGTCGGCAGCCGTCAACGCGAAGAGGCTCCGGGCACGCGCCCGCTCAGTACACGAGCCCTTCGCTGGCGCTCCACCGGCAGACGCTGCCGCCCTCGGCTTCGAGACCGTCGTCGAAGATCTCGGCGCGCTCGCCGAGGTAGATCCGATCGACCTCGGCCGTGAACTGCGGCTCGTCGGCGTTCTTCGGGTTGAAGTCGACCCAGAAGCGCATGCCGGCCGCGGTCGCCGGGATCGCGATCAGATCGACGATCCGATTGAAGCTCGCCGAGGTGCCGCCGAAGACGAAATCGCTGAAGCCGAGGTGGGAGAGACAGTCGCCGTCGCTGTAGAACCGCAGGTAGAGCCGGGCCCAGACGTTGGCCGTGGTGCGGTAGGTGGCGCCCAGGTAGAGCGCGGGCGTCGCGTTCGGATCGACGGCCAGGCAGTCCGTCTGACGCATTCTGAGGTACTGGCTGCCGATCCCGAGGACCGCCGAGGTGCCGAGCGCCGAGTACGAGCCGGAGCAGGTACCGGCGTCGTAGCCGAGCTGCCAGCTCCCGATGTCGGTCTGCCAGCCGGAGAGCCCGTCCGCGGCGTCGAACTCGGAGTTGACGATCAGATTCTCAGCCGGCACCGCCGCGGCGAGCAGGACGAACGCCGCCGCGAAGAACAAGAGCACGATCTTCGTTCGCATTCGGAATCCTTTCCGAAGTCGCGGCGAACGCTCGGTCGATCGGCCGGGCGTCCCCGCAGGGTTTCACGTCACGTCAGCCGGCCCGGCCCACCCGCGGACAGGCGGCCGGATCCGGACGCGCCAACCGGCGCTCCGGCCCCGGCGGCGAAGATGTCGAGAACGGCAACGGCGCGCGACAGTAGCACGGCGGGGGGCGGGCGCAAGAGGGGGAGAACAATCAGAACCGCTCTCGCCGCATCACGGCTGGCGGAATCCGGGATAGCCTCCCGGCCGGCGGCCGTGCGCCGCGAGAGGATGCCGCGATGAGCGAACCATCGCCCCGGTTCTGGCCGCTCTTCTTCGAGCTCTACGAGTCCCTCCCCCGGCAGGGTCCGGGGAACCGGGAGTGCGCCGGGCGCGCGCTCGCCCTCTGCCGCGAGCTGCCCGCGGCACCGGCGGTCCTCGATCTGGGCTGCGGCGTTGGCGGACAGACCCTCCACCTCGCCGGCCTCCTCCCCGACGCGCTCATCACGGCCGTCGACCACCACGCCCCGAGCATCGAACGGCTGCGCGCCACTCTCACCGCCCGTGGCCTCACCGGCCGGATCCACCCCCGGGTCGCCGACATGGCCGCCGCCGGCCTGCCGCCGGCGAGCTTCGACCTCGTCTGGTCCGAAGGCGCGCTCTACAACCTCGGCATCGACCGGGCGCTGCGCCTCTGCCGCGGGCTGCTCCGCCGCGGCGGCTACCTGGCCTTCACCGACGCGGTCTGGCGCCGCGACGATCCGCCGGCCGCGATCCGGGCGAGCTTCGAGTCCGACTACCCGGCCATGGGCCGGATCGAAGACCTCCTGGCCGCGATCGCCCGCGCCGGCTTCACCCTCGAAGGCCACTTCACCCTCCCCGACGAAGCCTGGTGGGAGGAGTTCTACACCCCGATGGAAGCCCGCCTCGAAGAGCTGCGCGCCATCTACCGAACCGACCCCGAAGCCCTCACCCTCCTCACCCAACTCGCCCGCGAACCCGAGCTCCACCGCGCCTGCTCCGACTGCTACGCCTACGAGTTCTGCGTGGCGCGGTGGTTGGGGTGAAGGGGTTGGAGACTTGCGCCGGCCTGGCCACACGGGTCCGGGGGATGGCCCTCCGAGCGGATCGTCAACGCCCTGGCCGTACGGAGGTCTGGCCGGCGGCTGAAGAGCCTGCGGATCTGCCCGGCCGAATCCGTGGACCGTCTCCTCTGGAGAGCCCGGTCCTTCTGGTCTGCCTCAGACGCTGCCGGGCAGGAACCAGCGGGTCAGATGGAAAAGGATCGGCGCCGAGAAGCAGAGTGAATCGATGCGGTCGAGCACGCCGCCGTGGCCGGCGAGCGAGCTGCCCCAGTCCTTGACGCCGGCGTCGCGCTTGATCGCCGACATGGTCAGGCCGCCGGCGAAGCCGAGAAAGACGAGCAGCAGCGCCATGCCCGTCGCCGCGACCGGGGAGTACGGGGTCAGGAAACCGAGCCCGCCGCCGACGCCGGTCGCCGCGAGGCCGCCCACGATCAGCCCCTCCCAGGTCTTGCCGGGCGAAACCGTTGGCGCCACGGGGCGGCGGCCGAGCGTCTTGCCGGCGAGATACTGGAAGACGTCCGAGAGCTGGACGACGACGACCAGCCAGAGGAGCAGCTTCGGGGTCGCGCCGGCACCGCCGGGCAGGTCGAGCAGCAGCAGCGCCGGCGCATGGCTGACGCAGTAGACCGCCACCATCAACCCCCACTGGATCTTCGCGGTGCGTTCGAGGAAATGCTCGACGTCGCCCGCGAGCGCCGCGCGGATCGGCACGAAGAGGAAGGCATAGACCGGGATGAAGATCGCGAACATCCCGTACCAGCGCACCGCGAGGAAGACGTAGTGCAGCGGCAGGATCACGAAGAAACACCAGACGAGCGTAGCGTGATCCGCGAAACGGGTCGGCGTGAGCGTCACGAACTCGCGCAGCGCGAGGAACGACAGGAGCGCGAAGAGCGCGGTCGAGGCGAGCGGTCCGATCGCCGTCGCCGCCGCGAAGACCGCGCACATCCCCCACCAGGCGACGATCCGCTGCCAGGCGTTCTCGACCGTGGCGCGCGCGCCGGCCGCGGTGACCCGGCGGCGAAGCACGGCGCCGACGGCCGTCGCCACGACGAGCAGCGCCAGCAGGCCGCCGAAGACCGCGACGAGCTCGGGGTCGAAGCGCGTGCTCACCGCCTTCCGAGCTCCACCACCGCGTTGCGCAGACGGTCGAGGAAGGGACCCTTCTCCTCGCCCTCCGCGAGCACGACCGGCGCGCCGAACGTGGCGCTCGCGAGGAACGGCACCGGTGCGAACTCCCCCTTCGGCAGGACCCGCTTCAGGTTGTCGAGCCAGACCGGCACCAGCTCGAGGCCGGGGCGCATGCGCGCGAGATGCCAGATGCCGGGCTTGAACGGGGCGACCCCGGCGCCGGGGTGTCGCGTCCCTTCGGGGAAGAGGATCAGCGACGAGCCGTCGGCGAGCGCGGCGGCCGTCGTCTCCACCGCGGCGCGGGCGCCCGCCTCGCGCTCCTCGGCGGAGGCGTTCGGGACGCCGCGCGGGATGAGCACGGCGCGGAAGATCCGGTCGGCCAGCCAGCGCCTGAACCCCCGGCTCCAGTAGTCGGCGGCCGCCACCGGCCGCGTGCGCGCGCGCAGCGCCGGCGGCAGGGCCGCCCAGAGAACGACCGTGTCGAGGTGGCTGCCGTGGTTGGCGACGTAGATGCGCTGCCGCGCCTCCGGCGCGCAACCCACCCACCGCGCATGGGCGCCGCAGAGGAGCTTGACGGCGGCGATCAGCACGGGCGTCAACGGATGGTTCATCGCCCCCTCGCGAGCTCGGCGACGATCCGGCGCGTGCGCCGGACCGCGGCCACGAGCGAGAGAACGGCGATCGCCACGAGCGTCCACGGCAGAACCCGCGCCGGAGCGCCCGCGAGCGCTTCGCCCGCCGCCGCGACCAGACCGAGGGCGAGCAGGACCATCCGTTGCTGCTTGGCGCCCGGGCCGGCGAAATGGGCGGAGGTCCCGGCCGCCACGCCGAGCGTGCGGACGTAGGCGGTGAACACCGCCACCAGCGCCGCGCTCCAGCCCGCGACCGGCGACCAGGCGACCGCGGGCGTCGCGTAGCCGGCGGCGATCAGGCAGAGCGCGTCCGAGATCCGGTCGGGAAGCTCGTTCCAGATCTCTCCGGCGGCACTCCGGCGGCCGCCCTCGATGGCGACCATGCCGTCGAAGAGATTCGCCAGCAGGCGCAGGGGGATCGCGAGCGCTCCCGCCACGAGGAGCAGCGCGCGCAGCGTGCCGCTCTGCTCTCGCGACGCGATCGCCGCCGCGGCGGTGCCGGCGGCAAACAGGACGCTCGCCGCCGAGATCGCATTGGGCGCCACTCCCCACCGCGCCAACCTCCCGGCGATCGCGGCAGCCCAGCGCGTGCCGCGAGCCGCGATCGGCCGGCGCAGAAGACGTTCGTCGGTCATGAAATCGGCGCGGATGCTAGCACGGGTCCGGGTGGCGCTCGGGGCCGCATCCCTCGCGGCCGACTCGGCCCGAGCGGCCCGGGCCGCGATCTCCGCCCGCCGCGCTCGGAACCCGCCCAGGCAGCCGGGGTCGCGGCTAGGGCCCGGGCTCGGACGCCGCCGGGACCGCCGGCGGGTCGCCGGGCGCGGGCGCGAGCGTTTCGATCAGGGCGCCCCGGCCGCCGGCCTGTTTGACCCGGTAGAGGAGGGCGTCGGCGGCGGCGAGGACCGCGGTCTCGTCGAGGCCGGCGCCGGCTGCCACCGCGACGCCGCCGCAGGAGGCGGTCACGGTCAGGGCCCCGGCGCCCTCGCCCTCGTGGATCTGGATGCGGCCGACGCGCTCGGCCACCGCCGTCACCGCGTCGCGGTCGGCGTCGGGCAGCAGGAGGAGGAACTCGTCGCCCCCGTACCGGCCGACGAGATCGTGCTCGCGCGTCGAGCGGGCGAGCTGCTCGGCGGCGGCGGCGAGCACCCGGTCGCCGGCCGCGTGGCCGCAGGTGTCGTTGACCCGCTTGAAGCCGTCGAGGTCGACGAGGAGGCAGCCGAAGCGGCGGGAAGCGGTGCCGCGGGGGGCGAGGTGGGCGCGCAGCTGCTCGAGGATCGCCCGCCGGTTCCAGCGGCCGGTGAGCGGCTCGTGGGTGGCCAGGTGCTCGAGCTCCGCGTTGGCGGCGCGCAGCTCCGCGGTGCGGGCCTCGACCGCCCGCGCCAGCTCCTCGTTGCGCCGGCGCAACGCCAGGGTGCGGGCGCGGTGGATGCCGACGGCGAGGGCGAGCGCCGCGGCGGCGGCGGCGACCCGGAACCAGACCGTCTGCCACCAGGGCGGATGGACGCGGATCGGCAGCGCGACCTTCTCGGCCCAGACCCCCGACTCGTTGGCTGCCTGCAGCAGGAGCCGGTAGCTCCCGGGCGAGAGGTTCGTGTAGCGCAGCTCGCCCGGGCGGCGCAGGGGGAGCCAGGCATTCTCGAGCCCGTCGAGCCGCGCGCGGAAGGCGGCCCGCGCGTGGTTGCGGAAGGCGAGCACGGCGACGCGGAAGTCGATGGTGCGCTCGCGCCAGCCGAGGTCGAGCGCCGCGGGGTAGGCGATGCTTCGCGTGGGGAGGCCGGCGCTCTCGACGACGAGCCGCGGCGGCACGGCGTTTTCGTGCCGGCCGGCGGGGTCGAAGCGGGTGAGGCCCGCCACGGTGCCGATCCAGACCTCGCCCGCCGGGTCGGCGAAGAAGCCGAACTGGTTGGCTTCGAGCCCGGCAAGGCCGTCGTCGAGGGTGAACGGCTCGACGCGCCCGCCGGGAAGGAACCGGTAGGCGCCGCGCGCGGTGCCGATCCAGACCGTGCCGTCGCGGCTCTCGCCGGCGAAGAAGACATGGTGGCTCGCGAGCCCCGGTTCGTCGTTGAGGAGCCGCCAGCGGCCGTCGGTTTCGCGCCGCGCGAGGCCGGCGTCGTTGCCGGCCCACAGCCGGCCTCGGGAGTCCTCGAAGAGAGCCGAGATGTAGGTGCCGGCGAGCGGCGGCGGGTCGCAGTGGCGGCGGAGGCGTTCGCCGTCGGAGACGAGGATCTCGCGCCCGGTGGCGACGAGCACCTCGCCGGAGCGGCGCGGCGCCACCACGCGGCAGCGGCGCACGTCGACGCCGTCGTCGCTCGCCGACCAGGCGTGCCAGCGGCCGGAGCGGTCGCGCATCGCGACCCCGTGCGCGGGGTCGTAGCCGGCGAGCCAGAGACGCCCCGCGGCGTCCACCGCGATGTCCTGCGTCGTCTGCGGGGCCGGCACGGAGGGGGGGAGCTCCGCGAACCGATCGGCGCCGGGGGGGCGGACCTGGTAGATCGTCTCGGTCTGCACCCAGAGCTCGCCCTCGGGCGTGGTCACGACCTTCCAGACGTGCTGGTCGCGCAACCCCTCGCGCGCGCCGACGGTCTCCAGAACCCGGCAGTGCGGGCGCACCTGGTAGTGCACCGCTCCGCGCAGGGTCGCGACCCAGAGGCTGTCGGCCGAGCCGCCCGGCGCGATGCCGAAGACGCACGGGCTCGGGAACTCGCCGCGGACGCCGTGGTGGCTCGCCCCCTCTCCGAGCGCGCGCACCAGGCCGCCGATGTCGGTGCCGATCCAGAGGTTCCCCTCGGCGTCCTCGAAGGCGGTCGAGACGACGTCGGTGGGCATGCCGTTGGCCGTGGAGAGATGCTCGAAGCGCGCGCCGCCGGGTGGCTTGCGGGAGAGGCCGCCGTCCTGGGTGGCGACGTAGAAAGTGCCCGAGGCGCCGACGACGAAGCGGTAGACGTTGCGGCCGGCGATCTCCGGGGGCGGCACCGGCCGCCACCCGCCGGCCGCCTCGAGGAAGACGCCCTGGGCGGCGGTGCCGAGCCAGAGCCCGTCGGCGGTGCGGGCGACCGCCCGCAGGGTATCCGGCGGCAGCGGCGGGGTGGGCAGGAGCTCGACCGCGCCGTCGGCCGCGAGGCGCAGCAGCCCGCCCGCGGTCGCCGCCAGCATCGCGCCGCGATCGGGGAAGAGGTCGTAGACGATGCCGCCGGCCGGCCCGACGGGGCGGAACCCCTCTCCCTCGCGCACCAGGACCCCGCTGTCGCTGCCCACCCAGAGCCGGCCCTCGCCGTCCTCGGCGAGCGCGCGGCAGCGCTGGCCGTCGAGGTTCGGGTTGCTCACGGGCGCGAGCCGCCGGTCGCGCCAGACCGAGAGGCCGGATCCGGTGGCGATCCAGAGCACGCCGCCGCGGTCGAGGAGCAACTCCTGCACCCGGTTCGAGGGCAGACCCTGGCCGACGAAGAAGGGAGTGAACGACTCGCCGTCGTAGCGGGCCAGCCCGCCCCAGGTGGCGACCCAGAGGTAGCCGTCCGCGTCCTGCGCGACGTCAGCGACCTGAGATTGCGGCAGGCCCTCCTCGAGCCCCAGCACCTCGAAGGGAAGCACCTGCGCTCCGGCGCGGGCGACGAGGACCGCGGCGAGAAAACCGAGCGGGAAGAGGCGCCGGGCAGCGCGAGGTCGCATCTGGGCTCCGAGCCGTGTGCAGCGTAGCACGCGATCGCGCCCTGCGCTCGCCGTCCGCGCTCGACATCTACGTCCGGCTGACCTGGCGGCTCTCCCGGCTCCGGCGGCCGGTGACGACCCTCTGGGCCTCGCCGGCGCTGCAGTTCGGATCCGGGTACGCGAACCCGCGGCACTTCAAGAGCCGGTTCCTGGGCTACCTGCAGAGCGTGGTCGACTACTACCCGGAGATGCGGCTCGAGAGCACGGCCGCGGGGCTCCTGCTGAAGCCGTCTCCGACTCACGTCGAGGGGCAGCCGGCCCGGGGATGAGAGCGTCGGAACGGGGCGATTCCCTCGGCAGCGCCTTGACGTCAGCCCTCGGCGTGTACAGAACTCAAGGATGGCTTGAGGTTTGTGCGCTATGTCTGCTCCCTCCCGGACCGCACTAGTCGCCTCGGACTGGGATGCGCTCCATGAGGTGGCGCAGGGTCAGGCTGACTACTTCACCACCCGGCAGGGCGCTGCAGCCGGATACTTGCCGCCCGCGCCGAGCGCCTCGGCGGGGCGGCTGACCGTTCAGGAGAAAGGCGGCGTTTCGGGCAGGTCAGCGCCGGGGTGCGGTTCGTTTGCGAGACCCTCTGCGCTCTGCCCGGCTAACCTTCCCGCTTTGCTGCCTCCACCGCGGCGGCCAGGGACGAGTACGGGCCCCTGAACGCCTCGCCATCCCTCCGGATGTAGAACTTGGTGGTGAACACGCCATCGTCCTTCACGATCTCGAACTTGTGGTACTTCCCGTAGATCGTCTTGACCTGCTCCCCGAAAGCGCTCACAGCTGAAATGGGAGTCCTCCGGCTAGAGTGGAGACAGGAGGACGGATGCGAAGGAGCCGGTTTTCGGAGGAGCAGGTCATCGGGGTGCTGAAGTCGGTGGAATCGGGCCAGAAGGTGGCGGACGTCTGCCGGCA
>JAAYLR010000199.1 GCA_012521815.1 Acidobacteriota bacterium
CGTGGCCGTCGAGGGGCTGCGGGCGAACCCGGCGCCCGGCCCCGAGGAGATCCGGCAGGGGGTTGCCGGCAACCTCTGCCGCTGCGGCGCCTACCCGAACATCTTTCGGGCCGCGGCGCTCGCCGCCGAGCTGCGGCAGGGAAGACCGGACCGTGACCGCTGAGAGCCGTCCCCCCGCCGATGCCGGCTGGGCCACGACCCGCGTGGTCGGCCAGCCGCTGCCGCGCGTCGACGCCCATGAGCGCGTCGCCGGCACCGCCATCTTCCCCTCCGACCTCCAGCTCCCCGGGATGCTCCATGCCTCCGTCCTCCGCTCCCCGCACGCCCACGCCCGGGTGCTCCGGGTGGACGTGGCGAAGGCCGAGCGGATGCCGGGGGTCCTCGCGGTGCTCCACGACGGCTGCCCCGGCGCGCAAATCGCCTGGCACCCTGGCCGGGATGGGAAGCCCCTCTCCCGCCTCTTCGACCCCCACTGCCGCCACGAGGGGGAGGAGGTCGCCGCGGTGGCGGCCGAGACGCCGTATCAGGCCCGGGACGCGGTGCGGGCGATCGCGGTCGACTACGAGGTGCTGCCGGCGGTCGTGGATGCCGAGGAGGCGATCTCCCCCGGCGCGCCGGCGGTGCATACGGGCGGCAACCTGGTGCCCGGCGACCGCTACGAGCGCGGCGACGTCGCGGCCGGCTTCGCCGCCGCCGACGAGGTGGTCGAGATGCGTTTCTCGACCGCGGCCGAGCTCCACGCGCCGCTCGAGCTGCACGGCTGCGTGGCCCGCTGGGAGGGGGAGCAGCTGACGATCTGGGAGTCCACCCAGGGGGTCTACGCCGTGCAGAGCGAGGTGGCGGCGGCGCTCGGCCTCCCGCTCGCCCGGGTGCGGGTCATCGGGCATTACGTCGGCGGCGGTTTCGGCTCGAAGCTGGCGACCGGCAAGTGGTCGGTGATCGCGGCGCTCCTCTCCCGGCGCACCGGCCGGCCGGTGCGGCTCTTCCTCACCCGCGAGGAGTCGTTCCTCGTCGCCGGCAACCGGCCGGCGAGCGTCATGCGCCTGAAGGCGGGGGTGAAGCGCGACGGCACCCTCACCGCCTTCGAGTTCGAAGGGCTCGGCGCCGGCGGGGCGTACTCGCCCAACGGTGCCGGGCTCCTCGACTGGCTGGTGCGCGACCTCTACACCTGCCCGAACGTCCGCTGCACGACGACCAACGCCTTCATCCACGCCGGCACCGAGCGGGCGATGCGCGCTCCCGGCCATCCGCAGGGGGCGTGGGCGCTCGAGCAGGTGATCGACGAGCTCGCCCGGCGGATCGGGATGGATCCGGTCGCGCTGCGGCGCCGGAACGTGCCCGCGGTCTCCCAGGGGCGCGGCGGCATGCCGTACCTGACGACCGGCCTCGACGCCTGTCTAGAGGAGGGGGCGAAGGCGTTCGGCTGGGAGGAGGCGAAGGCCGGCGCCGCCGCCGCGCGCCGCGCCGGGGGCGTCTGGGCGCGCGGGGTGGGGATGGGCGCCGGGCTCTGGATCGGCGGCGCCGGCGGCGATCC
>JAAYLR010000200.1 GCA_012521815.1 Acidobacteriota bacterium
CACCGTGCGCACGGTGCGGGTGAGCCGCTCCTCACGGACCTCGGCGGTGCGCACCCCGGCGAGCCGCAGCCCCTCTCCGGAGAGCGTCACCGCGGCGTGCGCCGGCAGCTCGCCCGGCCGCAAATCGCCTGGCACTTCGCCGTGCGCCTCGTGCGGAGGCAACTCGGCTGGCACCTCGTCCTGGCGGGGCACGAGGTCCATCCGGCAGAGCGGACAGCGGCCGGGGGCGTCGGAGACGACCTCCGGGTGCATCGGGCAGGTCCAGGGCGTGGCGGGGAGGGTCGCACCCGGAGCGGGGACGAGCGCCATGTTGCACTTCGCGCAGATCCCCGGTCCGGGGGCGGCGACCGACGGGTGCATCGGGCAGGCGTAGACGGTGCCGCCAGGAACCTCGGCCGCCTCTCTGTGTAGATGGCCGGCGTCGTGGACGGCCGGCGCCGTCTCTCCCTCCACCGGACGCAGCACGAGGTCCATGTTGCAGATCGGACAGGTCCCCGGGCGGTCGGAGACGTAGGTCGGGTGCATCGGACAGTAGTAGGTGCCAGCCGCCTTGCCGCCGCCGCAGGCGGTGGCGAGCAGCACGAGGGCGGCGAGCAGGACGAGGAGGGAAAGGGGAACACTCTGCGATCTCATGGCCGGTCTCCTGCTCCGGTTGCCGGGAGGGTCGGTTCGTCGAGGAGCGCCGCGAGGGCGGCGCGGAGGGTGAGCCGCTCGGCCACGAGGCCGGCGCGGCGGACCCGGAGGTCGAGCCAGCGGCGGGCGCTCTCGACGACCGGGGAGAAGTCGCCACGGGTGGCGAGGTAGGAGGCGCGGGCGGCGTCGAACGCCGCCGCGCTCTGCGGCAGGAGCGCCTCGTCGAAGAGCCGGAGCTGCGCCGCCGTCCGCTCCCAGGCGGCGAGCAGCCGCTCGGCCTCGGCGCGGGCGGTGAGCGCCGCCGCCCGGTGCGCCTCGCCGGCGGCCGCCACCCGCTCGGCAGCGGCACGCCGGAGGGGCTCCTGCCGGTGCCGCCGGCCGATCGGCAGCTCGACCCCGAGGCCGAGGAGCAGCGCCGGGTCGTCGCTGCCGCGCCAGCCGATCCCGCCCGCGAGCGCGAAGTCGGGGCGCAGGTCGAGGCGGGCGACCTCCTCGCGCCGGGCGGCACCCGCCAGCTCCGCCCGCCGGAGCGCCACCTCGGGGGCGCGTTCGGCGGCGGTGGCGACGAGATCGCCCGCGAGCGGCGCCGGTTCGGGCAGGCTCTCGACCCGGCCGAACGGCTCGCCGGGAGGCAGATCGGCGAGCCCGCGCAGCTCGGCGGCGACCGCGGCCCGCTCGCCGGCGAGCGCCACCCGCCGCTCGGCGAGCTCGGAGATCGCGAGCTGCACGGCGAGCAGCGCCGCCTGGTCTCCTTCCCCCGCGGCGTAGCGCGCCGCGGCGGTGGCGGCGAGCAGGGCGTAGAGCTCCTCGGCCTGCGCGAGCAGCGGCGCCTCCGCGTCGAGCGCCCAGAGCCGGGCGTAGAGCGCGGTGAGGTCGCGCGCGAGCGCCTGCGCGGCCGCGTGGTACTCGGCGGCGAGCGTCTCCGCCGCGGCCGCCGCCACCGCCCGCCGCGCTGCCCGCTTGCCGGGGTACGGCAGCTCCTGGCGCACGCCGGTCTCGATCATCGACATCGGATCGGAGCCGACGAGCCAGCGACCGAGGCTCATGTTCACGAGGCGGACCTCGGCCATCGGCGCGGCGAGCGCGCCCGCGGGGGCGATCTCCTCGCGCGCGGCGGCGAGCCGCCGGGCGAGCTCGCCCAGCCGCGGCGAGCGCTCCCGCGCCCGCTCCTGGAGCGCCGCGAGCGGCGGCGCCACGCCGCTTCCGGCGCCTTCGGCGAGAGGTTCCTGAGCCGCCGCCGCTACGGCGGCGAGGGCGATCCCGGCGGCGAACGCCAGGAGCACGGAGTTGGTTCGAATGGTTTGCACGCCCATCTCCCGGAAAGGTCGGACTCCTCCCGCCGCGCCACGCGCGCGGCCGGGAGGCACACCTCACCCGGAGGGCGTCTCAGATCAGCAGGACGGCGAAGAGCGTGAAGAGGCCGAGCCCGTGGAGGGCGGCGGTGCGCGGCGCCTCGGGGCCCGGAACCGGGCAGCGCGCGGGGGAGCCGACGGCAGCCGGGAGCTCACGCACCACCGCGGGAGTGTCGGCATCGCCGCTCGGCAGCGGCCCGCCGACCGCCGGCGCGGGCGCCGCAGGGGCCGCCGGCACCGGCTGGCAGCAGCCGAGCGTAACGCTCCAGGCCGGGCTCGCCGGGCAGCTGCCGGCACCGTGCGCGGCATCCGGACCGGTGCGCGGACAGCAGGCGTCCCCCAGAGGGCAGCAGGCGCCGGGGCTGCCGGCGGCGTGCGCCGCGAGCACGAACGACGCCGCTCCCGCTCCGGCGAGGGCGGCGACGAGCGCGAACGCGAAGAGACGGCGGGCCATGGGGGCGGGAGTATACCGGATCCGTTCTCTCCGGCTTGTCAACCCCCGCTCCGTGTGCGAGCCTCCCGGAGCAACGGACGAGATCACGGATACGGAAGAGGAGGGATCGGGATGGCGGCAGCGGAGAACGGGAGGCAGGTCGCGCTCGTCACCGGGGGGAGCCGTGGCGTCGGTCGCGCCGTGGTGGAGCTCCTCGCCGCGCGCGGCTGGACCGTCGACTTCTGCAGCCGTGACCCGGAGCGAGTGGCGGCGGCGGTGGGCGAGCTCACGCTCCGTTATGGCGAGCGGGTTCGCGGGCGGGTCGCCGACGTCCGGCGCGAGGAGGAGGTCACGGCGCTCGTCGCCTGGACGCTCGCCGCCCACGGCCAGCTCGACCTGCTCGTCAACAACGCCGGCATCGGCCGCTTCGGCTCCGTCGAGACGCTCTCGGGCGAGACGTTCCGGGAGGTGGTCGAGACGAACCTCAACGCCTGCTTCTACGCGATCCGCGCCGCCGCTCCGGTGATGATCGCCCGCGGGAGCGGCTGGATCGTGAACATCGCCTCGCTCCAGGGGCGGCATCCGTCGCCGGGCGGCGCCGCCTACAACGCGAGCAAGTTCGGCCTCGTCGGGCTCTCGGAGGCGGCGATGCTCGACCTGCGCCCCCACGGCGTGCGGGTGGCCGCGATCCTGCCCGGCTCGATCGCCACCGGCTTCGGCGCCGGCCGCGGCGGCGACGACTCCTGGCGGCTCGCCCCGGAGGACGTCGCCCGCGCCGTCGTCGACCTGCTCGCCTATCCGGAGCGCGCCCTCCCCTCCCTCGTCGAGCTGCGGCCGACCCGGCCGCCGGCCCGGCGCTGAGACGCTCCACGCCCGGGATGACGAACGTCGAGGCCCCACCTCCGGCTCCCTCCGGCGGCATCCAGATCGCCGTGGTCGGCCCCGCCGTCTGTGACGAGCGGACGGGCGCGCTCGCCCGCGAGCTCGGCGCCGAGCTGGCGCGCGCCGGGGCGACGGTGCTGACCGGCGGACGCGGGGGAGCGATGGCGGCGGCGAGCGAGGGCGCCCGCGCGGCGGGCGGGCTCGCGGTCGGCATCCTGCCGGGCGCGAACGCCGAGCAGTCCCCGCCGAATCCGCACCTCGCCGTCGCGCTCTTCACCGGCCTCGGTCAGGCGCGCAACCAGGTCCTCGTGCTCTCGGCCGGCGCGGTGGTGGCGGTCGGCGGCGGCTGGGGAACGCTTTCGGAGATCGCGCTCGCTCTCAAGCACCGGATCCCGGTGATCCTGCTCGAGAGCTGGCGCCTGCAACGCCCGGACGGGCTGCTCGACCCGCTGCTCGCGGTCGCGCTCTCGCCGGCCGACGCCGCGGAGATCGCGGTGCGCCAGGCCCGGCACGGCCGGCGCGAAGAGAGATGAGGGCAAGATGAGAGAGCCGGCGATCCGCGTGATGCTGCTGCCAAAGGACACCAACGCCAACGGCACGATCTTCGGCGGGATCATCCTCTCCCACATCGATCTCGCGGCGGCCGTCGAGGCGCACAAGAGCGTTCCGGGGCGGATCGTCACCGTGGCGATGCGCGAGGTCGTCTTCCACCAGCCGGTCTTCGTGGGCGACCTCGTGAGCTTCTACACCTCGACGAAGAAGCTCGGCAACACCTCGGTCACCATCCACGTCTCGGTCGAAGCCGAGCGCAGCAACCCGCGCGGCGAGCGCGTCCAGGTCACCGAGGCCGAGGTCGTCTACGTCCACGTCGACGATCAGGGCCGGCCGCAGCCGATCCCCCGCTGACGCGAACGGCTCCGCTCGGCAGCCGGAGCGAACGGGGCCTCTCTCCCGGCTCAGAGACCCAGCGCGGCCACCAGGGCCCGGGGATCGACGACCGCCGCCCGCCGGGCACCCTCGGTGAGAGGCGAGCGCTCGCCGGGCCGGGGCCAGGCCTCACCCCGGGTGCACGCCTCCGCCGCGATCCCTTCCGGTTCCCCGACGCTTCCCTGACGCAGCTCACACTTCCGGGCCACGACCGGCGGGAAGTCGCCGAGCGCCACGTCGGGACCGCTCACGAGCCGCACGAGCGGCGTCGTGCTGCTGAGCAGGCTCCCGGCGAGCTCCACGCGGACGAGCGGGCTCACGAGCCGCAGCCAGCCGTGGGCGAGCCGGTCTTCGATGACGAGGGTGCGTTCGACCGTGAGGCTCCGGGTGAACCAGGGCTCGATCCCGTATGCCGCCTCGTTGCGCGCGAAGACCACCCCGTCGAGCCGGAGGCTGGCCAGATGGGAGCGGCCGGTCCGCGGCGTCGCGAGCAGTGGCGAGCCACCCTGAACCCGGTTGCCGACGAACCAGCAGTCGCGCAGCGTGGCGGTGGCGGTGGTGCCGCGCGGCCCCGCGGCCGAGATCGAGACGAGCGGTTCGTGGATCTGGGGCTCGAACCGTAGGCTGTCGAGGATGGCGAACCGCTCGGCGACGAAGCTCTCGACCGCGCCGACCGTGAGCACCGCCACCGGCGCCTCCGCCCGGCGCAGGATCAGGTTGCGGAGCGTCACCGTCCGCCCTTCGAGCGCGAGGGAGAGCCCCTCGATCACCGCCGGGTCGTCCCCTTCCCCTTCGAGCAGGAGGTCGAGCGCTCCCGCTCCCTCCACGTCGCGCAGGCTGAGCGCGAAGCGCCCGTAATCGCCCGGCGCGAAGCGCACCCGGAAACGCCCCCCTTTCTCCAGCGCTGCCGCGTACGCCTGCTGCACCGGCAGCATCAGGTCGCTCCGCGAGCGGATGTGAAAGATGGTCTCGCTCTCCACGCTCACCTCCTCGCTCCGTACCGTTCGGTTCCCACCCGGACCGGCGGCGCCGGGCTCCACACGCTCCGGTGCCCACGGCGCACCCTTTCCGGCGGACATCCCCGAGAGCGCGCCCAGGACGAGCGCGAGGGCGGCGAGCCGCGGGGTTCCGGCGCGAAGCGGGCTCACGCCACCCAGAGCGGCACCGGCTCGAACCGATCGACGTCGACGAGCCCCTGATCGGTCAGCTTGAGGCTCGGGATCACGCCGAGGGCGAGGAAGCTCATCGCCATGAACGGATCGTGGAGCGGCGAGCCGAGCTCGTGGGCGGCGGCGAGCGTCCGGTCGAGCTCCTGACGGACGCTTTCGATCGGGTGGTCGCTCATCAGCCCGGCGAGCGGGAGCGGCAGCTCGGCGAGCACCCGCTCACCGGCGGCCACCACCAGCCCGCCGCCGATCGCCGCCGCCCGGCGCGCCGCGGTGGTCATCGAGCGGTCGTCGGCGCCGATGAGGACGAGGTTGTGGTGGTCGTGGGCGACCGACGAGGCGAGCGCGCCCGCGCGCAGACCGAGCCCGCGCACGAACCCCTTCCCCACCGCGCCGCTGGCACGATGGCGCTCGATCACCGCCATCTTGAGCAGATCCCGCTCGGGGTCGGCCACGGCCTCCCCGTCGCGCACGGTGACCTCCTCGACGAGATGGTCGGTCAGGAGCTGGTTGGGGATGACGCCGATCACCCGCGCCCGGGTTCCCTCGGCGGGGATCGCGAGATCGACCGCCTCCCAGTCGACGCTCATCGTCGGCCGCAGCCGGGGGATCGACGGCAGCCGGCGGCGCACGAGGAGCTCGCCGTCGCGGGCCACCAGCTCGCCGCGGCGCCAGACGAGCCGGGGGCGAGGCGCCCGGAGGTCGTCGAAGGCGACCAGATCGGCGCGCCGGCCGGGGGTGATGGCGCCGCGGTCGTCGAGACGGAAATGCCGGGCGGTGCTCCAGGTGGCCATCCGGATCGCCACCACCGGTGCCACGCCGCCGGCGATCGCGAGCCGCACGAGGTGGTCGATGTGCCCCTGGTCGAGGAGATCAGCCGGCTGCCGGTCGTCGGTGCAGAGGCAGAGGCGGCCAGCGTTGTACGGCGTGACGAGCGGCAGGAGCGCCACGAGGTTGTGGGCGTTGGTCGCCTCGCGCAGGAAGACGACCATCCCGCGCCGGAGCTTCTCGCGCGCCTCCTCCACCGTCGTGCACTCGTGGTCGGAGGAGATGCCGGCGGCGACGTAGGCGTTGAGATCCCGGCCGGAGAGCCCGGGCGCATGTCCGTCGATCACCCGGTCGGCGAAGCGCTCGAGCTTGGCGAGCACCCCGGGCTCGCCGCCGAGCACGCCGGGGAAGTTCATCACCTCGGCGAGGCCGAGGACGAACGGGCTCGACTTGAACGAGACGAGGTCGACCGCGTCGAGCTCCGCCCCGGTGGTCTCCATCGGCGTCGCCGGCACGCAGGAGGAGGCCATCACGAACATCGCGAGCGGCGAGCCCTTCGCGCATTCGAGCATGAAGCGGATCCCCTCGAGACCGAGGACGTTGGCGATCTCGTGCGGATCGGTGACCACCGTCGTGGTGCCGCGCGGCACGACCGCCCGGGCGAACTCCCGGGGGGTGACCATCGCGCTCTCGATGTGAACGTGGGCGTCGAGGAAGCCGGGAGCGAGGCAGGCGCCCTCGAGGTCGACCACCTCCCGGGCGCGGTAGCCGGAGCCGATCCCGACGATCAGGCCACCGGCGATCGCCACCTCGGCCGGGTAGACCTCCCCGGCGAGCACGTCCACGAGCTTCAGGTTCGTCAGCAGCAGGTCCGCGGGCTCGTGGCCGGCGGCATGGCGGATCAGCGTTGCGAGCTCCACGGCATCTCTCCTGGCAACCGGGTCTTCCGGAGGCCGGCAATGTACCAGACACCACCCGTCTTCCCGACGAGAGGCTCTGATACCGTCCCGGGAATGTCCGGCTTCCGTGCCCCCCGGCTCCCGCTCTCGACCACCCTCCGGGGAGGGCACCGATGAGCCGGCCGCCGCTCGCCTTCCGGGTCTCGGGGCTCGACTGCGCGGAGGAGGTCATGCTGCTCAAGCGGGCGGTCGGACCGCTCGCCGGCGGCGAGGAACGGCTCGGCTTCGATCTGCTCGCCGGGCGGATGACGGTGCCGGCCGGCACCGATCCGGAGGCGGTGATCGCGGCGGTCGCGGCCGCCGGCCTCGCGGCCGAGCCGTGGCGGGAGCGCGCGGCCGACCACCGGGCTCCGGAGCGGCGGCTGCGCACCCTCCTCACCACGGTGAGCGGCCTCGCCACCGGCGCGGGTTTCCTGCTCCATCTCTTCCTCGGCGGCGGCTTCGCGGCGGCGTTCGGCCACGGCGAGGGGCTGCCGCCGTGGCCGGCACGCCTCGCCTATCTCCTGGCGATCGCCGCCGGCGGCTGGTTCGTCGCCCCCCGCGCCTGGGCGGCGCTGCGCGCCCGGCGGCCGGACATGCACCTGCTGATGACCCTCGCGGTAGCCGGCGCACTCGCCCTCGGCGACTGGTTCGAGGCCGCCACCGTCACCTTCCTCTTCGCCCTCTCCCTCGCGCTCGAGGCGTGGAGCGTGGGGCGGGCCCGCCGGGCGGTCACCTCGCTCCTCGAGCTCGCCCCGCCCACCGTGCGGCGGCGGCTCGCGGACGGCACGGAGGAGGAGATCCCCGCCGCCGAAGCGCCCATCGGGCTCCGTTTCGTGGTGCGACCGGGGGAGCGGATCCCGCTCGACGGCGAGGTCGCCGCCGGCGAGAGCGAGGTCGATCAGGCGCCGATCACCGGCGAGAGCGTTCCGGTGCTGAAGGCTCCGGGCGCCGAGGTCTTCGCCGGCACGATCAACGGCCGGGGGGCGCTCGAGATCGTCGCCACCCGCACCGGGGGAGACACCACCCTGGCGCGGATCCTGCGGAGCGTCGAGGAGGCCCGCTCGCGCCGCTCCCCCGCCGAGCAGTGGGTGGAGCGCTTCGCCCGCGTCTACACCCCGGCGGTCTTCGCCGCGGCGCTCACCGTCGCCGCCGCCTCGCCGCTCCTCTTCGGTCTCGCCTGGGGGGATGCGCTCTACCGCGCCCTCGTCCTCCTCGTCATCGCCTGCCCCTGCGCGCTCGTGATCTCGACCCCGGTGGCCGTGGTCGCGGCGCTCGCCGCCGCCGCACACCGCGGGGTGCTGATCAAGGGCGGGGCGCATCTGGAGGCGCCGGCCCGGCTCCGGGCGATCGCCTTCGACAAGACCGGCACGCTCACCGCCGGGCACCCGGAGGTGGTCGAGATCGTCCCCCTCTCCGGCCACGACGAGCGCGAGCTGCTCGAGCGGGCGGCGGCGCTCGAAGCCGACAGCGAGCATCCGCTGGCACGGGCGATCCGCGCCGCGGCGGCCGAGCGGGGGGTGAGCCCCGCCGCCGTGGAGCGGTTCGAGAGCCACCCCGGCAAGGGGGCGACCGGCCTTTTCGGCGGCCAGCGCTTCTGGATCGGCTCGCACCGCTACCTCGAAGAGCGCGGGCAGGAGACCCCCGAGGTGCACGACCGGCTCGAGGCGATCGCCGCCGCCGGCCAGACCGCGGTGGTCGTCGGCAACGACGTCCACGTCTGCGGCTTCCTCGCCCTGGCCGACACCCTGCGTCCGGAGGCCCGGGAGGCGCTCGCCGGCCTCCGGGCGGCCGGCGTGCGGCAGCTCGTGATGCTCACCGGCGACCACGCCGCCACCGCCACGGCGGTGGCGGCCGAGGTGGGGCTCGACGCGGTCCGGGCCGAGCTGCTCCCGGACGAGAAGCTCGCCGCGATCGAGGCGCTCGTCCGGACCCACGGCACGGTGGCGATGGTCGGCGACGGGGTCAACGACGCTCCCGCGATGGCCCGGGCCACCCTCGGGATCGCGATGGGTACGGCCGGCACCGACGCGGCGATCGAGACCGCCGACATCGCGCTGATGGCCGACGATCTCGGCATGCTCCCCTGGCTCGTGGGGCTCTCCCGCCGCACGCTCGGCGTGATCCGCCAGAACATCGTCTTCGCGCTTGGCGTGAAGGCGGCGTTCGTGCTCCTCACCCTCCTGGGCACCGCCAGCCTCTGGGCGGCGATCGCGGCCGACACCGGCGCCTCGCTCCTCGTGGTCGCCAACGCGCTCCGCCTGCTGCGGAGCTGAACGTCGCGGCGTCGCCCTCTTCACCGCGATCGGGTAGACTCCCGCGCCGGCCCGCGTGTGCAGGGCCACTCCATCCCCGTCACGATGATGAGGAAACCGATGTCGCGATACCTGTTCCTTGCCCTGCTCTCTTCTCTCCTTCTCGCGGCCCCGCTGGCCGCCGACACCCCTGCCGCCGACTGCCCGCCCTGCCCGGACGCCGCGGTCGAAGAGACACCGCCCCCGCCACCACTCTGGAGTGGCGGGCTCGGCCTCTCGCTGGTCACCACCTCGGGCAACTCCGACGTCCGGAGCTTCGGCTTCGATCTCTCCCTGAAGCGCCTCCCCGATCCGTGGGGGCTCGAAGCGGGTCTGATCGCGACCCGCGTGGACGAGGATGGCGAGCGGCGCGCCGAGCGCCTCTTCGCCCGTGCCCGGGCCGCGCGCGCGCTCACCGAGCGCTGGGAGCTCTTCGGCGGCCTCGCGGCGGAGCGGGACGAGTTCGCCGGCCTCGACCACCGCTCGCTCGTCGAGACCGGCGCGCTCTGGCACCTGCTCGCCGGCGATCGCCAGACGCTCGATCTCGACTTCGGCCTCACCTGGACCGACGAGAGCTTCGTCGCCGGCGGCAGCGAGAGCGGCTTCGGGGGCCTCGCCGGACTCGCCTGGAGCTACCGTTTCGGCGAAACCGCCACCCTCCGCGAACGCGCGCTCTGGTACCCGAACTTCGAAAGCGGCGGCGACTGGCGCCTCACCTCCGAAACCGCGCTCGAGGCGGGCCTGACCGCTCGCTGGGCGCTCAAGCTCGGGCTGCTGGTGCGCTACGACCACCACCCGGTGCCGGGCTTCGAGACGACCGACACCACGACCACGGCATCGCTCGTCTGGAAGCTCTGACGGCTCAGGCGCGGTCGGGCCGCGTCTCCGGAGGCGAGGCGAGAGCGAGCGGCTGCGCGCCGGGCTCGAGGTAGAGGGTCCGGGTCGGGAAGGCGAATTCGATCCCCCGCGTCTCGAAGGCGCGGCAGAGCGCGAGGTTGATCGCCTGCTGCACGTCCATGTAGACGCCGTAGTCCGGCGACAGCACGTAGTAGACGACCTCGTACTCCAGAGAGCTCGCGCCGATGCGCAGGAGGTGGGCGCGATCGAAACGCGCGCGCTCCGTTCCCGTGACGATCTCGCGCACCAGGCCGGGGATCTCCTCGAGCCGCGCCACCGGGGTGGCGAAGGTGACTCCGAAGCCGAAGAGGATCCGCCGCTCGCTCATCCGTTTGTAGTTGCGCACCCGGCTGCCCAGCAGATCGTTGTTCGGAAAGACCAGCTGTTCGCCCGAGATGCTGCGCATCCGGGTGGTCTTCAGCCCGACCCGCTCGACCGTGCCGCTCAGGTCGCCGACCGCGATGAAGTCGCCGACGACGAACGGCTGGTCGAGGGCGATGGCGATCGAGGCGATGAGGTCGCCGAGGAAGTTCTGCGCCGCGAGCGCGACCGCGATGCCGCCCACACCGAGGCCGGCGACGAGCGCGGTGACGTCGACCCCGAGGTTGCCGAGCGCGAGCAGCACGACCAGCGACCAGAGGGCCACCCGCCCGAGGTAGGCGAGGACCTGCAGGCTCGTGGCGCGGCCGGTGGCCCCGGCCTCGGCTTCCCGCTTCGCCCGGCCGAGCATGCCGGCAATCCATCGCTCCCCCCAGAGACCGACCTGGAGGAGGGCCACCACCGCCATGATCGCGTGGACGGCGAGGACGCCCTTCGTGGGGAGGACGATCACCGAAGCGGCGAAGAAGAGCGCGAGCGCGGCGAGCACCCACCAGCGGGTGGCGCGCAGCACTTCCACCAGGACGTCGTCGACGCGGGTCACGGTCCGCGCCGCGAGGCGGCCCACGATCGCGACGAGTAGGAAACGCAGCAGCAGGAAGACTGCGAAGAGACCGCCCGCGATCGTTCCGGCGAGGATCCACGCCTCCACCGGGTTGCCCAGGATCGTCCGTTCGAACACCTCCATGCCTCCTCGCCTCCTCGCTGCGGCGAGGCTACCAGAGGGGAGATGGTCGCGGGGCGGCAGGGCTCAGGCGCAGGGCGGGCGCTGGCGGGGACGCAGCTCGATTCCGCCGCGCGGCAGGACCCTGGTGTCGGCCGGCACGCTCTCCGTCACCAGCACGTGCGCGGCGACGAGCACGCGGTCGCCGATGCTCACCCCGCCGATCACCGCGGCGTAGGCGCCGAGCACCACGTCGTCGCCGAGCGTCGGCATCTCGGCGCGGCGCGCCGTCGTCGGCGCGCCGAGGGTCACCCCCTGCATGAGCAGGGCGTTCGCCCCCGCCCGCACGGCGTTGCCGACGACGATTCCCACCCCGTGGCTGATCCTGAGCCCGGGGCCGAACTCGGCCGCCGGGGCGATGTCCACCCCGGTGAGGAAGAGGTTCAGTCGCGCGATCGCCGGCCCGAAGAAGGGGATCCGCCGGCGGCGGAACCAGTGCGCGAGCCGGTGGAGGAGCACCGCCTGATAGCCGTTGTCGAAGAGGAGCGACTCGAGGACGTACCAGGGGAAGCCCCGGGCGTGGGTCTCCCGCAGGCGACGGGTGTCCGCGCGGAGGTTCCGGCTCATCGCGAGGGGAAGGGTAGACCGCATGGGGCCGGGGGGCAAGCCGCCCGGCCTCAGCTCCCGCCGACCGGAGGCGCCGGGCGCGCTCCGTCCATCACCGTCGCCACCACCCCGGCCAGCGCCAGCGCGGTGCCGAGCAGGCTCCACACGGTCACCGGTTCGCCCAGGATCACCGCTCCGAGCAGCAGCGCCACCACCGGCGAGATCGGCGTGAAGACTCCGGCCCGCAGGTTGTCCACCCAGCGATAGGCGTGGGTCATGAGCAGCTGCGCCGCGACCGAAGAGACCCCCACGATGACCAGATAGACCCAGGCGCGCAGGCTCGGGGTCCGCCACTGCCAGAGGCCCAGCGGCGCGGTGGCGAGGAGCCCGAAGAGGCTGAACGAGCCGTAGACCGCCCAGCTCCCCTCGGTCCGCCGCGCCGCCCGGATGGCGGCCACCGCCGCGCCCGAGAGCATCGCCGAGACGAACCCCACCCCTGCCCAGAATCCGAGCCGTGGCCCGCCGTTTCCCTGCAGGTGAGAGGAGACCACCAGGGCGAGGCCGCTCAGCGCCATCCCGAGCGGCAGGAGCCGGCGCCAGGTGAGCCGCTCGCCGAGGAAGAGAGTGGCGAAGAGCACCGCCCAGACGGGAGAGGAGTGGTTGAGCAGCGACGCCAGACCGACCGGCACGTGCTCGATCGCGAGGAAGTAGAGCAGCACCGCGAGGCCGCCGAAGACACCCCGGTAGAGCAGCAGGTCGAGGCGTTCGAACACGAGGGCGCGCCGCAAGAGCGAAGGCACGAGGGCCAGCGGCAGGAGCATCAGGATGAAACGCAGGAACGCCACCTCGGCCCCGGAGAGCTCGGCGGTCGCCAGCTTGGTGGCGAACGCCATCACCCCGAAGCTGATCGCCGCGAGCGTGAAGTAGAGGAAGGCCCGCCGTTCGGGGGCGCGCGCGGTCACGGAAAGGCTCCCGGTTTCAGCCGGCCGGCTCGACCGCCGCGGTGAGCCGCTCGCGCAGCCAGGCCGGGAGCGGCCGCTTCGCGCGGCTCTCCAGGTCGATGCAGACCGTCACGATGCCGCCGGTGGCCCGGGCCTCCTCCTCCCCTTCGCCGCGGATGGCGAAACGGAAGGTGCAGGAGCTCTCCCCCACCCGCACGAGCCGTGCTTCGACCTCCAGCCGCGCGCCCAGGGGGAGCGTCTGCCGGAAATCGGCCTCCACGTGCACCGAGGGAAAACCGAGCCGCTCGCTCGCCATCACCTCGGCATACGGCTTGCCGGTCACGGCGGCGAAGAGCTCCTCGGAAGCCACGTGGAAGTAGTGGAGGATGCGGGGCATGTAGACGATCCCGGCGGGATCGCACTCCCCGAAACGGACGGTGAGAGGGTGACGGCAGACCATGATGCAAGCGTATCGCTCTCGCCCGGCTCCGGCCTAGACCGCGCTGGCCCGCAGCCGACCCGGACGGGACCGGGCGCGGACGCGCTCGCGGTATCCTCGACCAGTCATGGAGCCGATTCCACCCTCGGGCGCCTCCCGCTGGCCGCAGGCACGCCGTCGCTTCCTCCTCTGGGCCGTCTGCACCGCCGTGGTCGCCACGCCGATGCTCTTCGTGGCGCGCCCCCCGATCCTCGATCTGGCTCAGCAGCTCCACCAGATCCCGCTGCTGCAGAAGCAGCTCGGCGGCGGAGATCCCGGGCTCATGGTCACCTGGTTCGGGCCCAACAAGCTCGGCTATCTACCCCTGGGGCTCGCCTGGCTCCTCGGCGGCACAGCTTGGGCGCCGCGCCTCGCGGCGATCTTCACGGTAGCGATCTGGATCGGCGCGATCCACTGGCTCGGGACCCGTCTCCGCCGGCCCGCCGCCAACCTGATCCTGGCCTCGGCCTTCGTGCTCTCGGCGCCGTTTTACGCGGGCTTTTTCAACTTCATGTGCGGGGTCGTGGCCTTCGCCTTCTGGCTGGTGGATCTCGACCGGCCCGCAGCGACCCGACGCCCGGCCGACCTCCTGCTCTCCTCCCTGTTCGGCTCGCTGCTGCTCTACTGGAGCCATGCGATCTGGTTCGTGGTCGGGCTCTTCGTGGTCGTGAGCCTCGTGCTCCTCCGGGAGTTCAGCTGGCGGCACGCGCTCCTGCGGGCGGCGGGCATCGCACCCGTCCTCCTCCTGGCCGCCACCTGGTCGCGCTGGTTCAGCCAGACCGGCTGGCAGAGCCGCCTTCTCACGGAGCTCAGTCCGTGGGAGCGTCTCCAATCCCTGGAATTCATCGCGATCCAGCTCTTCGGTGGGGTCCGGCACCCGGTCGAAACCCTCCTCGCCCTGCTCGTCGGAGCCTGGATCGTCGGCGGGCTCCTCGTCGCCTGGCGGCGGCGCGGGCAGGGGCTCGACCTGCGCCTGCTCGCCATCGGCGCTTTCTTCTTTGCACTGCTGCTTTTCCTACCCGGAAACGTCGACGACATGGGGCTCTTCGAGCGCCGCTGGGGGCACCTCGCCGGGGCGTTCCTGGTGCTCGCCGTCCCCGCGCCGCCCGTACGTCCCCGGCTCGCCCAGGCGGTGGCGCTCACCGCGCTGCTGGCTCTCGGCTCCACGACCCTGCGCGCCTGGCAGCTCTACCGACAGCATGAGATGTCGGGTTTCGACGAGAGCCTCGCCGCACTTCCTCGGGACAGATCGGTTGTCGGCCTCGACCTCGTGAGAGGGAGCCAGTTCCTCCGGATCGGTCCGTTCTTCCAGATGCACGCCTACACCGCTCTCGAGAAGGATGCCAGGATCGATTTCAGCTTCACTCAGCATCCGAGCTCGCTCGTGTTGCGCCGGGACCCCGCCTGGGCCCCTCCCTGGACCCCTCACCTCGAGGCCGTGCCGGAATGGGTCTGCGCCGCGGACCTCGCCTGGTTCGACTACGCCCTGCTCAACGCCACGGAGGTCCAGCGGCAGCACTTCCTCCGGTCTTTCCCGGGAGTCCGGGCCGTAGCCGGCCAGGGCCGGTGGCACCTCATCGCCATCGATCGAGAGGCTATGCGCGCCCTGCCCCCGGCGACGCGGATGTTCGCTCCGGAGGTCTACCGGCAGGCCGACGAACAGATTCGCGTTCGCGTGGTCGGGAAGCCTCGAAGCAGCCCGCCGACACCCCCTTAGCCCCCCCGCCCCACCCTTCGGCGCGGGGCCCGGTCCGAAGGGCGTGGATAGAATCCGCCCATGGCCAAGCTCCGTCCTTTCCGGGCCCTCAGGCCCTCAGCAGAGTGCGCCCCGAAGGTCTCTTCGGTGCCGTACGACGTCATCTCCACCGCCGAGGCCCGCGAGCTCGCGGCGGGCAACCCGCTCTCCTTCCTTCGCGTCACCCGCTCCGAGCTCGAGCTGCCGGAGGGGACCGATCCGTACGCCCCCGAGGTCTACGCCCACGCGGCGGAGAACCTCGAGAAGCTGCGCGCTGCCGCCCCGCTGGTGCGGGAGGCCGAGCCGTCGCTCTACCTCTACCGGCAGGTGATGGGACAGCACGCCCAGGTCGGTCTCGCGGGCTGCTTCTCGGTCGACGAGTACGAGGCCGATCTGGTCAAGAAGCACGAGAAGACCCGGCGCGACAAGGAGGACGACCGCACCCGCCACATCTCGACGCTGCGGGCCCAGACCGGGCTGGTCTTCCTGACCTACCGCGCCTCGCGCGAGGTGGATGCGATCGTGGAGACGGTCACGGCCGGCGAGCCGATCTACGACTTCACCGCCGACGACGGGATCCGGCACACGATCTGGCGTGCCGGTGGCGAGCTGCGCGACCAGCTCGTCGCGGCGTTCGACCGCCTGCCGCTCCTCTACATCGCCGACGGCCATCACCGCGCCGCTTCGGCCGCCCGCACCCGGGCGAAGCTGCGCGCCGAGGGGGCGAGCCTCGACCCCGAGAAGGGGGATTGGAACTGGTTCCTGGCCGTCGCCTTCCCGCACGACCAGATGCAGGTCCTCCCCTACCACCGGGTGGTCCGCGACCTCTCCGGCCGCACCCCCGAGGCGTTCCTCGCCGCCCTCGGCGAGCGTTTCCGGGTGCTCCCCGGACCTCCGATCCCGTCCCGGAAGGGGCTGGTCGGGGTCTACCTCGCCGGCCGCTGGCACACGCTCGAGCTGCCCGCCACTCCGGCCGGCAGCTCGACGATCGCCGGCCTCGACGTCTCGAAGCTGCAGGAAGGGGTGCTCGCCCCGCTGCTCGGCATCGAGGACCCGCGCACCGACAAGCGGATCGACTTCGTCGGCGGCATCCGGGGTACGCGCGAGCTCGAACGGCGCGTCGACTCCGGCGAGATGGCCGTCGCCTTCGCTTTCTACCCCGTCACCGTCGAGGAGCTCATGGCCATCGCCGACGAGGGCGGCATCATGCCGCCGAAGTCGACCTGGTTCGAGCCGAAGCTGCGCGACGGTCTCCTGATCCACGAGTTCTGATCGCCCGGGCGCCGGCCGGCGCCTTCCGGGTCGGAGGTGAAACGATGAAAGTACTGGTAGCGGACAAGTTCGAGAAGAGCGGTCTCGAGGGCCTGAAGGCCGCCGGCTGCGAGGTGATCTTCGAGCCGGATCTCAAGGAGGAGAGCCTCCGCGAGGCGATCGGCCGCACCGCCTGCGACGTGCTCGTGGTGCGCTCGACGAAGGTGCCCGAACCGATGCTCGACGCCGGTCAGCTCTCGCTGGTCGTGCGGGCCGGGGCCGGAGTCGACAACATCGACGTGAAGGCCGCCTCGGCGCGCGGCATCTTCGTCGCCAACTGCCCGGGCAAGAACTCGGTGGCGGTGGCCGAGCTCGCCTTCGGCCTCATCCTCGCGCTCGACCGCCGGATCCCGGACAACGTCGCCGAGCTGCGCGCCGGCAAGTGGAACAAGAAGGAGTTCTCGAAGGCGCGCGGCCTCCAGGGACGCACGCTCGGGCTGCTCGGCTTCGGTTCCATCGGCCAGGAGATGGCCAAGCGGGCGCAGGCGTTCGGGATGAACATCGCGGTCTGGAGCGAGATCGGGGTGGAGGTCGACCGCAGCGGCCTGCCGATCGACCTGCCGCTGCTGGTCCGGCTGCGTCCGATCTCGGGCTCGCCGATCGAGCCGCTGATCCACGTCTGCCAGACCCCCGAGGAGGTGGCCGAGCGCGCCGACGTGCTCTCCGTGCACCTCGCGCTCAACGACCGCACCCGCGGGCTCGTCAACGCCGACCTGCTCGGGCGCCTCAAGCCCGGCGCGTTCTTCATCAACACCGCGCGCGCCGCGGTGGTCGACTACGAAGCGCTGGCGAAGGCGGTGCAGGAGAAGGGGCTTCGCGTCGGGCTCGACGTCTACGCCAAGGAGCCGGCGACCGGCCAGGCCGACTTCGCCGAGCCGCTCGCGCAGCTGCCCGGCGTCTACGGCACCCACCACATCGGCGCCTCGACCGACGAGGCGCAGGAGGCGATCGCCGCCGAGGTCGTGCGGATCGTCAAGAACTACGTCGACACCGGCCGGGTGATCAACACCGTGAACCTCTCCCGCCAGACCAAGGCGACGCACGTGCTCGTGGTGCGCTACCGGGATCAGCCGGGCGTGCTCGCGGGCATCTTCGACGTCTTCGGCCGCGGCGGCGTCAACGTCTGGGAGACCGAGAACATCGTGTTCAACGGCACCGAGGCGTGCGTGGCGCGGATGAACCTCGACCAGCCGCCGTCGGAAGAGGCGCTGAGCAAGGCGATGGCCGCCAACCCCGCGATCCTCGACATCCAGATCGTGCCGCTCTCCGCACCCGCGTCGTCGTATCACCTCGCCCGCAACCTGAACGCCTGAGACGGAGCCGTCCAAGGAGATCCCGATGACCACCCAGGTACACCGCATCTACAACTTCTCCGCCGGCCCGGCGACCATGCCGCTGCCGGTGCTCGAGCAGATCCAGCGCGACCTGCTCGCGCTGCCGGGCGTGGGCATGTCCGTGCTCGAGATCAGCCACCGCTCGAAGCCGTTCCAGGCGATCATCGACGAGGCGGTCGCCGACGCCCGCGAGCTCGCCGGCATCCCCGAGAACTACAAGATCCTCTTCCTCCAGGGCGGCGCCTCGACGCAGTTCTCGATGGTGCCGATGAACCTCCACACCACCGGCATGCCGGCCGACTACATCGTCACCGGCGCCTGGGGGAAGAAGGCGGTCAAGGAGGCGAAGCGGGTCGGCGAGGTGAACGTGGCCGCGACCACGGAGGCCGACAACTACTCCCGCCTGCCCCGGCGGGAGGAGCTGAAGCTCACCCGCGGCGCCGCCTACGTCCATTTCACCTCGAACGAGACGATCCAGGGCGTCCAGTACCCCGGCGAGCCGGAGGGGGTCGAGGGAACGCTGGTCTGCGACGCCTCCTCGGACATCTTCAGCCGGCCGCTCGACGTCGGCAAGTACGGTCTGATCTACGCCGGCGCCCAGAAGAACCTCGGCCCTGCCGGGGTGACGCTGGTGATCCTCCGCGAGGATCTGCTGATGCGCTCGCCCGAGGGGCTGGCGACGATGTTCAACTACAACACCCACGCCAAGGAGAACTCTCTCTACAACACGCCCCCCAGCTTCGCGATCTACGCCGTCGGCCTCGTCTTCAAGTGGCTGAAGGGCCTCGGCGGCCTGGCGGCGGTGGAGGAGACGAACAAGCGCAAGGCGGGCAAGCTCTACGCCGAGATCGATCGCACCGGCTTCTACCGCGGCCACGCCGCCAAGGAGTGCCGCTCGCTGATGAACGTCACCTTCCGGCTCCCCACCGAGGAGCTGGAGGCGAAGCTCGTCGCCGAGGCCAAGGCGGCCGGCTTCGACGGCCTGAAGGGGCACCGTTCGGTCGGTGGCCTGCGCGCCTCGATCTACAACGCCTTCCCCGAGGCCGGCATCGACGCCCTCGTCGAGTTCATGCGCGAGTTCGAGCGCAAGAACGGCTGACGCCCCGATCTCCCCGCAGCACCCCGCGCCCCGTCCGGTCCCGCCGGGCGGGGCGCTTTGTCGTCGGCCCGGATCAGTACAAACACCGGGGGTTCTCGCCCCCGGCACTCATCTCATTCGGCGAGGATCTCCACCACCCCTCCCAACGGACGCGGAAGCGGCCGGAAGACGGGCTCTCCCTCGTCTGCATCGGCATCGGGCAGAATCGCCCACTCCAGGTCCCCCCAGGCGAAACAGGGCGGCAGAGCGATCTCCCCGCTCGCGTCCGAGACGAGCTCCGGGAGCGAGACGACGTCCGCCAGGATCTCTCGCAGCTCCCGATCGAGCTGGAGGCCCGAGACCGCGAGGGCGAGCTGCCGGCCCTCGAGGCGGGCCCCCTCGGCGTCCACCAGGCGCACGACGAGGGGACGCTCCGGGGCGCGCTCCGCCTCGTGGCTGCGGGGTGTACCGAAGATCTCGTTGGGCTGCGCCAGCAAGCGCGCCGTCTTGCACCACCACCTCGCCGACCGCGGCAGACCCGTCGAAGCACAGCTCTCTCTCAATCAGATGATCCTTGCTTCGGAGCGCGCCGCCCCCTCCTCGCCCTCTTCCTGCAGGACGAGCCACGCCTCCGGGAGCGGCTCCGCCGCGGCCGGCGACGTCTCCTCGCCGGCGACGAACCGAACCGGGAACGTCTCCCCGCGCGCCGGGGTCGCCCACGACCCGGCCACAACGACGATCACCGCCAGCGAGAGCAACACCCGGCGGCCACGTCCTGTCAAGTGGTGTACGAGAGCCGAGAAGGCCGCGTCCAGCCAGATCGCGTTCGTCGAAGACGTCGAGAGGCCTCCTCACCGGGCTCCGCTCGCCAGTTGCCAGGCGGCAGCAGGCGTGACGGCACGCGCTCCCGCCGCAGCGCGAGCCCGTTCGTCGCCGGTCACGAGGCGGGCGCCGGGGGCGCCGGCAAGGAGAGATTCGAGGTGACCGTCACCGCGCGGGAAGACAGGGTGGGCAACCGGCCGGGCCTCGACGACATGGCCGTTCGCGGCGAGGTCGACCAGGATCTCGTCGATCTCGGCGGGCGAAAGAGCGTGGTGCGCTGCGATCTGCGGCCGCAGGAGGGCCTGGCGGTACTCGGCGAGGAGCTCGACGGAGAGGAGGAAAGGCAGCCGTCCGGCGAGCAGCGCGTCGAGGAGGCGGGCGGTAGGAGCCTCGGCCTCGGCGGTGAGCAGACCCGCCACCACGACGTTCGGGTCGATCACGAACGGACCGGTCACGACCGGCGTCGCGCCGCTCGCGTCTCGCGTTGCGCGAGCGCGTCCGCCGCCGCCGCGGAGAGGCCGGAAGCCGCCCGCGCCCGCCGCACCAGCTCCTCGGCAGCTACCCGTGTCTTCACTCCGCAGGCGACCAGGCTCTCGGCCACGAGCTCGCCGAGCCCCATGCGGCGTCGGGCGGCAGTCTCCTTGAGCGCCTGGTGGAGATCGTCGGGGAGCGAGATCGTGAGGCGGGCCATGAACGAATGGTAGCATCGATGCATCAACGCATCAATGCATCAAAATGCACTCAGAAACTACGGACCCGCCGGAGATCGGGCGCCTTCACCACGGGCTCTCGGCTGGCTCGGGCTCGGGGAGAGGGAGATCGCCAGCCGGCTCGTAACCGAGGCCGGCGTGAGATGGCGAGAAGGGAGTCTCTGCTGGGCTACACTCGGCGCCGATGCGAGACCCCGCGCCGCGCCGCTGGTCGTTCCTCCTGCCGCTCCTCTTCACCGCTGCTGCGCTGCTGCTCCTCGCCTTCGGACGGACGACCGCCACCGCGCTCGCCGAGCGGCGCGAGCTCGCCATCGAAGGGGCGGCCTCCCGCCTCGCGCACGAGGTCGAGCGGACATTGCGCGACGCCGAGGGGCCGATCGATCCGGGAGCGTTGCTCGCGGAAGCTCTGGCCTCGGCACCCGAGCTCGCCGTCGGCCTCGCACTGCTCGACGCCACCGGCGCCGAAGAGACCCGTGCGGGTCAGCTGCCGGATGGAGGCGCCACACTGCAGTTCGACCTCGTGATTCCGCGCGCCGGCTGGGGAGGAGCACGAGGTCCGGCAGGCCCCGGCTCCGCGGCTGCGGGGATCGTCGCACCCGGAGCCACCGCAGGGATCTGGGAGCCTGGCGGTTGGCGCGGCGGCTGGACTCGCCGCGGTCCCGGGCGCCGCACGCTGGTCGTGATGCTCGCACCCGGAGCGGCGGCTCCCTCTCGCGTCGAGCGCGCCGCGCTGCCAGTGGCGGCAGTAGCGGCCGGCGCGCTGGTGGCGCTCGCTCTCCTCGCCGGGCTGCTCCTCGACCGTCAGGCGCGCGCCCTTCGCCTCGCGGCGGAGCGCGAACGGCTCGATGGCCTCGCCCGCGCCGGCGCCGGCCTCGCCCACCAGCTGCGCAATCCGCTCGCGACGATCCGCGGCTCCGCCCAGCTCCTCCTCGAGAGTTGCTCCGGGCCCGAGGCGGCGCGTCTCGGCGCCATCGTCTCGGAGTCCGACCGCCTCGGGCGGCTGGTCGACGGGCTCCTCGACTACGCCCGGCCACCGCTGGCTCAGCCCGAGCCGATCGATCTCGCCGGTTTCCGCCCCGATCGCGATCCAGCGCGCGTCGACTGGCAGGTGGGCGTGGGGGCGACGGTGCTCGCCGATCCCGAGCATCTGCGATTGATCCTCGACAACCTTCTCGACAACGCCCTCGAGGCCGACTCCGAGCGGATCGAAGTACGGGCGCGGCGCCGGCGCAACGGCATCGAGCTCTCGATCCTCGACCGCGGGCCGGGACCCGGACCCGATCCCGAGCAGCTCTTCGAACCGTATGTGACCTCCAAGGCCTCGGGCACCGGGCTCGGCCTCCCGCTCGCACGGAGCCTCGCCGTCGCCAACGGCGGCAGCCTTCGCCTCGTCCCTCGCGCCGGCAGCGGCACGGAGGCGCTCCTCTGGCTTCCCGCCGCCGAGGAGTCGGGGTGATCCCAACCGTCCTGGTCGTCGACGATGACGACGGCTTTCGCGCTCTGCTCCTCGACATCCTGCGGCTCGAGGGGTACCGCCTCCTCGCGGCGGCGAGCGCCGAGCAGGCGCTCTCGATCCTCGAGCGCGACCGCGCCGATCTCGTGCTCACCGACCGTCGGCTGCCGGGACTCGACGGCCTCGAGCTCGCGCGCCGGCTGCGCGCACAGCCGCGGCCGCCGGTCGTGGTGCTCGTGACCGCCTATGGCACCATCCCCGAGGCGGTGGCGGCGGTGCGAGCCGGCGTCGCCGACTACCTCACCAAGCCGTTGGAGAGCCCGGCTGCGCTGCGTCGCCGGATCCGCGACCTGCTCGGCGAGCCCGCTGTCGCCGACGGTTCCGGGGAGTTCCTCACGGGCGATCCGCGGCTCGCCGAGCTGGTCGCGATGGCCGACCGGGCCGCGGCCACCGACGCCACGGTGCTCGTCACCGGCGAGTCGGGGACGGGCAAGGAGCTGCTCGCCCGCCGGATTCACGCCCGCTCCCGGCGCGCCGATCGTCCCTGGGTGGCGCTCAACTGTGCCGCGCTGCCCGAGTCGCTCGCCGAAAGCGAGCTCTTCGGCCACGAGAAGGGGGCGTTCACGGGGGCGCTGGCCCGCCACCGGGGGCGGTTCGAGCAGGCCGACGGCGGCACCCTCTTCCTCGACGAGATCGGTGACCTCTCTCCGGCGATCCAGGCCAAGCTCCTGCGCGCCCTCGAAGAGCGGAAGATCCAGCGGCTCGGCGGTACGGAGCCGGTGGCCGTCGACCTGCGGCTCGTGGCCGCCACCCATCGCGACCTCGCAATGGCAGCCGCAACCGGTGAGTTCCGGTCCGATCTCTACTACCGCCTGAACGTGGTGGCGCTCGCTATCCCTCCCCTGCGCGAGCGGCCGGGGGATATCGCGCTCCTCGCCCCGCGTCTGCTGAGCGAAGCGACCGAACGGCTGGGGCTTCCGGCCCGCCGCCTCGCTCCCGAGGCGCTGGCAGCCCTCACACGCCACTCCTGGCCGGGCAACGTGCGCGAGCTGCGCAACGCGGTAGAGCGTGCAGCGATCGCGGCCTCGGGCGAGACGATCGAGCCTCGCCACCTGCCGGAGCTCGGAGGCGCACCTTCGAGACCCGCCGTCGCACCTCTTTCGCTCGAGCAGCGGGAGCGGCAGGCGATCCTCGCTGCGCTCGAGCGAACCGGTGGCCACCGGGAGCAGGCCGCCGAGCTGCTCGGCATCTCGGTGCGCACTCTCTACAATCGCCTGCGTACCTACGGCATTCGCTGAACGCGACGAGGGGCGAAGCCGCACGGCTCCGCCCCTCGGATCTTCCCTGCCGGGGTCGAGCTCAGTCGCCGGAACCGAAGAGACTGCTGAAATTCCGGTACTGGATCTCCCAGCGGTCGAGCTGCCTCTCGAGCTCGCGGCTCGCGCGTGCGATCCGCTTCGCGTCCGGATCGTTCGCATCGAGGGCACGATCGAGGGTGCGCATCTCTGCTTCGATCAGGCTGCGCGTCTGCTCGAGGCGTCCGAGTGGACGCTCGAGCTGGTCCCGCTCGGTCTTCGCAAGACCGGCCACGAACTCGTCGTGCTGCCGGAAGATCGTCTCGCTGTGAATGCGCAGCTGGTCGCGCTCCATCGCGGCGAACGCCGGGTTCCCGGCGTTGGCACCGATCTCCTGCGCGCGCTGGCGCAGGCGCTGGGCTCCCTCGTTGCAGTCCTGCAGACGCTGCCGCTGGGTTCCGTCCACGTGGATTCGGTCACGCTGCCGCAGCTGGTCGCCGGCGCCCCGGCCGTAACCACCGCCCTGGCCCCGGCCGTAGCCGCCACCCTGGCCCGGGCCGTAGCCGCCCTGGTCCCCACCGCGACCCTGGCCCCCGCCACGTCCCTGCCCCCCACCGCGCCCCTGCGCGAACGCCTCGCCGGCGAGGCCCGCCGCGCCGACCAGGAGCGCCATCGCCACCAGGCTGCCGTATCGCTTCGTGCTCTTCCGCATGATCGCCTCCTTCTTTCATCTCTCCCGGGCCATCGCTCCGGGATCGGGTTCGCAGGCCGATGGAGCACGGCTGATGCCAGCTCGCCTGGCACGCCGATCCACTTTCTTTTCAGATACTTGAATGCTCTCGAGACGTGACCGAAGAGAAAGCGCATGCATACGATGCAGCGAATACTGCAACTTCTGCAGTCTTCCGGGATGCGTGAAGAGACTTCGCGGAGGGCCACGTCCTGTCAAGTGGTGTACGAGATCGGAGAAGGCCGCGTCCAGCCAGATCGCATTCGTCGAAGACGTCTAAGGGCCTCCTCACCGGGCTCCGCTCGCCAGTTGCCAGGCGGCAGCAGGCGTGACGGCACGCGCCCCCGCCGCAGCGCGAGCCCGTTCGTCGCCATTCGCGAAGAGGACGCCAGGGACGACGGCAAGGAGTGATACGAGCTGGCGGTCACCGCGTGGGCAGATGGGACGGGCAACCGGCCGGGTCTCGACGCGGTTGTCAGGAGATGTACTTCACATAGGGTTCGAGATCAAGGGGCTTCTTGGGGGTTGCCTTACCTTCAGGAAAACCAAGAGCAATCATGGTTACAAGATGCATGCCGGGCTCACCAATGATTGTCTCGAGCTCGTTTCTTGCGACCAGCGCACCGGAAACCCAGCAGGAGCCCAATCCTTCGTTGGTCGCAGCAAGCAGTATGTTCTGTACCAAGGCGCCAGTAGCCTGTATATCAGGGTAACGGCGCATTTCGTTGATCTGTTCAGCTGAATAATCCGAGTCAGCGAGCAGCTCGAACACCGGCGCCTCATAGGGACGACTGAAAACCGCCAGCACCAGCGGGGCATCGGCAAACACCGTCGAGAAAACCTTGATTGTCTCGAGCGTTTGCCTGTTCTTCTGCCCGGCTGCAGCAAACATCTGTTCCAGTCTGTTTTCGACCGCCTCACGCATTCTCTGAATGGTTTCACCATTGGTAATGACGCTGATCATCCAGGGGGTCGAATCATTTGGGCTCGGTGCTGCCAATCCTGCCCTGAGCAGATTTTCAACTACCGACTGGCTGATCGGCTCCCGGGTGAAGCTTCTGACACTTCGACGCGCAAATACCAGTTCGTTGAAATCCATCATGACCCTCCATGTTCAATTCTCTGCCAAGATCGTAACAGATCGGGACTCAGCGTTACCCGCATGACCGTAGCGTCCGCTTGACCGGGCGTCGCCCACCAGTACGGTCGCTCCTCGAGTTGCTTGTTCGCCGTACCGCTGGTGATACCAACTTCCTTCCGGGGGCCGCATCGATCTCCGGTAAGGACCTGACCGCACCCCGTCCAGCACGAACGCATCGGCGCCCTCCTCCCCACGCTGGACGAGTCGTTCGGGCCGACCGTTGCGCCGACTTTCACTCGCCTTAGGAGGTCTGGACGGAGTAGGCGGGCGGCTCCCCGGGCTGATCGGCTCGACCTACAGGCCATCATCTGACTCGGGTTCGGCGACCAACTGGCCGCTCCAGAGGCCGCGGCCGAGGTCTTCGACGAGCACGGCGAGACGGCGGGTACCCGCCGGGAGCGTCAGCTCGCGACGCCACGGGACCGCCTCTTCGGGCAGCGGGACGATCAGGTGCTGGGCCGCCTCCGGCCCGAAGACGAGCGAGAGGCGGAGCGGTCCGCCCTCCCGGGAGGAGAGCGGTACCCCCGTGAGCCGCAGGCGAGGAGGCTCTGCGCCGCCGACCCACTCCGCCGTGAGCGGCAGATCGCTCGGCGCCCGGCCGCCGGCAAGGAGCCGCAGCCCGCGGGCTTCTGCAAGTTGCTCGGGGCTCCCCGACTGGCGCCAGCGCGGCACCCGCAGCGGGAGGTCGCCCGCGAGCAGCCGCATCTCGAGCGCCCGTGGCCTGCCGTCGATCTGCGCCGGGGTCCGATAGGCGACGAGGAGCCGCCGCCCGAGCCCCGCGAGCGCCGCGTCGAGCTGCGGCTCGGTCGCGACGAGGTGACCGGCGCCCTCCCGCAGCAGCGCCCGCAGGAGTGCGGTGCCCGGCTCCAGATACGGATCGAGGGCTCCGGGAGTGTTGAGCCGGGAGGGCCGGCCGGCTTCGAGCGGCGCGAAATGATCGATCCCCCGGCCGCCGCGCACGAGCTGCTGCAGCCGCCCCATCTCGCTCAGCTCCTCGGCGGGCCGCTTCACCTCCTCCGCGGTGAGCCCCACCGCCACCGTCACCCAGCCGAACGCCGCGAGCGCCTGCCCGATCTCGGGGAAAGCGGCGAGCAGGCGCGGCGACGGTGCCGCTTCCTCTCCGGCCGGCGCTGGAGAGGGTGTCAGCATGAAATCGGTCAGCAGGATCAGGGCCTTGGCACCGCCCACCGAATGGGTGCCCACACACTCGAGGAGCCGCCGGGCCCGCGCCTGCACCGCGGCGAGATCGAGCGCGGCCGGCGCCTCCTCCGCGCGGGCCCGCGCCGTGGCAGCGAGGTCGGCGAGGGCCGTGGCGATCGCCGCTGGCTGCCGCGTGCCGGCGAGCAGACGGCGCGGCTCGGGGTCGGCCACGATCAGCTCCACCTCGCCGAGCGCCGCGAGTCGTCCGGCGCGCCGCGCGAGCGCGAGCGCCGAACGGGCTAGCGTCTCCCGGCCGCTCTGGCCCGTATCGACGTAGACGAGCAGGCTCCAGCTGCCGCCGTCGGGAGTGAGCGGCCGCACCGCGGTGATCTCGCGAAAGGCGCCATCCTCGAGGAGCAGGAGGGAGGAGGGACCGAGCGCCTGCCGCTGCGACTCGGACATCCCTTCGGGCGGCTCGACCACGACCTCCGCCTCGCGCACCACGAGCTCCTCCTCGTAGCTCGGCGGTGGCTCCTGGGCGGCGGCCGGCAACGTCACCGTCAGACCAAGGATCGAGACCAGAACCGGGAGCGCGCGCATCTCTCACCTCCGTTTCCGGTCTCCAATCTATACCCGCGCCGGCCGGAAGCGGGCGCTACCGGCGTGGGAGAATGCCGTCGATGACGTCCGAGCCCGACTCGCCCGAAGCGGCTTCCCGCCCGCTCCTCGCCTCGTTTCTGCCCGGCCCGGAGGGGTGCCCGCCCGACGAGGCGCTCGACCGCTTCCTCGCCTGGGCTGCCGCCGCCGGCTTCGCTCTCTACCCGGCCCAGGAAGAGGCGCTCCTCGAGCTCTGGGCCGGCCGTCACGTGGTGCTCAACACCCCCACCGGCTCGGGCAAGTCGCTCGTCGCCCTCGGCCTCCATTTCAAGGGGCTCTGCGCCGGCGAGGTCTCCTACTACACGAGCCCGATCAAGGCGCTCGCGAGCGAGAAGTTCTTCGCCCTCTGCGACGAGCTCGGCGCCGAGCGGGTGGGAATGCTCACCGGCGACGCCGCGATCAACCCGGAGGCGAAGGTCGTCTGCTGCACCGCCGAGGTGCTCGCGAACATGGCGCTGCGCACCGGCTCCGGCCTCGACGCGCCGGCGGTGGTGATGGACGAGTTCCACTACTACTCCGACGCCGAGCGGGGCTGGGCCTGGCAGGTGCCGCTGATCCTGCTCCCCCGCAGCCGCTTCCTGCTGATGTCGGCCACCCTCGGCGACATGAGCCGGATCGTCGAGCGCCTCGAGCAGCGGACCGGCACCCCGGTCGCGCGCGTCACCTCCGCCGAGCGGCCGGTGCCGCTCGACTACGAGTGGCGCGAGACGCCGCTCCAGCAGACGATCGAGTCGCTCCTCGCCGAGGGGAAGGCGCCGATCTACGTCGTCAACTTCACGCAGCGCGAGTGCGCCGAGCTCGCCCAGGGTCTCACCAGCATCCAGATCGCGACCCGGGAGGAGCGGGAGCGGATCCGGGAGGCAATGGCCGAGGTGCGCCTCGACACCCCGTACGGCAAGGAGTTCCGCCGCTTCCTCTCCTTCGGCATCGGCGTCCATCACGCCGGCCTCCTGCCGAAGTACCGGCTGCTCGTCGAGCAGCTCGCCCAGCAGGGGCTGCTGCGGGTGATCGCCGGCACCGACACCCTCGGCGTCGGGGTGAACATCCCGATCCGCACCGTGCTCTTCACCAGGCTCGCGAAGTTCGACGGCCGGAAGGTCGCCCTCCTCTCGGTGCGCGACTTCCAGCAGATCGCGGGGCGCGCCGGGCGAAAGGGGTTCGATACCCGGGGGAGCGTGGTGGCGCAGGCGCCGGAGGAGGTCATCGCGCGGCGGATCGCGCAGCAGAAAGGAAAGCGCCTCCGGCCGCCGGCCCGCCCCGCCGAGAAGGGGGAGGTCTCCTGGACGGAGGAGACGTTCCAGCGTCTGATCACGCGGCCGCCGGAGACGCTCCGCTCCCGCTTCCGGATCACCCACGGGATGGTCCTCAACCTGCTGCAGCGCGACGCGGAGGAGAACGACCCGACGCGGCGCAACTTCACCTCGCTGCGCGAGCTCGTCGCCCTCTGCCACGAGGACGACGCGAGCAAGCGGCGGCTCCTTGCCTTCGCCGCCTCCCTGGTCCGCTCGCTCGCCCGGGCCGGGGTGCTCGAGATGGAGCGCGACCGCACGAGCCCCTACTACTGGGTCGTCGTGGCCGCCGACCTGCAGTGGGACTTCTCCCTCTTCCACGCCCTCTCGCTCTTCCTCGTCGAGACCCTCACCCATCTCGAACCGGAGAGCGAGGCGTATCCGCTCGACCTCCTCTCGCTCGTCGAGGCGATCCTCGAGAACCCGGAGATCGTGCTGCGCAAGCAGGTCGACCGGCTCAAGGGGGAGCTCGTCGCCGAGCTCAAGGCGCAGGGGCTCTCGTACGAGGAGCGGATGGAGCGGCTCGCCGAGGTGACCCACCCGCAGCCGCTCGCCGACTTCCTCCACGGGCAGTTCGCCCGCTTCCGGCGCTCGCACCCATGGGTGGGTGGCAACGACGTCGCGCCGAAGTCGATCGGCCGCGAGATGCTCGAGTCGTACTGGGGCTTCTCCGACTACGTGAAGCAGTACGGCCTCCAGCGCAGCGAGGGGGTGCTGCTGCGCTACCTCTCGCAGCTCTACAAGACGCTCGACCTGAACGTGCCCGCGTGGGCCAAGACCGCGCCGGTCTGGGACGCCCTCTCCTACTTCCGGACGCTCGTCCAGGTCACCGACTCGAGCCTCCTCGAGGAGTGGGAGAGCCTCCTCCACCCCGAGCTCGCGCGCACCCGCGGCCGGGAGCGGGAGCGGGCGGTCGAGGCGCTCTGGATCCGCGAGCTCGTCGAGAGCGCCCCGGCGTTCGCCGCCCGGGTTCGCGCCGAGATGCATCTGCTCCTGCGGGCGCTCTCCCTCGGCGACTGGGAGGAGGCGGCGAGCCGCGTGCGCCAGGATCCGGACGACCCGTGGGACGCCGACCGCCTCGCCAACGCGCTCCTCCCCTACCTCGCCGACTACGGGAGCCTGCCGTTCACCCCGGCCGCGCGCCGCCACGAC
This sequence comes from Acidobacteriota bacterium, assembly GCA_012521815.1. Classification (GTDB taxonomy): domain Bacteria; phylum Acidobacteriota; class Thermoanaerobaculia; order Multivoradales; family JAGPDF01; genus JAAYLR01. Next base: position 29,205 of record JAAYLR010000200.1, read on the forward strand.
CTGACCCGGATCGAACGGCTCACCGAACGCCGCTGGCGGATCCGCCAGACCCTCCTCGACCCCCGCGAGGATGGCTTCTGGGCGATCGAAGCCGAGGTCGACCTCACCTCCCCCCACGCCGTCGACGGCCCCCTCCTCCGGCTCACGGCGATCACCGGCTGAGCGGGGCAACCCGAAAACGAAGAAGGGGGAGAGGCCACCGGGCCATCTCCCCCTCGGACCGGGACGCTCCGTCCGGCGCGTCCGGCCGGTTTTCAGCTTGCTTCCTTGACCGCCTGGATGATCTCGTTGATCGCCTTCTTGCCGTCGGAGAAGAACATCTGGCAGTTCGCGGCGGCGAAGAGGGGGTTGGGGATCCCCGCGAAGCCGGGCGAGAGGCTCCGCTTGATCATGATCACGTTGCGGGCGCGGCTGACGTCGATGATCGGCATCCCGGCGATCGGGCTCTTCGGGTCGGTGATCGCCACCGGGTTGACGACGTCGTTGGCGCCGAGGACGATCGCCACGTCAACCTGCTCCATCTCTGCGTTCACGTCGTCCATCTCGCGCAGCTTCTCGTAGGCCACGTTCGCCTCGGCGAGGAGCACGTTCATGTGCCCGGGCATCCGGCCGGCCACCGGATGGATCGCGAACTCGACCTGGCTGCCATGCTGCTCGAGCAGCGCCGCGAGCGCCTGGACCGCGTGCTGCGCCTGCGCCACCGCCATGCCGTAGCCGGGGACGATGATCACCCGCTGCGCGCCGTCGAGGGTCATCGCGATCTCCTCCGGCGAGGTCGCCTTGACCGTCCGGTAGACCTCGTCGGCGTCGGGCGTGTCGCTCGTCGGCCCGAGGGTGCCGAAGAGGACGTTCGTGAGCGAGCGGTTCATCGCCTTGCACATGATCCGGGTGAGGATGATCCCCGAAGCCCCGACCAGCGAGCCGGCGACGATCAGCACGTTGTTGTTGATCACGAACCCGGTCGCCGCGCCGGCGAGGCCGGAGTAGGAGTTGAGCAGCGCGATCGTCACCGGCATGTCGGCGCCGCCGATCGAGATCGTCAGCAGCACGCCGAGCACCGACGAGACCGCGGCGAGCAGCCAGAAGAGGGCGCCGTTCTCCGGCTGCACCACCAGCATCGCGCCGAGCGCGAGGCTCGCCGCCGCGGCGACCCACTTGAGCGCGTCCATGCCGGGGAAGCGGCTGCGGCGCAGCAGCAGGAGGCCGCCGACCGCAGCGAAGCAGAGGAAGGTGCCCCAGACGAGCGGCGCCGCCCCTTCCGGGAGCCCGCCACCGCCGAAAGTCGCCACCAGCGCATAGGCGAGGCCGCCGAGCGCGGTCACCGCGGCGAAACCGTACTTGATCGCGCTCTGCCACGGCTTGAGATCCCACTTCACGGCGAGGAACTCGGCGAGCTTGCCGAAGGCCACGTAGCTGCCGAAGAAGGTCACCGCGCCGATGATCGCCGAGGCCGCGGTCGCCACCCGCTCCTGCATGCCGAACGGGGTGCCCGCGGCGAGCGCCCGCTGGGCCATCACCAGCGCGGCCCCGGCCACCAGCACCGAGGCGCCGCCGCCGAAGCCGTTGAGGATGCCGACCATCTCCGGCATCGCCGTCATCTTCACCCGCGTCGCCATGACCACGCCGATGACGGTCCCGATCACGGCGCCGGTCAGGATGTACTGCCAGGTCATCGGCTCGCCAACGAGCGTGGCGACGATGGCGATCGCCATGCCGAAGACGCCGGCCCAGTTGCCGCGCACCGCGGTGCGCGGATGCGACATCCACTTCAGATCGAAGATGAAGAGAACGGCCGCGAGCAGATAGGCAAGGTCGCGCAGATCCTGAGTGTGCATCGCCGTTCCCTCAGCGCTTCCGGCGGAACATGCCGAGCATGCGGTGGGTGACGAGGTAGCCGCCGACGACGTTGATCGTGGCGAAGACGACCGCCACCCCGGCGAGGAGATGGACGATCCGCGGCGTGTCCGGCTGCCCGGCGAGGATCAGGGCGCCGACGATCGTGATCCCGGAGATCGCGTTCGAACCCGACATCAGGGGGGTGTGGAGGGTCGAGGGGACCTTCGAGATCACCTCGAACCCGATGAACACCGCCAGGACGAAGACGGTGAACGCTGCGACGAAGGTACCCATGTTCCCTCCGGCTTCTACAGGAAGATGGCGGTACGGCTCGAGCCGCTCCGGCCGCACGGCAACGGCGGGGCCGAGGCGGCCGGCAGGCCCGGATTCCCGCCGAGGCTACCACCGATGCCGCGCCGCCCGCGACCCTCCACGGGGCCTACCCGAACGGGTGAGGCGGTCCCGGGCGAGCGCGCCTCAGCCGATCCAGACGGTCTTCGCGTTGACGAACTCCCGCAAGCCGAACGCCGCGAGCTCGCGCCCGAAGCCGGAGCGCTTGATGCCGCCGAACGGCAGCCGGGGATCGCTCTTCACGAGCCCGTTGCAGAAGACCGAGCCGGCATCGAGCTCGGCGGCGAGCCGCTCCTGCTCGGCCGGGTCGGTGGTGAAGGCCGCGGCGCCGAGCCCGAAGTCGGTGGCGTTGGCGAGCGCGATCGCCTCGTCGAGCGAATCGACCCGGAAGAGCGGGGCGACCGGCCCGAAGAGCTCCTCCCGGGCGGCCGGAGCGTCGAGCGGGACCTCGGCGAGCACCGTCGGCGGGTAGAAGCAGCCCGGCCCGGCCGGCACGCTCCCGCCGAGCAGGAGGTGGGCTCCGGCGGCGACGCTCCGCTCCACCTGGGCCTGGAGCTCGGCGCGGATCGCCGGCGTGGCGAGGGGACCCAGGTCGGTCTCGGGGGCGAGCGGATCCCCCATCCGAAGGGCGCCCATGGCGGCCACGAAACGGGCCGTGAACGGCTCGTAGACGTCGCGATGGACCAGGAACCGCTTGGCGGCGATGCACGACTGGCCGTTGTTGAGCACCCGGGCGGTGACCGCCGTGGCGACCGCCCGGTCGAGGTCGGCGCTCGGCAGGACGAGGAACGGGTCGCTCCCGCCGAGCTCGAGGACGACCTTCTTGAGGCTCTCGCCGGCGGCGCGGGCGACGCTGGCCCCGGCCGGCTCCGAGCCGGTGAGCGTCGCGGCGGCGATTCGCGGGTCGGCGAGCAGCGGCGCCACCCGCGCCCCGCCGACGAGCAGCGCTCCGAAGAGTCCCGCCGGAGCCCCGGCATCGCGCCAGATCGCCTCGATCGCGAGCGCGCACTGCGGAACGTTCGAGGCGTGCTTGAGCAGCGCGGCGTTGCCCGCCGCGAGCGCCGGGGCGGCGAAGCGGAAGACCTGCCAGTAGGGGAAATTCCACGGCATGACCGCGAGCACCACCCCGAGCGGGTCGAAGCGGACGAACGAACGGCGGGCGTCGGTCGCCACCTCCTCGGTGGCGAGCATCCCCGCCGCCTCGGCGGCGTAGTGCCGGCAGACCCAGGCGCACTTCTCCACCTCGGCCCGGGCGGCGGCGAGCGTCTTGCCCATCTCCAGGGTGGCGAGCCGGGCGAGGGCCTCCCGCCGTTCGTCGAGCAGCTCCGCGGCCCGGGCGACGAGCGCGGTCCGCTCGGCAACCGGCGTCCGTCGCCAGCCGGCGGCCGCGGCCGCGGCGGCGGCCAGGCGGGCCTCGATCTCGGCGTCGCCGTGCGGGGTGAACGTGGCGAGGGTCTCGCCCGTGGCGGGGTTGACGGATGCGATCGTCATGTCCGGCCTCCCGCCGGGAAGGTAGCACGGGCGGGTGCCGGGGAGCTCGAGGAGCCCGGCCGCTTGCTTTCTGATTTCGAAGTGATATCATCCGCTCCCGAAAGGAGATCTCGCCATGCTGCGTGAACGGTCCGCCTTCTCCCTCCCCGGCCTCCTCACCTTCCCGCTCCTGCTCGTCGCGATCGCTCTCTTCGTGCGGCAGTTCTCGCGGGCCGCCACGAGCGGTGCCGCCGGCTCGGCGCTCTTCGGCATCGTCGGCGCCGCCATCGCCTTCTTCCTCCTCTTCGGGCATTTCCGGGTCGAGCCGAACCAGGGGAAGGTCCTCCTGCTCTTCGGCGCCTACCGGGGAACGGTCCGCCAGGCCGGGCTCCGCTGGGCGAACCCGCTGCTCTCGAAGCGCTCCCTCTCGCTGCGGGTGCGCAACTTCGAGACCGAGCGGCTGAAGGTCAACGACCACGACGGCAACCCGATCGAGATCGCGACGGTGGTCGTCTGGCAGGTCGTCGACACCGCCGAGGCGGCGTTCCAGGTCGACAACTACGAGAACTTCGTCGAAGTCCAGAGCGAGGCGGCGCTGCGCAACCTCGCGACCCGCTACGCCTACGACAGCCACGCCGGGGAGGAGGTCATGTCGCTGCGCGGCAACACCGGCGAGGTGGCCGCGCACCTGCGCGAGGAGATCCAGGAGCGGCTCGAGCAGGCCGGGGTCCGGGTCATCGAGGCGCGGATCAGCCACCTCGCTTACGCCCCGGAGATCGCCCAGGCGATGCTCCAGCGCCAGCAGGCGAGCGCGATCATCGCGGCGCGCCAGCGGATCGTCGACGGCGCGGTGGGGATGGTCGAGATGGCGCTCGACAAGCTCTCGGAGAAGAACGTCGTCCGGCTCGACGAGGAGCGGAAGGCGGCGATGGTCTCCAACCTGCTCGTCGTCCTCTGCAGCGACCGGGCGGCGAGCCCGGTGGTCAACGCCGGCTCGCTCTACACGGGCTGACGCGAGGGGATGGCGGAGCGCAAGGCGTTCCTGCTGCGGCTCGATCCGCGGATCCACGACGCCCTCCAGCGCTGGGCCGCGGACGAGCTGCGGAGCGTGAACGCCCAGATCGAGTTCCTGCTGCGCCGGGCGCTCGCCGAACGGGGGCGGCTGCGGCAGGCGGACGAAGAGGACGATCGCCGGACGCCGGCACGGCCCGGCGCCGAAGGGAGGGGAGATGGCTGAACCGCGTTGCGCCAAGTGCGGCGCCAAGACCGAGGAGGGGTTCCTGCTCCTTCAGGCACGGCATTCGATTCCGCGAAATCCAGGGCTCTCCTCGGCGGTCGGCACCTGGGTGGAGGGCCCGGTGAAGTATGGCTTCTTCGGTCTGGTCCTGCGAAAGCGCCGCCGGTACAGGGTGACGCTGCGCCGCTGCACCCGCTGCGGTTACGTCGAGACCTGGGCGACCGACCCGGTCTCCTGAAGGGCGCTCCCGGTCGCGCGGCGAATCGCACCGTTCCCTACCGGAACGGGTAGGTTCCCCCTCCCGCGACGGGTCTAGACTCTTTTCATGACCAAGATCACGAAAGAGTTGGCGCTCGCCTACCACGCGAGCGAACCGAAAGGCAAAGTCTCCGTCGTCCCCACCAAGGCCACCGCCACCCAGCTCGACCTCTCTCTCGCCTACACCCCCGGCGTCGCCGAGCCGTGCCTCGAGATCGCCCGGGACCCCCTCCTCGCCTACGAGTACACCTCGAAGGGAAACCTCGTCGCGGTGATCAGCAACGGCACCGCGGTGCTCGGCCTCGGCGACATCGGCGCCATCGCCGGCAAGCCGGTGATGGAGGGCAAGGGCGTCCTCTTCAAGCGGTTCGCGGGGATCGACGTCTTCGACATCGAGCTCGACACCCACGACCCGGAGGAGATCATCCGCACGGTGAAGCTCCTCGAGCCGACCTTCGGCGGCATCAACCTCGAGGACATCAAGGCGCCGGAGTGCTTCGAGATCGAGCAGCGGCTCAAGAAGATGATGGCGATCCCGGTCTTCCACGACGACCAGCACGGGACCGCGATCATCTCCGGCGCCGCGCTCCTCAACGCCTGCGAGCTCGCCGGCAAGAAGATCGACGAGCTCAAGGTCGTCTTCCTCGGTGCCGGCGCCGCGGCCTTCGGCTGCGTCTGGCTCTATCTCCTCCTCGGGGTGAAGAAGGAAAACATCGTCCTCTGCGATCGCCGGGGCGTCATCTACAAGGGACGGGAAGGGGACAAGGACCGCTACAAGATCGAATACGCGGCCGAGACCGAGGCGCGCACCATCGCCGACGCGCTGCGCGGCGCCGACGTCCTCGTCGGCCTCTCCGGGCCGAACCTCGTCACCGCCGAGATGCTCCGCTCGATGGCCGCGAACCCGATCGTCTTCGCGATGGCCAACCCGGTGCCGGAGATCTCCTACGACGACGCGATGGCCGCCCGCCCCGACGTGATCATGGCCACCGGGCGCAGCGACTACCCGAACCAGGTCAACAACGTGCTCGGCTTCCCGTTCATCTTCCGCGGGGCGCTCGACGTGCGCGCCACCGACATCAACGACGAGATGAAGCTGGCCGCCGCGCAGGCGCTCGCCGCCCTCGCCCGCGAGGACGTCCCCGACTCCGTGCTCAAGGCGTACGGCCTGACGAGCCTCCGCTTCGGGCGCGACTACCTGATCCCGAAGCCGTTCGACTACCGGGTGCTGCTCACCGTCGCCCCGGCGGTCGCCGAGGCGGCGATGCGCACCGGCGTCGCCCGGCAGCCGATCGCCAGCCGCGAGGAGTACATCCGGCAGCTCGAGCACCTGATCTCCCGGCGCATGGAGCTGATGCAGCGCCTCGTCGACCGGGCGAAGCAGTCCCCGAAGCGGATCGTCTTCCCCGAGGGGGATCAGGAGAAGATCGTCCGCGCCGCGAAGATCCTGGTCGACCAGGAGGTGGCGCACCCGGTGCTCCTCGCCCGCTACGACGAGGTCCACACCCGCCTCGCCGAGCTCGGGGTGCCCGAGGGCAGCGTCACGGTCATCCGCCCGACGGCCTTCCCCGACCGGGAGCGGTACGCCCAGGCGCTGCACGAACGGCGGCGCCGCGAGGGCCTCACCCTGGAGGACGCCCGCGAGCAGCTGCGCCAGCCCAACACCTTCGGCGCCACGATGGTCGCGCTCGGGGAGGCCGACGGGCTCGTCTCCGGCCTGACCGGCGAGTATTCGGACACGATCCGGCCGGCGCTGCAGGCGGTCGGTACCGCCAAGGGAGTGAAGCGGGTCTGCGGCTGCTACATCCTCGTGCTCAAGGACCGCCTCTTCTTCCTCGCCGACACCACGGTCAACATCGATCCCGACGCCGAGACGCTGGCCGACATCGCGCTGCTCACCGCCCGGTTCGCCCGTCGGTTCGACATCGTGCCGCGGGTGGCGATGCTCTCCTTCTCCAACTTCGGCGCCCACAAGCATCCGTCTGCGGTCAAGATGCGCCGGGCCACCGAGATCCTCCACCGCGACCATCCCGATCTGATCGCCGACGGCGAGATGCAGGCCGACACCGCGGTCGTGGAGTCGATCCTGCGCGGCACCTACCCCTGGTCGCGTCTCGATCAGCCCGCCAACATCCTCGTCTTCCCGGAGCTGCAGTCGGCCAACATCGCCTACAAGCTGATCTGGCGCCTGGCCGACGCCGAGGCGATCGGTCCGGTGCTGCTCGGCATGGGCCGGCCGGTCCACGTGCTGCAGCGCGGCGTGGAGGTTTCCGACATCGTCAACATGGCGACCCTCTGCGTCCTCGACGCCCAGGTGCTCGAGCGGAGCCGCCTCCAGGGCTGACGGTCCCACCCTCATTCGGACTGCTGGTAGACTCCTCCCAGCAGTCCGGCACGGGTGTTGCTTTGTCTCGTATCCCGTCGCCGCCCGGACGAACCGGACGGCGACGGCAGCGAGCAGGCCAAACGACGAACGACGACCCGGAAGGGTCCCACGGAGGTAGGAGATGAGAAGGCTGGCTATCCTCGGACTCGGCATCCTGCTGCTCGGCGCGACGGTTGCGACCGTCGCCTCGGCCCAGAGCACGAAGCCGCGCATCGCGGTGCTCGAGTTCAAGAACAAGGCGGACAACCAGTGGTGGTACCACGGTGGTGCGGCAGCGATGCAGGACGTCTTCGTCACCGAGCTGGTCAAGAGCGGCAAGTTCCGCGTCATCGACCGCGAACAGCTGGCCGCTCTGATGCAGGAGAAGAACCTCTCGCTCGCCGGCGACATCGACCCGGCCACCGCCATCAAGGCCGGCAAACTGCTCGGCTGTCAGTACTTCCTCACCGGCGCGGTGACCGAGTACGGGATGGAAGGGGCGGACGTCAATACGCCAGGGTTTCGCGGGCTCCCCAGCGTGTCGGTGCGCAAGAAGAAGTTCACCGCAGCCGCCAACGCCCGCATCATCGACACCACGACGGGCGAGATCGTCTGGGCCGACGAGGGTCGCGCCGAAGAGGGAACGGCCAACGTGAGAGTCGGCGGGGCCGGCGGCGGCGTGGACGACCAGCGAATGTTCGACAAGGTGATGAAGCCGATCATCCAGCAGCTGGTCGCCAGCATCAAGAACGCCGACATCTGAGGCGTTTCCGCCCGCGCCGCTCCCACTTCCGGAGCGACACCAGAAAAACGAGGGCCGGGGCAATCGCCCCGGCCCTCTTCATATCCGCCAGACCGTCAGGCGGCGTACCGGCGGCGCCTCAGCGCAGCTTGAAGACCACCTTCATATCGGTCCACATCCTGCCCGGGACGCCATCCTTCGTCGCCGGTGCGAAGACGGTCGCCTTGGCCGCAGCGATCGCTGCCTCGTCGAACCCGAGACCGGCCTTCTCCGGCACCGTCGCATCGATCACCTGGCCGCGCTCGTCGACCAGCACGCGCACCGTCACCACGGCCTCGCGACTCATCCGCTTGGCCGCCGGCGGATAGACGGCCTGTGCAGAACGGGTCACCCGGGGCGCCACGACTCCCGGACCGGCGGTCAGGATCCCGCCACCGCCACGCGCTGGCGCCGCGGGGGCCGGGGTGGGTGCCACGACCGGCGCGGCGGCCGTGGGCGCCGGGGTCGGGGCGGCCGTGGGCGCCGGGGCCGGGGTTGCAGCCGCTGCCGCCGCCGGGGTCACCGGGGTGACCGGGGTCGGGGTGACGGCCGGCGGCGCAGCCGGCTCCACCGGGGCCGGAGCCGCGGGGGTCACCGCCGCGACCGGCGCGGGGGCCGAAGCCGGGGCGCTGGGAGCTGCCGCGGCAGCGCGGGCCTTCTGCGCCTCCTCCAGTTGCCGCTGGAGCGCCTTGATCTCGTCGGCCTGCTTGTCCGAGGCCGCCTTGAGACCCTCCTGCATCTGGATGCGCTGCTGCTCGAGCGCCTGATCGAGCAGCTCCTGGATCTGCTCCGGAGTCATCCCCGGAGCCGCCGGTTCCGCCGCCGCGGGAGCCTCCGGCGGCGGCTTGGTGCCACCCCGCCCGAGGAGGAAGAAGCCACCGAGGGCGAGGAGCACCACGGCGGCCGCGACCCCGCCGATCAGACCGATCGGGAGCGGCTTCTTCGCCGCCCCCCCCGCGGGAAGGCCGTACTCCTCCTCGAGCGACCGCGCCGGCGCCGGCGGCGCCGCCGCCGGGACGGCGGGTGCCGGCGTGGGAGCGGCGACCGGCCGCAGCTCCTCGGGCGTGACCCGGATCGTCTTCTCCGATTCGATCTCCTGGCTCTCCCGGTCGATCTCCTCGCGGAAGAGCGAATGCATGTAGAAGGCGAGGTTGAAGGTGGTCGGGTTGTAGTGGCCGTCGGCCATCAGGCCCGAGATCGCCTTGTGCCAGGCGGCCGCGTCGGGGAGGCGCTGATCGCGCGGCGCCAGGCTCTGCTGGAGGAGGTCGGCGAGCGGCGGCGGCAGCGGCGTACCCTCCACCGCCAGCGTCGCCTGGCCGAGCAGAGCGCCCGCCCCCTGCGGACCGGCGGCGAACCGCTCGCCGGTGAGCAGCTCGTAGAGCAGCACCCCGAGGCTGTAAACGTCGTCGGCCTTGTGCGGCGGCTGTCCGGCGAGCGTCTCGGGCGGCAGGTAGCGGGCGAAAGCGTCCTTGAGGAGGGGATGTCCCGCCGAGCTCCGCAGGCCCCCCGCCACCTCGAAGCCGAGCAGCCGCGTCTCTCCCTCGTTGGAGACCATGATCAGGTGCGGCACGAGGAAGCCGTGCAGCACCCGCCCGCTCTGGGTCCGGGTCTCGTAGGCCACCGCGAGCCCCATCGCGGTGCGCTCGGCGATCAGCAGCCCGTGATCGAAGGAGATCGGACTGTTCCGTTTGCGCGCCTGATCGATCAGGGCTCCGAGATGGCGGCCGGAGATGTAGTCGTAGGCGACGAACGGCACCCGGCCGACCTGACCGAGATCGACGCAGAGCCCCAGGTTCGGGCTGCGCAGCGCCTGCGCGAGCGGCCCCTGTGCCTCGAGGTGGTCGGCGAGACGGCCGCCGTCGACTCCCTGGCCGTTGAAGACGCGCAGCAGCAGGACCCGCTCGAGCCCGCTCTTGCCCACCTTGCCAGCCCGGAAGGTCTCCCCGAGCGCATCTTCCCCGAGCTTCTTCAGCAACAGATAGCTGCCGAACTGCTCCCTCGTGTTCATCCTCTCCTCCTCCAGCCAGCTGATCGTGGGCCCTTCGCCACGTGGGCCCTGCAGGGTCGGGATCACCTGCGGCCTGAATACGGCCGCCCGCCCGGCTCTGTAAACTATCTCACACCGCCCCGGGCGGCGAGCGCCTCTTCCCGCTCCCGGCGCCACCGCTCCCGCCAGTACTGCCGCTGCCAGCGCTCCACCGCCCGGGAGTGCTCGGCGAGCGTGCGGGAGAAGACGTGGGAGCCGTCGTTCCGGCTCACGAAATAGAGGGCGTCGGTCGCCGCCGGCCGCATCGCCGCCTGCAGGCTCCCGAGCCCCGGCGAGCAGATCGGGGTCGGAGGGAGGCCCGGGCGCCGGTAGGTGTTGTACGGGGAGTCTTCGGTCAGGTGATGGCGCTTCAGGTTCCCGTCCCAGGTGCCGGCGAGCTTCAGGCCGTAGATGATCGTCGGATCGGCGCCGAGCGTCATCCCGATCCGCAGCCGGTTGGCGTAGACGCCGGCGATGAGCGGCCGCTCCTCGTCGAGCCGGGCCTCCTTCTCCACGAGGCTCGCCAGCGTCACGAGGGTGCGCAGCGGCGGGGCCTCGGCCGGCGCCAGGGGTTCGACGTCCGCGGCGAAACGGCGGCGGAAGTTGCCGACCATCTCCGCGGCCACCGCCTCGGCTCCCGGAGCACGGGGAAAGTGGTAGGTATCGGGGAAGAGATACCCCTCGAGGTTCGTGGCCTCCGGGTCGAGATCGGCCACCAGCCCGGGCCGGGAGAAGGCCGCGAGGAGCTCTTCGCTCCCGGCGACCCCGGCCGTCGCGAGCGCCTCGGCGGTCTCGGTGAGGGTGAGCCCTTCGACCACCGTGACCCGGTGGAGGGCGACCTCCCCGCGCTGCAGCTTGGCGATGATGTCGAGAGGCGCGGCCGGCCCGGCGAAGCGGTACTCCCCCGCATGAAGGGGAGGATCGCCGAGACGGTGGACCAGCCAGAGCCGCGCCCAGCGGGTCTCGGGCAGCACGCCGGCGGCGGCGAGTCGCGAAAGGATCGCGCTCCCGCTCGATCCCGGTGGGATCGTGACGAAGATCTCCTCGCCCGCGAACCCCTGATACGGGGTCGTGAGGAGACGCCAGCCGCGCCAGAAGGCGTAC
>JAAYLR010000018.1 GCA_012521815.1 Acidobacteriota bacterium
GACCAATACCGTGCTGGCACGCATCATCCACGCAGTGGAAGAGGCGCAGGGCTCGCGTGCGCCGACACAGCGTTTTGTCGACCGCTTTGCGGCGGTGTATACGCCGGCGGTGTTCATCATCGCGCTTCTGGTGGCGCTGCTCGGCCCCTGGCTGGCCGGCTGGAGCTGGCTGACCGGGCTCTACAACGGCCTGGTGGGGCAGGACGAAGCGGTGAAGAAGGCCTGGGGGAACGTGGAGAACGTCTATCAGCGCCGCGCCGACCTGATACCGAACCTCGTGGCGACGGTGAAGGGGTCGGCCACCTTCGAGCAGGAGACGCTCCAGAACGTGATCGAGGCCCGGAGCCGGGTCGGACAGGTGAGCGGCGCGGCCCTCCAGGGGGTGCTCGACAGCCCCGAGCGGTTCGCCCAGTTCCAGGCGGCGCAGGACGGCCTCTCCTCGGCGCTCTCGCGGCTGATGGTCGTCGTCGAGCGGTATCCGGAGCTGAAGACGACGGCCGCCTTCCAGGACCTGATGGTCCAGCTCGAGGGGACGGAGAACCGGATCACGGTGGAGCGGAACCGGTTCAACGAGGTCGCCCAGGGGTTCAACACGGCGCTGCGGCGCTTCCCGACCGGAACGGTCGTGCGTCTGCTCGGCTGGCCGTTCGCCGAGCGGCCGTACTTCCAGGCGCAGGCCGGCGCCGAGACCGCGCCCCGAGTCGAGTTCTGAGCCGCCGTCCCGCGGTGCGCCCGCGCCTCCTCGCCGCCCTGGCGGCCGTGCTCCTGTTCGCCGGGGCCGCCCGCGCCGCCGAGCCGGCGCTGCCGCCGGCGCCAGCGCGCTGGGTGTTCGACGAGACCGGCTTCCTGAGCCCGGCGGCGCGCGCCACCCTCGACGGCGAGCTGGAGGCGTTCGAACGCGCCCAGGGCTCCCAGGTGCTCGTCGCGATCTTCCGCCAGCTGCCCGCAGGGGTGACGCTGGAGGAGTGGACCCAGCGGGTGGCCGAGAGCTGGCGGGTCGGCCGGGCGCGGCAGGACGACGGGGTCGTCCTCTTCATCTTCCTCGCCGACCGGCTCGTGCGGATCGAGGTCGGCTACGGTCTGGAAGGGGCGCTCCCCGACCTGCGCGCCTCGCGCATCCTCCGCGAGGTGCTGCTTCCCGGCCTGCGCACCGGCGATCACGACGGTGCCGTCCTCGCCACCGCCCGGGCGATCGTCGCGGCGATCCGGGGGGAGTACGAGCCCGGTCCGGGAGCCGAGCGCCACGGTGATGGCGTGCCGCTCTGGCTCCTCCTCCTGCTGGTCATCGTGGTGCTCTGGGTGCTCACCGCCGCGGCCCGCCGTGGCGGCGGTCCGGGGGCGGGCGCCTCCGGCTGGCCGGGCGGCTTCCCGCCGGGGCGGATCGGCGGCGGCGGTTTCTCCGGCGGGGGCTTCTCCGGAGGCGGCTTCTCGGGCGGGGGCGGTTCGTTCGGCGGCGGCGGCGCCTCCGGACGCTGGTAGCGCCCTCCTTCCTTCTTCCCGGATAGCGCTACGTCGCTGCGGGCTCCTCGCCGACCGGCAGCACCCGGCCGTGGCGGAGCAGCCAGAGCTCCGTGCGCGGGGGAGCGGGGAGGGCGAGGGCCCGGGTGAGCGCGGCGGCGTAGAGCGCAAGCTGCGGCCCGTACCGCTTCCGGAGCGTGGCGTCGTCGTCGGTCTGGTCGCTCTTGTGGTCGGCGATCACGAGCGCCCCGTCGTCCGGATCGAGGTAGATCAGGTCGACGGAAGCCGTGAGCGCGCCGAGCGGGAAGGGAGCCTCCGCGGCCGGGGGCGTGACCAGGAGCGGCAGCTCGCGGGCGACGATCCGCCCGGCGAGGGCGTCGAAACGGGGCCGCAACGGGCTCGTGGCGAGGTTGCGCAGGAGCGCTTCGAGATCGGCGACGGCCCGGCTCGCTGCGTCGTCGGAAATGGACCGCATGGCGAGGAAGGCCGCGAGCTCTTCGCCGCACCGGTCGCTCTCGGCCTCCCAGTCGCCGCCGGGTACGAGGCGTTCGAGGAACCGGTGGACGGCCGAACCGATCGCGGTCGCCACCTCTTCGGCCTCGATCTGCTGCTCTCCGGCGACGGCGCCGGGGAACGGATGCGCCCGGGCGAGGCAGGAGGTCACGCTCGTGGTGAGCTCGCGGCGGGCGCGTTCGTCGGCCGCCTGCCGCCGGCCGGCCCAGTGCGCGGCGAGCTCGGCGGGGTCGGCCGCCGGCCCATCCGCGGCCACCTGGACCTGCGAGGGAGCGTCCGCCACCTCGCGGGCGAGGCGCCAGAGGACGCCTCCTGCGTCGCGAGCGGCGCCGTTCGCTAGCGGAGGGGGCTCCGGGCCGATCGTCTCGACGAGGGGGCGAAGGAGGGTGTCGTCGAGACGCTCCCCGTCGGGCGGCCAGTTGCCGAGCGTCACCAGCCGCTCCTTGGCGCGGGTCATGGCGACGTAGAGGAGGCGGATCCGCTCGGCCCGTGCGGTGCGCTCGGCGGCCAGCTCGACCAGGTCCATGCCGAGGGTGCGGAGGCCGAGCAGGGCATACTCCGGATGCTCCCCCGGGTCGTCTTTCCAGAAGGTGCCGTTGCGCCGGTTCCGGCCCGCCAGCTTGTGGAGTTGCGGCAGCCAGACGAACCGGAAGTCGAGCCCTTTCGCCCGGTGGATCGTCATCACGTTCACCGCGTCGCCGGGGTTCCGGGGGAGCCCGCGCGGCTCTTCGAGCTCCTCGGCGACCGCCCGGCGCAGGCGGCGCAGGACCGGCGCGGGATCGCCGCCGGCGGCTTCGAGGTCGTCCACGAGGCGATCGAAGAGGCGCTCGAGAGAGGCGAGGCGGTGGGCGCCGAGGCGGCGGAAGGAGGCGAGCGGCTCGAGGGGGAAGCGGCTGCGCAGCGCCTGCACGAAACGGTCCGCGGGGAGGTCGCGGCAGGCGGCCCGCAGGTCGGCCAGGCCCGAGATCGCCGCGGCGAGCGCGACCTCCCACTCGCGGGCCGGGGTCTCGACCTTCCCGGCGGCCTCCCGGGCGATCGTGAGCGCCGCCTCCAGGCGTTCTGGTCGGGAGCCGTCGAGGTCGGCGGCCGCGGCCGGGAAGCCGCGCTCCCAGAGCGGCAGGAGGGCGGCGTCGGGCACGCCGACCCACGGCGAGCGGAGGAAGGCGACCAGCGCGATCTGATCGCCCGGATCGAGGATGGTGCGCACCAGCGCCGCCGCCTCGATCACCTCCCGCTGCCGGTAGAAGCTGCGGTCGGTGTCGACCTGGTACGGCACGCCCGCCTTGCGGAGCGCCTCCAGGTAGTGGGGGAGGTCGCCGGTCGCGCGCAGGAGGATCGCGCACTCTTCCCAGCTCACGATGCCGCCCCCGGCCCGGAGCGAGGCGATATCGGTTGCGATCGCCTCGGCCTCGATCCGGACGGCGGTGGGCGCCAGGGTCTTCTCCGCCCCCTCCGCCCAGCTCACCCAGTGCTCCACTGCCTCCCGGCCGTCGCGGTCGCAGCCGCGCCGCTCCCGGTTCGCCTCCGAAGCGGTCAGCGGCGCGAACGGCGGCTGGACGCCCGGCTCGGGCACGAAGGCGGGCGCGAGCACCCGTTCGACCTCGGCGAGGATCGGCGGCACCGACCGGAAGTTCACCGTCAGCTTCGCCCGCCGGCCGCCTTCCTCCTCGATCCGTCTTGCGAACCTCTCGTAGGCGGCGAGGTCGGCCCGCCGCCAGCCGTAGATCGACTGCTTCGGGTCGCCCACGAGAAACAGACCCGGGCGGCGGTCGGCCGGGCCCTCGAGTGCGAGCCGCTCGACGAGGCGGCACTGGAGGGCGTCGGTGTCCTGGAACTCGTCGACGAGCAGCTGGGTGATCTCCTGCCGGACGCTCGTGGCGATCGCGGGGCGTTCCTCGAGGAGCCGCACGGCGAAACGCTGCAGCTCGTCGAACGAGACGAACCCGAACCGCCGGCGGCGCCGTTCGAGCTCCTCCAGAGCGGGCTGGAGCGCCGCGCGCAGCGCCTCCAGGCCATCGAGGTCGAGCTTGTTCAGGTGCCCGATCAGACCGCGCAGCGCGCTCGCGGTTTGAGAGAGCTCCGCTTCCCGATCGCCCAGCCACTCGCGCTCGGTGTTGGTGAGCTTCCCCTTGGTCCAATCGCCGAGTCTCTCGGTTACCTTGCTCCAATCGACGAGCTCGGCGAGCTCCTTGGTACCGGTGTCCTCCTGGATGAGTGCGATCACCCTGCGCAAACGGTCTTTCTTCTCACCCTGCCGAGCGCGCTCGGCGAGCAACTCAGCCGCCTTGAATACACGGTCGGCGGCGGTTGCTCTCGGATTTCCCGCGATCGGCTCGAGGAGCCGGCGCATCTCCCCGGCGATCTCGCCGACGCGCTCGAGAAGGGCCTGCTGCCGCTCCGGGGCGAGAGGGTCCTTCGCCAGGCCGTCGGCGGTCGCGCCGGCCGCCACGAGCTGCCCGAGCCCGTCGGCGAGCTCGGCGGGGCCGTGCCCGAGCTCGGCCAGCCGGAGCAGCGCCTCTTCGCCGGCCTGGTACCGTTCCGGCAGCGTCTCCTCGAGGAGCTCGACGAGGAGCTTCTCGGCGCCGTCGCCCTCGGCGTCGACCTGGAAGGCGGGGTGGAGCCCGGCCTCCGCCGGATGGGCGGCGAGGAGGGAGTGGCAGAAGCCGTGGATCGTCCGGATCCGGAGCCGGTCGACGGCTCCGAGCAGATGGGTCGCCCGCTCCTTCGTTCTATTCCCGGCGTCATCCCCGCGGAGCAGGTCGGCGGCGGTCAGCTCCTTCGGTGGCTCCTCTTTGCTGAGAGCGGCGAGAAAGCCCGCGATCCGGCTGGCCATCTCGGCAGCGGCCGCCTCGGTGAAGGTGATTGCCACCACCCCGGAGGCAGTCCGGATGGCGATCTCGGCGTCGGTGAGGTTGGCGAGTGGCTGCTGCTCGGCGAGCTGGGCGGTCGCCCGCTCCCATCCGGGGCCGAGGAGCCAGTGGACGATCCGCGAGACGAGCACCGCGGTCTTGCCGGTGCCCGCCCCGGCCTCGAGCAGCAGCGGCGCGCTCCACTCGCTGCACGCGAGGCGACGGTCGTCGGCGTCGTCGGCGTCGAGCCGTTCGGCCCCGTCCGTCATCCGGCCTTCTCCTCATCTTCCGGGTTACGCCCGAGGTCGAAGAGGGCGAGCGCAAGCCGCTCGCTCTCGTCGCCCGTGCTCGGGTCATCGCGCAGGTGAGTGATCCGGTCCCGGTAACCGTGGCGCAGGAGCGAGTCGTACTGCACGCAGGCGTCCATCACCTCGCACGACTCGCAGTACGGGGAAGCCTTTTCGAGCTTCTCATCGAGGAGGCGGGGGAGGAAGATCCCCTCGTCCCAGGCCCGGAAGAGGACGGAGAGCGTGGCAATGAGCGCCCTGCGGGCCTCCACGTCGTCGCCGGAGAGGCTGACCTCCCAGGCGGTGTCGCTCGTGTTGGGGTCGAGGAAGAGGTAGCTCCCGCGCACCGGAGCGTCGCACTCGGTCGCGGTGTAGATCGCCACCTGCAGGCGGCGGCCTTCGGCGATCGCCTTCCGGAGCTGATTCGCGAGGGTCTCTCTTCTCTTTCCGGTGAGGCCGGCGGGGGAGCCGGCCTTGAAATCGATGAAGAGGAGCTCGTCGCCGTGCTCCTCGACCCGGTCGACCCGGAAGCGGACCGTTCGCTCGGAACCGTCCGCGAGCCGGATCGCGCTCTCCCCGTCGAGCTCGGCTCCCACGAGCCGGGCTCGCCGGGAGGAGTTCCGCAGTGGCGCGAGACGGAGCTCGGCGCGGTGAGCCAGAGCGTCGGCGAGCGGCCACGCGGCCAGACCCTCGTCCCGCAGCGCCTTTTCGGCCGCACCGCGGAGAGCGCGCACGGATCGCCGGAGCCCGCTCAGCTCCGGGCGTTCGGAGTCCCGGAGCGCGTCGGCGAGGGGAACGTGGACCGGAACCCCGGCCCGTCTCGCCTCCGCTTCGAGGAAGGCGTGCACCACATTCCCCACGAGGAGGGGGCTGAGGGTGGGGAGTCCGGCGGCGGCATCCGCCGGGGGCTCGAGTCTGAGGAGGCGCCGGAGGAAGAACTGCCAGGGGCAGCGAGCGAGCCCTTCGAGGAGGGTCGCGGCCGGCGGGTGCTGCCGGGGGTCGTTTCCCGGGCGGATCGGACCGACCCCGCCGAGGAGCGAACCGCCGAGACGGCAGGAGGTCCGTGCTCCGTCCCCCCGGGGCTCGACCTCCTCGAGGCGAGCGAGATGGGCCCGGGCGAGCAGCCGGGCTTCCGCCGGGGAGCGCCCCTCGACCTCGCCGAGGAGCGCCTCGAGATGGCGGACGAACTCGCCCTCTCGCCTTGCCAGCCCGGCATTCCGGGTGGCGGTGGGGAGGGGGAGGAGCGCGGGGGGCTCCGGGGGCTCATGCGGCTTCACCTGCCCGGTCGCAAGGAGCGGGACGAGCAGCGGCGAGACGGGCTGCGGCCGGGCCTCCTCGTCGTACTCCGGCCGGTGGAGCCGGACCTCGGGCGCCGCTCCGAGCAGGGTGTGGAGGAGATAGACCTCCTCGGCTCGCCCGTCCTGCTTCGCTCCGAGGGCGGGGAGGAGCGGCGCGAGGGCCCGGCGCAGCTCGTCCGGCAGGAGAGGGTCCTCCGAGATCGTCCGCGGGAAACGCCCCTGGGAGAGACCGAGCAGGTGGAGCCGCTCGAAGGTGAGCCCGCGGGCGGCCGTGACGTCGAGGAGCTGTACCCCGCCGCCAGCTCCCCCGAGCGGTTCGCGAGGCCCGTCGCCGATCGCCCGGTCGAGGAGGAGCGCGACCTCTTCGCGGTCGAGGACGAGCTTCAGGGGCAGGTCGGCGAACGCACGCGTGATCCCCTTGGCGATCTCGGCGGGCCCGGGTCGTTCCGGCCCGGCGGCGAGCTGCGCGAGGAGGTCGCGGAGGTGTCTGGCGTGTACGCTGGCGGAAGCCCGCTCGGGCCACGACGCGAATCGCTTGACGAGCGCGGTCGCGCGCTGCTGGAGCTCCTGGAGCGTTTTCAGAGGCACCCGGCGCGACGTGAGCGGGGCGGCGTTCTCCTCGGCCTCCGGCGCCTCGTCATCGGCTGGGGCCGCGCCGCGCAGCGGGAGACGGAGGCCGTCCGCGGGGACCAGCCGGGCGAGGTCGAGCCTGGCGACCTGCTCCAGCCGCGCGGCACCGAGGAGGTGGAGGGCGAGCCGCGGTTCGAGCAGCTCGCCGGCACCGAGGCCGCAGAGGCCGAGCCAGCGGTCGATCCCCGTCCGTCCGCCCTGCTCGAGCAGCTCCCGGAAACCGGTGAGGTAGCGGCTGGTGGCGGTCGCGAACGGGCTCGCCGTCGGGCTCGAGAAGGGGATCCCGAGCGCCGGCCACTCCTCGCGGACGAAGCGGGCGTACGGTTCGAGGCTGCGGGCGATGACGCCGATCCGCTCGGGCGGGATGCCGGCGGCGAGGTCGGCGAGCAGTGCCCAGCCGGTCTCCCGGACCTCGGCCCGGGGATCGAGGTGCGCGACGAGGGGCAGCTCGCTGAGCGTGGCGGCGGCCGGCGGCGCCGAGGCGCCCAGGAGCCCGCCCAGCCGTTCGCGCAGGAGGCGGCCGAACCGCTCGCTCTCCGGCGGTCCGACGACGAGGTGGGCCCGGACCGGCACCGCACGGGCCAGCGCCCCCAGCAGCTCGAGGGCGGCGCCCGAGGCGTCCGCGAAACCGTGTACGAGCAGGCAGCGGCAGGGGGGCGTCACGCCTTCGTGCCGGGCGAGCAGCTCGGCGGCACGGCGGAGGAGATCGGGATCGCGCAGCGGGGGCAGGCCGGTCAGGCTCTCCGCGAGGCGGGCGGCCGCCCGGAGGACGGCGCGGCCGCGCGGGAGCTTCGATTTCGCCCTGCAGTTTCCGATCGCCTCGAGAGCCGCTTCCTGGTGGGCACCGTCGAAGCCGGCGTCGAGCAGGTCGCGCAAGGTGGCGACTGCGGGGCCGTAGCCTCCGGCGAGCTCGTCGAGCCAGTTCGCGATCTCCTTTTCCTGCGCGAGCGCCCGGCGCGCGAGCAGCTCGAAGAGCCCTTCGTTGGTCTCCACCGGTTCCCCGGCCAGCTCGAAGAGCCTGCGCGCTATCCGCCGCAGCGTCAGCACCTCGACGCCGGTGACCGCTCCGAAGCGTTCGGCGATCCGCGAGAGGAGGTGGTGCCGCAGGACCCGCGACGGCACGACGACCCAGACGGCGGCCGTGCTCTCCCGCAGCGCCGCGAGGGCGCGGGGACGGAGGGCGTCGAGGTCGGCCATGAGCGCCGCCTCCGCGGCACGGGGCGAGGCCGCCCAGAGGAGGGCCGCGGGTGGCGGGCCGCCGGTCTCCGGGAGAGAGCGTTCGCTTCCCGGGGTCATGGCCGGGCTCCCTCCCGCAGGGCGCGAGCAGCGGCCCGCCACCGGTCCCGCTCGGTCTCGGAGGCGGGTCCGAACGGGTCGCTCGGTCCGGGGGTGACTCCGGCGGCGCCGTACGGCTTGAGGCGAGCTTCACCAGCCGGCGACCAATCGTCAGGAGCGAAGCCGACGAGGAGCTGCCGCCCGTGGCTGGCCGGTGACGGGAAGAGAGGCGCGGTCGCCACGGCGGAGAGCGTATCCGAAGCCTCCCGGAGAGGCGCGGGCGCGAGGGCGAGAGCGACCCGCCAGGCGGGGGGCGCGGCGAGGGCGAGGGCCGCCGCCCCGCGCCCGATGCCGACGAGAGCGGCCGGAGGCAGGCCGCCGGCCTCTTTCCGGATCTCCGTGGCGAGCCGGTCGAGATCGGGGAGGACCGGGCTGTCTCCGAAGGGTGAGCCCGCGGCGCGCAGCCGCAGCACCGGGATCCCGTGGCCGGCGAGCCACTGGACGAGCGGGTGGAACGCCGGCGCCGCGCGGTCGTCTCCCGGCCAGGCCTCTTCGATCCAGACGACGCCGCGCTGGTTCCCGGCGCCACGGCGGCCGGGGAAGAGCTCCCCTCGCCATCCGGCCTCGGCGGCGAAGGCCACCGGGTTGACGAGATCGCGCGAATCCACCCGGGGACCGAGGTGGTAGGTGAGCTGGCGGAGCTCTCCCGTCGTCGGCTCCCAGCGGAAGAGGTCGCGCGGCCAGCTCCCCGAGCCGGCGGTGGCGATCGCGACGCGGTCGTCCTCGCTGAACCGGATCTCCTGCAGCTCGATATCTCGCGGCAACGGCAGGGTGACCGGCTCCCAGCGCTGTTCGCCGCCGGCCGCCAGGGCGAGGAGCCGGTAGGAGCCGTCGGCGCAGTCGATCCCCAGGTGGCTGCCGGCGGGGGAAGGCGTGAGCCGTTCGGGAACGGCGCACGGCGACGTCAGGCCAGCCACGGCGCCGCTGCGGGGATCGAGACGCACGATCTCGCGCCGCCCGGCCGTTTCGGCGAGCAGCCAGAGCGAGCCGTCCGCGGCGAACCCCTGCGGGGCGAGGCGATCGGCCTGAGCGGGGAGCGGGAGCGGCTCCGGAGTGCCGGTGGCGAGGTCGAGGAGGGCGAGTGCCGCCGGCGGCTCCGGCCCGGGATGTGAGAGGACGAGCTGCCGGCCGTCCGGCGCGAGCGGGCCCGGCCGCCAGCCCTCGTCGTTCGCGAAAAGGAGATGCCGCGATCCGCTCCCGGGAGTGAGCTCGACGATCCCGAGCGAGCCTCCATGCCCCTCGTCGCTCGCGAGCAGGAGCCGCTCGCCCTCCCGCAGCCAGCCGAGGAAGGTGGCGCAGCCGCCCGCCGGGGCGAGCCGGAGGAGGCGCCCGTCTTCCCGCCGGACCGCGAGCGGAGCGTGGCAGCCGTCGCCCGGAACTCCCCCGGCTAGGAGGAGATCCCGCCCCCGGGGGGAGAGCGCGAGCAGCCGCCACGCGCCCCCCGCTGGCCGGGGAAGCAGCTCTCGTTCGTTGTCGCCTTCGAGGGAGCGCGCGACGAGCTGGTGCCCATCCGGACCGGAACGGCTCAGGAAGAGCTGGTCGCCGGCGGGGGAGAGCGCGTACCCGGTCAGCTGGCGGCTGCCGAAGAGGGCGTCGAAGGTTGCCCGCCCGGGCGGCGCCGGCGGCAGCGGCTCCGGCTCGGGCGTGCAGCCGGAGAGAGCGGCGGCCAGCAGGAGGGCGGCGACGGGGTGGAGCCGGCGGATACGCAACGCGCCGATCGTATCCCGCCGTCGCGGCCTATACTCCGGGCATGTCCGATCGCAAGTATCGCCAGCGTGGCTATCAGGACGACGACCGTCCACCCGTCGGGCAGCGGCAGCCCGCGCCCAGTCGCGGCGACGAACCGCCAAAGCCCCGGGGCCGCGGCCTCGGCATGCCGACCGCCACCATCTTCCGCTGTGCCGCCTGCGGGCGCCCCGCGGCGGCGCCGCCGGACGCCTTCGACGACGTCTGCGCCTCCTGCGGCGCGGCGCTCCACACCTGCACGAACTGCCGGTACTTCGACAGCACCGCGCCGCGGGAGTGCCGCCAGCCGGTGGCCGAACGGGTGGCGAAGAAGGCGGCGGCGAACCGGTGCGAGCTGTTCGCGCCCCGGCTGGCGCAGGAGTTCGCGCGCGAGGAGACCCGGCCGTCCGACGACCCGCGGGCCGCTTTCGACGCGCTCTTCAAGCTCTGAGGCCGCGACCGGCGGCCCGGGTCAGGCGTCGCGCTCCTCGCTCCGGGCGAGATGGCGGGCCACCCACGCCTCGATCTCGGCGTGCTGCGCGGGCTCCAGATCGACGAACGACAGGGAGAGATCGTAGGCCCCGGTGTACGGCTCGGGCGCCGGTGAGACCTTCTCCACCTGGCAGGCGAGTCGCAGGGAATCGCCGTTGAGCTCCATCTCGACGTCGCAGGTGGCGTCGCTCTCGACCGGAGTCGCGGTGCGCACCCGCATCCCCTGCCCGGAGATCGCCAGCGTCTGGAACTCGGCCGCCGAATCGAGGCGTACCGTCTGCCCTTCCCGCACGCTGAACCGGCCGAAGAGCCGGGTCTCGACGGTGATGATCGCGTTTTCGGCGAGGAAGCGCTGGAGATCGCGGGCGCCTTCGGAGAGCACGTCCTGGAAGCGGACCCCGGCCTGATAGACCGGGACCACCTCTCCGGAGTCGAGGCGCCGGGTCCCCTGGAGGTAGCACCAGACGACGGTGCCGACGACCCGGACCGGCGCTTCGGCGCTGCCGAGCCGGAACGAGTAGCTCCGGTGCGGATCGAGGCGGGTGGAGCTCTCGAGCGCCATCCCCGAGAGGCTGATGTCCCGGATGCGGGCATCGAGCGAGAGGAGCAGGTTGCCCCGCAGATCGGTCAGGTGGAAACGCCGGTACCGTCGCTTTTCTCTATCCATTTCACCCGTGGCGGTGACGCTCCGCCAGCCTCCTCGGTTGTACGAAAGGTCTGCGCTCCCGATCATAGACGAAGAGACAAGGCGGGAGCGACCGTCCGCCGCGGTTCGGGTCGGATCAGGCGGAGGGAGCGGGGAGCGGCTCTTCGGGAGGGCTGCCGGCAGACCGGCCGGAGAGCGTCACGAGCTCGGCGAGCCGGGCCGCGAGCGGAGCGTTGAGTGCTTCCGGGGTGAGGCGCCAGCTCCAGTTGCCCTGCTCGCTCCCCGGGCGGTTCATCCTCGCTTCCGTCGGGAGGCCGAGGAGGTCCTGCACCGGGATCACCGCGAGGTCCGCGACCGAGGTGCAGGCGGTGCGCAGGAGGTCCCAGGCGATCGTCTCCGGATGCCCCCCGGTGTAGGCGAGGACGCGGCGCCGCGCGGCGTCGTCGAGGCTCTCGAACCAGCCGCGGGTGGTGTCGTTGTCGTGGGTGCCGGTGTAGACGACGCTGTGCGGCACGAGGCGGTGCGGGGCGTGGTCGCTGCCGGGATCGAAACCGAACTGGAGGACCTTCATCCCCGGCAGGCCGAACGCGTCGCGCAGGGCGACGACGTCCGGGGTGATCACCCCGAGGTCTTCGGCGAGCAGCGGCAGGCCGCCCAGCGCCGCAGCGAGCGTTCCGAAGAGCTCCTCGCCGGGCCCCTCGACCCAGGCTCCGTCGATCGCGTTCGGCGAGCCGGCCGGCACCGCCCAGTAGCCGGCGAACCCCCGGAAATGATCGAGCCGCACGCGGTCGGTGCAGCGGAGGTTGGCGCGCAGCCGCTCGCACCACCAGGTGAAGCCGGTCTCCCGCAGGCGGTCCCAGCGGTAGAGCGGATTCCCCCAGAGCTGGCCGGTCGCGCTGAAGTAGTCCGGGGGGACGCCGGCGACGCGCAGTGGTTGCCCCTCCTCGTCGAGCTCGAAGAGGTCGCGGTGCGCCCAGACGTCGGCGCTGTCGAGCGCGACGTAGATCGGCACGTCGCCGAGCAGCTCGATGCCGGCTTGCCGCGCTCGCTCCCGCAGCGCCGCCCACTGCCGGGCGAAGAGCCACTGGACGAAGCGATGGTAGGCGACCTCGTCGGCCAGCCGCTGGGCGGCGGCCGCGAGCGCACCGGGGCGGCGATCGCGCAGCTCCGGATCCCACTCGGTCCAGGCGCGGCCGCCGTGGGCGGCCTTGAGCGCTGCGAAGAGCGCCCAGTCGCGGAGCCAGAACCGCTGCTCCGGCGCCTCGCAGAAGGCGTCGTGGGCCGCCGTCAGCTCCGCCCGGGGAGCCGTCCGCCACCGCTGCCAGGCGCGCCGCAGCTGCTTCTCGCGCAGGCTCCGGGCGGCCGCGAAGTCGACCCGGTCGCCACCGGCGGAGTCGCCGTCGAGCTCCGCCTCCGCGAGCAGCCCGTCCTCATGGCAGCGCTCGGGCGAGATCAGCAGCGGGTTGCCGGCGAACGCCGAAAGGCACCCGTACGGCGAATCGCCCATGCCGGTGGGGCCGAGCGGCAGCACCTGCCAGAGCGACTGACCGGCGCTGGCGGCCCAGTCGAGGAACGCCGCCGCGGCGGGACCGAGGTCGCCCGCGCCGAAGCGGGAGGGGAGTGAAGTCAGGTGGAGAAGGAGGCCGGCGCGGCGGCTCACGCGGGGCTCACTCGCTCTCGAGATAGGTGTAGCCGGCGAGCCCCTGTTCGTACATGCGCAGCAGCTGCTTGGAGTCGTCGAGCGTGAGCTGCCGGGCGCGCAGCGCCCGCTCCGCCGCCCGCCGCAGCCGGGCCACCAGGTCGTTCCGGTCGTAGCTCACGTAGGTGAGCACCTCGGTGACCGAGTCCCCTTCGAGCACGCCGTCGATGTGGTAGTCGCCGTCCTCGCCGAGCGAGACGTGCAGGGTGTTCGTGTCGCCGAAGAGGTTGTGGAGGTCGCCCAGGATCTCCTGGTAGGCGCCGCCGAGGAAGATGCCGAGATAGTACGGCTCGTCGGTCAGGGGGTGGAGCTCGAGCACCGACTTCACGTCCCGCCGGTCGATGAAATGCTCGATCTTGCCGTCCGAGTCGCAGGTGATGTCGGCGATCACGCCGCGCCGGGTCGGCTCCTCGTCGAGGCGGTGGATCGGCACGATCGGGAAGAGCTGATCGATCGCCCAGGCGTCGGGAAGCGACTGGAAGATCGAGAAGTTGCAGAAGTAGGTGTCGGCGAGCGCCCGCTCGAGCCCCTCGAGCTCCTCGGGGAGCTCGGGGAGCTCCCGCGTGAGGCGCAGGACGCGGGTGACGATCGACCAGAAGAGATCCTCGGCGAGCACCCGCTGCTCGAGGGAGAGGTGGTTGAGCAGGAAGAGGCTCAGGCATTCGTCCCGGTAACCGAGGGCGTCGTGGTACGACTCGAGCAGGTTCTTGCGCGAGACCTCGCGGTGGGTGTCGAAGAGGTGGTGCAGCGGCAGTGGCGCATCTTCCGGGAGCGAGTCCGGCAACTGCCCGACCCGGAACTCGCCGACGCCGAGCACGTCGACCACGAGCACCGCGTGGTGGGCGACGAGCGCCCGGCCCGACTCGGAGACCAGCGTCGGATGCGCCACCGAGGCCTGTTCGCAGAGGCTCATCACGCCGAAGACGACGTCGTTGACGTATTCCTGCAGGGTGTAGTTCATCGACGACGGAAAGTTGGTCTGCGAGCCGTCGTAGTCGATGCCGAGCCCGCCGCCCACGTCGAGGTAGCCCATCGGGGCGCCGAGCTTGACGAGCTCGACGTAGATCCGGCCGGCTTCGCGTACCGCCTCCTTGACGGCGCGGATCGAGGAGACCTGGCTGCCGAGATGGAAATGGAGGAGCTGGAGCGAATCGAGCAGCCCGCGGTCGCGCAGGAAGCCGACCGCCTCGAAGAGATCGCGAGCGCCGAGCCCGAACTTGGAGCGGTCGCCGCCGGAGGTCTCCCAGTGCCCCGAGCCGCGCGAGGTCAGCCGGGCCCGCAGTCCGATGCGCGGGCGCACCCCGAGCCGCTCGGCCACGCAGGCGATCAGCTCGAGCTCCGAGGCCTTCTCGACCACGAGGATCACCTTGCGCCCGAGCTTCGAGGCGAAGAGCGCGGTCTCCACGTACTCCTCGTCCTTGTAGCCGTTGCAGACGATCAGCGCCTCGTCGTCGTCGAGCATCGCCATCACCGCGAGCAGCTCCGGCTTCGAGCCCGCCTCGAGCCCGAAGTGGTAGGGGCGGCCCGCTTCGACGAGCTTCTCGACGACGTAGCGTTCCTGGTTCACCTTGATCGGAAAGACGCCGCGGTAGACGCCCTGGTATTCGTACTCCTCCATCGCGCGGCGGAACGCCTCGTTGAGCTCGCGGACCCGGGCGCCGAGGATCTCGGAGAAGCGGATCAGGAGCGGGAGGCCGATCCCGCGCTGGAGGGTCTCCTCGACGAGCGCCCGCAGGTCGATCGCCGGCGTGCCCGGCCCTTCCGGATGGACCTGGATGTTCCCTTTCGGGTTGACCGAGAAGTGGTCGTTGCCCCAGAGGCGGATGTTGTAGAGATCGAGGGAATCCTCGACCGTCCACCGTCGCGGTATGCCGTTGGTCGCCATCGTCGTGTCCTCGGTGACAGCGCTCGGCCGGTCCGGGTCCGAGCGACGGGGGACTGTAACACCTCCGGCGGGATGCCGGAGAGTTGCGCGATTCAGGGAGAGGGCCGGCCGAGCGCGAGGCTAGCGTCGCCATCCGCGTGTTCGGAGAGCAGCCAGGCGACGATCGGGCCGCCGCTCTCGATCTCGATCCAGAGCTGCCAGCCGAGCCCGTCCACGGGGCCGGGGAAGAGCGAGGCGAGAGCGCGCTCGGAGAGGCCCCCGGGGTTCAGGCTGAGATAGCGGATCCCGAGCAGCTCGCCGAGGGCGTCGAGGAGCTCCACGCGGAGCGTCGTCGCCCGCGCGCCGGTCTCGAGGATGCGCAGCGTGGAGGTCCAGCCGCTGCCGGGAGGCGGCAGCGGCATGCTGGCCCCGAGCGGGATCGTGAGGGAACCCTCCGCGCCGGCGATGTCGCCGAGCCCCACCGGTGCGAGAGGCTGCGTATCGAGAGTCGCGGCCAGATGAGGGGCCGGCCGGCCTGCCGCCCAGACCGCTCGCAGGAGACCGGCGCCCTCGCCGCCCCCGAAGAGCAGGAGACGGGGCTCGGCGATCTCCCGACTCTCCCCGCCGGCGAGCGTCATCGCCACCGTGAGGGAAGAGCCGCCGTCGTCTCCCCGGAGCAGGGAGAGGTTCAGGCTGGCCGGGGTGGGATCGGGATTGAAGAGGTAGAGCCGGCGACTGCGCCCCGGCGCGTGATCGCCGGCGATGGGGAGGAGGAGCGAGCCGCTGGCCGCGCGGGGTCGCAGCAGGGAGAAGAGCCGGTCGCGCCCTCCCGCCATCCCCTGTTCGAGCGCCGCGACCAGGGCGCCGTCGGTTTCGATCTCGAGGCCGAAGGGGGCCGGTGCCGACGCCGCCGCGGGGAAGAGGCGCGAGAGCGAACGTTGCAGCGAGGTCCGGCCGGTGAGAGTCAGATGGGCGCTGCCGACCTCGGTGCCGGTCGCGGAACGGAGCCGTACCGCGACGCTGCGCTGGCTGCTCTCCGGGTTGGCGAGCAGGAGCGCGGCGGGAGCGTCCGCCGAGAGCGCGCGCAGGATCCCGCCCCGCGGGGAGCCGCGCCAGTCGTTCTCGGGCACGGCCGGGACCGTCGTCCAGCCCGTCACGGCTCCCGCCTCCTCGTCGGCGATCCGCACCTCCGCCCGGATCCGGGGGATGCCGCGGGCGGCGGGACCGCGAGCCCGCAGCCGGATCGCGGCGTTCCCCTCCGCGATCCCGAGCGCGAGCAGAGTGTCGGGAAGCGCGACCGACTGCCACGGCCCGAGGCTGAGCGCCACCGGGAGCGCCGCCGCCTTTCCGAAGACGCCGGAGAGCGGGGGAGAGGCCGGGAGCGGTTCGAGCTCGACCCGCACCGGGCCGCCGCCGAGGTTCGTGACCCAGAGCGCCGAGCGCACGACGCTGCCCGGTCCCCGGCGTTCTCGCCGCGCCAGGGGCACCAGGCTCGA
>JAAYLR010000201.1 GCA_012521815.1 Acidobacteriota bacterium
GAGGAGGATGGCTCCGAGACGCCGTGCTTCAGGGCGTCCGGTGCGACCAGGCCGCGAGGGTGCCGCTCTCGAAGCCGTCGCGGAAGATCCGGCCACTCGCCGCCGGCGTTCCGGCGCGGGCGTACGAGCCGCGTCCGGTACCCCAGAGCACCCGCGCGTTCGCGCTGCCCGGCAGGTCGTAGGCGACCACGCCCGAGAAGGCGGTCTGGATCACGATCTCGAGATCGGCATCGGCATCGAGGTTGGCGAGCGTCGGGGTGGCGAGCGCCCCGTTCCAGTCGACGCTCCCTCGCGCGTTCGGCAGCGCGACCTCGTGGAGCAGCGCACCGGTGCTCGCGAGCACGAGCAGCGACCCGTTCGCGTTCGATCCCTTCTGGGTCCAGGTGGTCACCAGCACCTCCGCCTGACCGTCGCCGTCGAGATCCACGACCACCGGCTCGGAGGCGAACCGGTAGTACCCCTGCGCAGGGCGGTAGACCGAGTACGGCCAGCTGCCGTGCTCGGTGCCGTCGAGCCAGAAGGCATGGATTCGCCCGGAGAAGTCGGAGAAGAGGATCTCCAGCTCGCCGTCGCCGTCGAGATCGGCGACCACCGGGTCGTAGTGCGCGCTCTCGATCTGGTTGTAGTCGAGTGAGAGGGGGAGTCCGAGGTCGACCGGCACCGCGCGCCAGTCGTGGCGGGCGGTGACCCAGCGACCGCGATCGGGCTGGAAGACGTAGACGCCGGTGTACTTCGTCGTCTCGCCGCCGGTGCAGTCGTAGGTGCGGCCGGTGGCGACCACCTCCGGCACGCCGTCGCCGTCGAGATCGGCGACCGTCGCCGGACCGTCGGCGAAGTTCGTGCGGTAGCTCTCGGCGCGGACGCCGTTGCACTGCCCCCAGCCGCGCTGTTCGACGGCGTAGCTCTCCCAGACGCCGACCTGTCCCCAGTTCCTGGCCCCGTAGATCGGGTCCGCGGGCAGGTGGTTGCCGTGGGCGTCGTAGGCGCAGATGTAGTGCACGTCCGAGGGGGAGATCACCTCCCGGGCGCCATCCCCGTCGAGGTCGGCGAGCGCCAGCGTGTCGTTGTAGATCCCCCAGGCGTAGCCGCCGGAGCCGACCACCTGCGGCCAGCCGGGGCGGAGGCGGCCGTCGTGCTCGTAGACCCAGGTGTTGGTGGCGTTCCCGCGCGCGGCACCGACCACGACCTCGAGCGTGCCGTCGCCATCGAGATCGCCGACCGCGAGCGCCCGCAGCTCGTTCTGGACCGGCCGCTGCGGCCAGCCGGGCTCGAAGTACCCCGCCGCATCGTAGACGGAGACCCAGCCTCCGCCGTGGGCGGTGACGATCTCCAACGCGCCGTCGCCGTCGAGGTCCGCGACCACGATGCCGGGCCAGGTCCGCCCCACGCTCTGCGCACCGGGCTCGGAACGATCGTGACCCGAGGCGAGACGCCACGCGAGCGCGCCGGTCGCGCCGTCGAGCACGACGATCGAGTAGGCGGAGGCCACGACCTCCGGCGTGCCGTCCCCGTCGAGATCGGCCACCGCGGGCGAGGAGTACCAGCCGGTCTCGCACCAGGAGCTGTAGCAGCCGCCGTGCTGCCACTTGAGCACCGGCGCGGCGACGGTCGCGAACGCGGCGGAGGCCAGCATCCCTCCGAGCAGGAGGGCTGAGCGGACGGCGGCGGCCGGGTTCATCGCGAGCCGCTCCGGGTGGCGGGATCCGCCCGCCAGCCACCGCCGATTGCGATCGAGGAGATTCCGCATCGCCCCATCGGGCTGCCCCTCCACGGGCCCGTCACCTCGCGATCATCTCTTTCGGGATCGCTGCTTCTTGACCTTCTCCAGCTCGACCGACACCCTGCAGACTTTCATCTTGGCGTTCGGGTCGGCTTCGAGCACGACCCAGACCGACTCGTACTTCTCGAGGCGAAGCTCGACCAGATAGGTTCCCGGAGCCTCGAGCGGCCACTGGCTGCCGCCGCCCGCATCGTCCCAGTCGTCGGAAGTGCCGATCACCCTGCCGTCGACCACCACGAACGCCTCTTCCGGATCGACGTGGAACTCGGCGAACTGACTGCATTGATAACGCTTGAAGATCGGTGGTGGGGCGGGGCTGACCGGCGGCGTGATCGTCGGCTCGGCCGCTGGCTCGACGCTCCTCGTCGCGGTGGGTACCGGCGCTGGCGGCGGGGCGACCGTGGCGGGAGCGGGCAGCTCGGACCTCTCCGGGGCCTTCCTGGCAGGAGGCACGACGGCCGGAGGCGGCGGGGTGAGACTCGCCACCGGCGGCGCCTCGCTCCCCGTTCCGGCGGGCGCGTCGGGCATGGCGAGATCGGCGGGAGAGAACGGCGTGCCGACCGGAGGCGGCAGCTCGACGGTCTCCGTCAGCAGCGGGGCCGGAACCTCCTCCGGGCGCCCCACCTGCGGCTGCGGGGGTGAGCGGAAGAACCATCCGGCGAGGGCGAAGCCAGCCACCAGCGCCGCGAGGACCACCGCTCCCCAGAGCCCGGTCCGCAGACGCCTGCCGGCGGCGGTACCGGTCCCTTCGGCAGCGGCGATCGCCGGCGTGGGCGGCCAACCCATCGGCTGCGTGGGGCTCGTTACCTCGCCGACGGGGCGGCTGGTGGCCGAGAGCACCGTCGGAGCCTCCCCGACTCCGGTCTCCGGCGCGATGGCCTCCCTCGCGGCAGGCAGGGCGGCGCCAGCAGCAGCCCGCGCTCGGGCTGCCAGCGTGCGCGCATCCGGAATCCGCGCCCCTGGCTCCTTGGCGAGACACTCCTGGAGGAGGCGCGCCTGAGCGGGTGGCAGTGAGGCGACGATCGCCGGATCGCTCAGCGGATCCTCGTGGAGGATCTGATAGACGAGCGTCGTCACCGTGTCGGCCGGGAACGGCCGGCGGCGCAGCAACAGCTCGTAGAGGACCACGCCGAGCGAGAAGAGATCGGCACGGCCATCGAGCCCGGCACCCTTGATCTGTTCCGGTGCCATGTAGGCGGGGCTGCCCACCAGCATCCCGGTGCGGGTGAGCTCGGTGCTCTCTCCCATCGCCTTGGCGATCCCGAAGTCGCTGACCTTCACGCGACCCTCGGGGGTGAGGAGCAGGTTGCCGGGCTTGATGTCCCGGTGGATCACCCCGGCGGCATGGGCGACCGCGAGGGCCTCGGCCGCCTGGGCGACGATCTCGAGCGCCTCGTCCGGCGTGGGGAAAGCGCCGCGCGCGAGCCGGTGCGCGAGCGACTCTCCCTCGACGAGCTCCATCACGAGATAGAACTCCGCGCCCTCGCGCCCGGCATCGTGCACCGCCACGATTCCCGGATGCAGCAGGCGCGCGCTCAGCCGCGTCTCGCGCAGGAAGCGGGCTTCGGCCTCGCCACCCGGGCCCGACCCTTCCGCATATGCGGTCGCGATCACCTTGATCGCGACCTCCCGGTCGAGGCGCGGATCGTGGGCCCGGAAGACCGCTCCCATCGCCCCGCGGCCGATCTCTTCGAGGAGACGATACCGGCCGACCTGCCGTGGCGGGGTGGACATCGTCGTCATTGTACAGGCTGGATCCCATCCTGACGACGCGGGTACCGGCCCCCCTGCTACCATCCCGGCATGTCGTCCGGTTCCCTCGTCCGCCACCGGTTGCCGGTGTCCGGCTTCCCCGCCATGCCGCCTGCCGGCCGCTTCGCCTGAACCCCGTGGCGCGACCCGCGGCGACTCCTCCACCCGACTCCGAGACTCCGAGGGGCTCTCCTCCGGCCGCCGGCGCCTGGCGTGGGGAGGCGCTCGCGCCGAGCGCGCACGGACGGTTCGCCGCGCTCGCCGCCCCGCCGCGCGACGATTTCGACAGCGCGCGGGCGACGGCGCTCTGCGCCGACGTCTGCCGCGCCGCACTCGGCAGCCTGGCCCCCGCGCTCACCCTCCTGCCGCCGACCGAACGGCGGCGAGCCCAGGCGGTGGCCGCCTTCGCGCTCACCCTCTTCGATTTCGCCCGGCAGCGCGGGGTCGACGGCGACCGGCTCGCCCAGATCAACCGTTGGGAGTTCACCCTCGAAGCCGCGCTCGGCGGCGAGCGGATCGGCCAGCCGATCTTCCTGCGCCTCGGCGAGGAGCAGCGGCGACGGCCGTTCTCGACGGCCGGCCTCGACGCCCTCTTCGCCGCCGCGCGCGGCCGCGCCACCGTCGAACGCCCTTCCGACCCGGCCGCGGCCGCCGAGCGCCGGGAGCTCGTGGCCCGGGGGCTCGTCCTCACCCTGATCGGCGACGGGGCGAGCCCGGCCACGGTGGAGTTCGCCGCCGGGCTGCTCGGAATCCAGGCACTGCTCACCCTGGGCACCGAGCTCGCCGGAGGGCGCTGTCCGCTGCCCGTGAGCGAGCTGCCCTCGATCCTTCCGGCGCCGCCCGCCGTCGCGCTCGCCACCGCCGTCGCGGCCGAGAGTCGCCGCCTCCAGCCGCTCCTGTTGCGCGGGGCCCGCGCCGTCCGTGAGGTTCCGCTCACCTTCCGCCGCGCCGGCGCCTTCCTCGTGCTCGCCTCGACCCGCCTCCTCGCGCGGGTGGAGGAGGCCGGCCCGTCGCTCCTGCGGCGCCCGCCCCGGCTCGGGGCGAGCGAACGGCTCCGGCTGGTGCTGCGCAGCCGCTGGGGGCGGCTGGCGAGAGGGTAGGCGATCCGCTCCCGCCGTCCAGCCGCCGCCGCCCCGGCTCCTGACAGGGTGGTTCGGGATGTGAGAGGCTGAGCGCGATGGAGAGTCGCCCCCGCACTCCGCCCGAGCCTTTCGGGGCTCGCATCCGGCGCCTGCGCAAGCGGCTCGGGCTGAGCCCGGCCGAGCTCGCGCGGCGGGCCCAGATCGCGCCCGCCGATCTGCTCCGGCTCGAGCGGGGCGACCAGCGAGTCGGCTTCGACTCCCTCACCCGCCTCCTCGCGGTCCTGATGCCTCCCGAGGGGCCAGCTTCGGGCCCTACGGTGAAGGCGGGAGGACCGGGGGCGACCTCCGGAGGGACTGGCTGATGCCGCCTCCCCCGGACTCCTCTTCCATCCGCGGATCTGCTATCCTTGCGAGGCCTATGAACGGCATCGGAGATCCGACCGAACTCGAGGCACTGCGCGCCCGCTGGGTTGCCGCCACGGAAGCCGGCCGGCTCGAAGAGGCGTACGCTCTCGTCGAGGCCGCCTGGCGCTGGGCCGAGAGCGGTGCCGACGAAGAGACGCGTGCGCGGCTGCTCTGCAACCGCGCCGCGCTCGCGATCGAGCTCGGGCGCGGCGAGGAGCACCTGCCGCGGCTGCGGGAGCTGATGCTGCGCGGCGCGGGCCGGCCGAGCTACCGGCTCGCCGCCTACACCCTCGCCCGCGGCTACGAGCTGCGGCGGGAGGCGAAGAAGGGCCTCTTCTATGCCCGCCTCGCCTTCGAGACCTCACTGCAGCTCGGCGAACGGGACTGGATCGTCTCCAGCCAGAACCAGATCGGCAACCTCCTCGCCGCCGACGGCCAGTTCGCCGAGGCGGTGGCGGCGTACGAGGCGGCGCTCATCCTCGAGAGCTCGCCGCTGCCCACCGCGGTCACGAAGTACAACCTCGGCTACTGCCTCGCGGTACGCGGACAGGTCCACGACGGCCTGCACCACCTGCTCGCGAGCGTGCGGACGCTCACGCGGCTCGGCGCCGAGGCACACGAAGCGCGCGCCCGCCTCGACCTCGCCTACGCCTGGATCGAAGCCGGACGGCCCGATCGCGCCGCGCGCCACGCGGCGCGCGCCCGCGAGCTCGCCGAACGCCTCGGCGAAACCGAGCTGCGCCGCAACGCCTACTTCCTGCTCGGCCGCGCGGCCCAGAAGCGGGGCGATGGCGTCTCCGCCCGGCTCCTCTTCCGGCAGCTCCAGAGCGACTTCTACCCCGACGCCGACTACCTCGTCGACCTGCTGGTCGAGGAGGATCTCGGCAGCGTGATCAACCTGAAGGCCTGAAGATGCGCCGCGCCGTACCGTTCGCCGCCCTGCTCCTCTGCCTGCTCCTGCCGGGCCCGGTGCGGTCACAGAGCCGTCTGCTCGGCGACGCCGCCACGCTCTATCAGGTGCATTCGGTGGCGCGGGCCGAAGTCTTCCCCGGCTTCTCCGCGATCCCCGGCGACGCCCGGATCCTCGTCCTCGAGGCCTCCCGCCTCAACGGTGGCAGCGATTTCTGGCTGGTACCGGGCACCGAGGGGGCGAGCACCGAGACGGTCGTTCACCTCGCGGCGCGGGACGGCGGCCGGGGCGTGCTCCTCGCCTGGCACGACGACGACGCCGCGATGCGGGATCGTCTCCGGCTGCGGGGATTCGATGTCGCCGGCTGGTCCGAGCTGGTGGAGCTTCCGCTCCCGTGGCTCGCGCCCGGAGCTCCGGCGCCCCGGTTCGTGGTCACCGCCGACGCCGTGGGCGCGCTCGACGCGCAGGACCGGTTCGTCACGATCCCGCGTGACGTGATCCACTGCTTCTGGTGGGGGATGCCCGAGGGGACGCTCACGCTCCTCTACCGGGCGGTCTTCCTCGTCGACGGCCGGGCGATCACCCTCTCCGCACCGTTCGACCTCGGCAGCCTGGACGTCGAGACGGCTGCGCTCTTCCCGCCCGCGCCGGCTCTCGTCATGGACTCGCTCGCGCTGCGCGGCCAGTCCGAGGCGTCACGCGTCGCGGTCGCCTTCCTCGGAGCGCGGAGCGGCCGGATCCTCTCGTTCGACCTCCAGGTCCTGCCCGACGAGCTCATGGAGCTGGCCGACAAGGCGCGCGGCCACATCATCGATCTCGGCGCGACGCTCTATCCCGAAGAGGTCGCGCTCCTGGCCGACTCGGTGGGCACCGACCTGCTCGGGATGGCGACCAGCCTCCACCCGGCCGCCGCGGCACATGTGGCCAAGGGTACCCGGGAGCTGATCGCCGCGCAGGACGGTTCTCTCCCGCTTCCGCATCTGGCCGACAAGGCGCGCGGCCACATCATCGACCTCGTCTCGACACCGCTGCGCGGCGGGGTGGCCCGCGAGGCACCAGCCGAGCGCTCCGCCCTGCTCGAGGTGCGGCAGCCGGCCGAGCAGGAGCCCGGCGCCGGTCTCGTCCACGCCGTGAAGCTGCGGGGAGTCCACGCCTGGGTGCTGCCGGGGACGGTCTCGGCACCGCTCTTCACCCGGGTGGCGAGCGAGGCGAACCTCGTCACGGTGGCCTGGCTGTCGTCGCCGGCCGAGCTCTCCTACTTCGAGCTGGGGCTCTCGGCCGACCTCCTCCCCCGGCACCTGCCGCTCGACCGCATCACGCTCGCCGAGGCGCTGGCGCTGCTCGAACAGCGGCTCGCCAACCGCTGAGCAGACCCTCTCCCCGCCGCCACCGGCGGCGACTCTCTTCAGCAGTTCACGGAATCCGGCGCCTCAGCGCCGCAGCGCGTAGATGCAACCGCGGCAGATGAAGTCGTCGGGCGCCTCTTCGATGCCGTAGACCCACCGCCGCAGGAGCGCCATCCGCTCGCCGCTGAGGATGTCGTCGAGCCGCTCGTGGTTCAGGTCACCGACCACGTAGCGGTGATGGTAATCCTGACAGCAGAGGACGCACTGTCCCGCGGAGTTGACGTGCACCCACTGGAGCGGCCGCGAGCCGGTCTGCTCGCAGCCGCGCAGCCGCTCGCCACGGCGAGGCGGGTGCAGGCCGATCGGCATGACGCCCGCCCGGTCCATCACCTCGTAGTAGAGCACCCGGAAGCGACTCCCCCGGAACCGCTCCTGGATCTCGGCGAAATCCCGCCGGTGGCGCTCGTCTCCGGTGCCGAGTACGACCATCTCCATCCGCGGCGCGAACGGCTTGTCTTTCACGTGATCGAGGTTGCGCAGCACCAGCGGCAGGTGATCGCCTCCCCGTTCGACCTTGTACCGCTCGCGATCGAGCGTGGAGAGGTTCACGGAGAGGTAGTAGATCCCCCCCATCTCGAGGATCGCATCGGTCCGCTCGGGCGTGAGGCCGGTGCCGTTGGTGGAGACCGCCGGCGGCAGCCCGTACCGCTTGAGGATCCGCACCTGATCGAGGAACCGCTTGTCGGCGGTCGGCTCGTTGTAGTTGATCATCGAGACGCCTTCGAGCGTGTCGCGGTAGGCGGCGAGCTGCTCGACGATCCGCTCGTAGAGCTCCATGCTCATGAACTCGTCGGCCCGGCGGGCGACCGAAACCGGGCAGAAGTAACAGCCCTGGTTGCAGACCGAGCTCGCTTCGAGCGAGACGTACTTCAGGTAGAAGCGCCTCGAGATCTCCTCGCCCACCGGCACCAGCCACCCCTCGTCGGCGAGCACCGCGAGCCACTCAGCCGGGCCGAGGGCAGCGATCTCCGCCCCCTCGCGCGCCGCGACCACGAGGTCGTACCCCGCATCGCCCCGCTGCAGGGTGCGATCGGTCAGCGGGGCGTAGATCCGGTCGTCGCCATGATGGAGGAACGGGCTGAGCTGGTATCGAATCGCAGCGGATCCGGAAGGGTTCGTCATCGGACTGGGGCTTCCTTTCTGATGAGAGGCGCCGAGCGTAGCACGCCGCCCGGACCGCCTCACTCTTCTTCTACGAGCCAGCGGTGCGGCGCGTGGAAGAGACCGGCCTCGTACCGCTCGGCGGTCACGGAGAAGGCCGAGCGCACGATCCTCCGATCGAAGACATGGAGGAGCCGCTCGTCCATGAGAAAGATGTAGAGGATGAAATCTCCTTTGACGAGCGGCAGCTCGTCGAGCCGGAGCCGCACGGTGTGGGACC
>JAAYLR010000202.1 GCA_012521815.1 Acidobacteriota bacterium
CTCTTCCAGCTCGGCGTCCTGCGCGCCCGGGCCGGCGACCCCGAGGGGGCGCGGGCGGCCTTCGAAACGGTGCTCGACCACTTCCCGCTCACCGAGGCGGCCGATCGCGCCGCCGAGCGGCTGCGGAGCAGCTCACCATCTCCTTAACTCACGCAACGATGAGACTTCGCGGAATTTTTCGCTTGACAGCGCGACCTCCGATCCGTAACCTTGCTATGCTTTTTCACGCAGTCCGCGTCCCGGCCTCGACGGTGACAGGAGGATCCGGCATGTTGCTTCGTTCGCTCCTCTCCACTCTGATCGTCGGCCTGCTGCTCGTGCCGCTGGCCGGCGCGGCGGATCGTCCGCCTTCTCCCCTCCACTGGACCGGCGATCACTGGACCGCCTGGGATCCCCCGACGCAGTTTCCGGAGGGCAGCCGGGTCCACGTCGTGGTTCCCGGCGACACCCTCTGGGCCCTCGCGAGGCAACACCTCGGAGATCCGTACCTCTGGCCCCAGATCTGGGAGCGGAACCAGTACGTGCTCGACGCGCACTGGATCTACCCCGGCGATCCGCTCGTGCTCGACGTCGCGGTGACGCCGATGGCGCCGCTCGCGGAGGAGACCGGGGCGTACGACGCCGAGGGCGACGTGATCGCCGAGACGGGTGCCGGTTCCGACGCGGAGCCCGAGGGCCGGACCGGAGCCATCTTCGATCCCGCGGCGAGCGGTCCGCCCCAGCCCCTCGGCTACGAGGACGACATCTACTGCACCGGCTACGTGGGCGACGAGGACGAGACGTTCGCCCTCGCCATCACCGGCTCGGAGTACCAGGCGCTCTCGCCGCGCCTGCCGGGCGAGAAGGGAACGACGAAGGAAGGGGTCTTCGGCATCGTCGACACGGTGAAGTACCGCCTCGATGTCGGCGACATCGTCTATCTCGACGGCGGCGAGGGCGCCGGGCTGGCGCCGGGAACCGTCCTCACCGCGGTGGAGCCGCAGGCGGTGATCCGCCACCCGCAGACCCGCAAGCCGTTCGGCCGCTTCTATCGCTACCTCGGACGGGTCCGCGTCCTGTCGGTCCAGCCGACCGACGCGATCGGCGAGATCGTCCACTCCTGCGACGGCATCACGGTCGGTGCCCGGCTGGTGCCGTTCGAGGCCGAGCCGGTACCGCTCGCCCGGCGCTCGCCGATGCGTCCCGCCAACGATCCGTCGCCGACCGGCGCGGACGTGACCGCTCCCACGATCATCCATGCGTTCCTCGGCGCGGTCTCGATCGGGCAGGACCAGGTCGTCTTCATCGACCGGGGGGCGGAGGACAACCTGAGCCCCGGCGACATCTTCACCGTCTACCGCGAGAACCGGCAGGGGTTCCCGCCGGTCGTCCTCGGCGAGCTCTCCGTGCTCTCGGTCAAGCGGCGCTCCGCGACGGCGCGCATCCTGGAGTCGCGCTACCCCATCTACCTCGGGGACCGGTTGGAGCTGAAGTGATCTGCCTGTCCGGGAGCGTCGGCGCTCCCGGACGGGATCTGCAACCGGCCAGGGAAGCCGGGGGGAGGGAAACGGTCGTGGCCACGCGCAACCTGAACGGGCGTCTGCTCGAAATCGTCGATGAGCTCGTCGATCAGGGATTGACCCTGGAGCAGGCCCGGCAGGAGTTCGAGCGGCAGTTCATCACCGCCTCGCTGCGCAGCCACGACTGGAACTTCTGCCGCTCCGCCCGCAGCCTCGGCGTCCACCGCAACACCCTGCGCAACAAGCTGAGCTCTCTCGGGCTCACCGAGACGAGCGCGCGCGCCAAGCGCGCCCCCCGCCGGTAGGGCGGCGGCTCTCCCCGTTCTCCTGCTGCTGCTTTCGATCCGCGCCGCGGCGGTGGCCGCGGCGGCAGGCTGCGTTACCGGCCGTTCTCCTTGCCGTCCTGGTCGTTGCTGCCGTCGTCGCCGCGCAGACCCTTGCGGAAGTTGCGAATCCCCTCGCCGAGGCCCTTGCCGAGCTGGGGCAGCTTCGAGGCGCCGAAGATGACGATGACGATGAGCAGGATGACGAGCAGCTCGGGCACTCCGACTCGCGGCATTCGAGAAACCTCCCGCGGCGGAAACGCCGCGACCGTGTCCAGTCTAGCAAAGGCCGGGGGCGAGCGCCCGGCGCCATCGCGGCGCGAGCGCCCCGGCGATCGCCACGCCTTCCGGAACCCGTTCGAGGTGGGCGAGCGCCCGGCCGAGCGTCGGGGCGACGAGCGGCAGATGCCGCGGTTCGCCCCGCGCCGCGAACGACGCGAACGTCCCGGCGGCTTTCAGGCAGCGCTGCGCGGCGGCGCGATGGTAGTCGTCCGGACCGCCGGCCGGGCGCCAGCCGGCGTCATCGAGCCAGACCTCGACGAGCTCGGGCGGCGGGAAGAGCGAGTCGTTGCAGAGCGAGGCGAGGTCGTACCAGGGGGGGCCAAGGCGCAGGTCCTGATGGTCGATCACCCCGACCGCCGCCACCTCGCCATCGCCGACGGGCAGGAGGTTGCGCACCATGTAGTCGCGATGGCAGGCCACCGGTGCCACCCTCCCGAGGTGCCGACAGAGGCCGGTCAGGGCGGCTCGCAGGCGCTCTTCCTCCTCGCCCGCGCGGAGCAGCCCGCGGGGCAGGAGCAGGACCTCGATCGTGATCTCGACCTCCCGGAGGAGCAGCACCGCGTCGAGCGGCGGGTTGCCTAGCGCCGCCACCGCCGCCAAGGGGATCCCGGCGATCCGGCGGGCGCTCGCGAGCGCCGCCCGGTAGTACGGGGCGAGTGCCGCCCAGCCCCGCCCGGCCTCCTCCCAGAGGGTGCGCGGACCGAGGTCTTCGAGCACGACGAGACCGGCCGGCACGTCGGCAGCCAGCACCGCGGGGACCCGCACTCCGGCGTCGTGACAGAGCTCGGTGGCGGCGAGGTAGCGGTCGAGCTGCGCCCGCAGCGCGTCCGGGTAGGCGGCCACGATCGCCGTCCGGCCGTCGCGCGCGCGCGCCCGCGCATAGCGGCGGGCCGAGAGATCCCCCGCCAGCGGGGTCCAGACCGCCTGCCGCAACCCGGCCGCGGCGACGAGCTCTCCCACCCGGGGATCGGACCATGGCGCGAACGCCTCGGAAGCACGGGTCGTCATGGGATGCTCACGGCCGCGCAAGGCTAGCACGCACGGTTTGACACCCCGGAAAGCGCGACCGCATAATCCCGCCACCTTGCGATCCGCCCCCGTGCCCACCCCGGAACCGCGGCTCGCCGCGCCGGCGGTGGCAAGCCTCGATCCGCGCCCGAACCTCCTCGGGCTGACCCGCGAGGAGATGACGGCGGCGCTCGCGCCGCTCGGCGAACCGGCCTACCGGGCGCGCCAGCTCTGGGATGCGATCCACCTCCGGTTCGTCCTCGACTTCGCGGGGATGACCGAGCTCTCCCGGCCGTTGCGCGCGGCGCTCGCCGAACGCTTCCGGATCACCCTGCCGGCGGTCGCCGATCGCCACGCTTCCCGGGATGGGACCACGAAATACCTCTTCCGGCTCGAAGACGGGGCCACGATCGAAGCGGTCGACATCCCCGACC
>JAAYLR010000203.1 GCA_012521815.1 Acidobacteriota bacterium
CTGTCCGGGGATCTGGCCACGCGTCCGCAGAGCACCTACCTGGGAGGCAGCAGCTGGGAGGAGATCCGTTCCCTCGCTCTGGCCGCCGATGGCGACGTGCTGGCGGGAGGCCGCACCAACTCCCCCGTGCTGCCCGGCACTGCCGGCGGCGTCCAGACGGGCAACCGCGGTTACGACGACGGCTTCGTCGCCCGTTTCTCTGGAGATCTGACCGCTCTCCGGCAGAGCACCTATCTGGGAGGAAGCGGCGCGGACGAGATCCACGCTCTGGCCCTGGCCGCCAACGGCGACGTGCTGGTGGGCGGACGGACCGGGTCCACCGACTTCCCCGGCACCACGGGCGGCGCCCAGCCGAGCCACGGCGGCGGCGAGTGGGACGGCTTCGTCGCCCGCCTGGCGGGGGATCTGCGGGCCGTCTCGGCGCAAACGATCAGCTTCCCGCTGCAGGCGGACCAGCCGTTCGTGCTCTACGGCCACTTCCTGATCGATCCCCCCGCCACCGCCAGCTCCGGCCTGCCGGTCAGCTATGCGAGCGGTACGCCCGGGGTCTGTTTCGTCCACCTGCAGACCGTCATCATGTTGGCCCCCGGCTTCTGTACCGTCGTCGCCAGCCAGCCGGGCGACGCCCAGTGGCTGCCCGCGCCCGACGTGAGCCAGGAGATCCTCACCCTGCCCGGCATCACCCTCGACATCTTCAGCGACGGCTTCGAAAGCGGCGGGACCTTCGCCTGGTCGGACGTCTTCTTCTGATCGACGGGCACCCGGCCCGGACCCAGCCGTCCGGGCCGGGTGCGGCCCTGCTTCGCGGGGTGAAGGCGAACGGCATTCCGCCGCGCCGGCGCGTAGAATCGCCCCGTGAGCGACGGTGACCGGCTCCTTTCGGGGGCGCTCGAGGCGGACGAGGCGGGGCTCGAGCAGAGCCTGCGGCCGCAGGTGCTCGACGAGTACGTCGGCCAGGAGCGGATCGTCGCCAACCTGCGGGTCTTCATCCGCGCCGCCCGGGAGCGGGGCGAGCCGCTCGACCACGTGCTCCTCTTCGGCCCGCCGGGGCTCGGCAAGACGACGCTCGCCCACATCGTGGCGCGGGAGATGGAGGCGCCGCTGCGCTCCACCTCGGGGCCGGCGCTCGAGCGGGCCGGCGACCTCGCGGCGATCCTCACCAACCTCGAGCCGGGCGACGTGCTCTTCGTCGACGAGATCCACCGCCTCGGGCCGGCGGTCGAGGAGATCCTCTACCCGGCGCTCGAGGACTTCCAGCTCGACCTCGTGCTCGGCCAGGGGCCGGCGGCCCGCACGGTCAAGCTCACCCTCCCCCGCTTCACGCTGGTGGGGGCGACCACCCGCGCGGGGCTGATCAGCTCGCCGCTGCGGGCCCGGTTCGGGATCGTCCACCGCCTCGACTTCTACCCCCCCGCCGAGCTGACCCGGATCGTGCGCCGCTCGGCCGGCCTGCTCGGGATCGCCGCCGACGAGGCGGGGGCCGAGGAGATCGCCCGCCGCAGCCGGGGGACGCCGCGGATCGCCAACCGGCTGCTGCGCCGGGTGCGCGACTTCGCCCAGGTGGACGGCGCGGCGCGGCTCGACCTCGCGGCGGCGCGGCGGGGGCTGACCCTCCTCGAGGTCGACGAGCACGGCTTCGACGAGCTCGACCGGAAGATCCTCGGCGCGCTGATCGAGATCTACGGCGGCGGCCCGGCGGGGATCCAGGCGATCGCGGCGGCGGTGGGCGAGGACCGCGGGACGATCGAGGACCTCCACGAGCCGTACCTCCTCCAGGAAGGGTTCCTGCAGCGCACCCCCCGCGGCCGGGTCGCGACCCGCCGCGCCTACGAGCACCTCGGCTGCCCGCTGTCGCCCTCCGGCACGACCGGCCAGCTCTTCTGAAAGGCGCGCGTGCGCCGCGCCGCCCTCCTCTACAACCCGGCCGCCGGCGGCCATCGCGCCGGGCGGCTCGCGCCGCGCCTGCAAGAGCTCTTCGCCCGCGAAGGGGTCACGCTCGCCCCCCGGGCCACGAACGGGCCGGGAGAGGCGACCGCGCTCGCCCGTGAGGCCGCCGCCGGAGACGACCTCGACGCCCTCTTCGTCCTCGGCGGGGACGGGACGGTCCGGGAGGCGGCCGCCGGGCTGCTCGGCAGCGCGCTGCCGCTCGGCGTGCTGCCCGGCGGGACGACCAACGTCGTGGCCGGGGCGCTCGCGCTCCCCCGCTCGCCGCTCGCCGCCGCCCGGAGGCTCCTTGCCCGCAGCGCCCCGTGCGAGGTCGACGTCGGTCTCGCCGGCGACGCTCCCTTCCTCATGCAGGTGAGCGGCGGGCTCGACGCCCGGGCGCTCGCGGCGGTCTCGCCGCGGGCCAAGCGCCGGTGGGGGCGTCTCGCGGTGGTCGCCGCCGGGCTGCGGGTCTGGGCGCGCTACGCCTTCCCGGAGCTCACCTTCGAGGCCGACGGGGTGGCGGGGAGCGCCACCGGCGTCGCGGTCTGCAACCTGAGCGCCTACGCCGGCCGGTACCGGCTCGTCCCCGGCGGGAGCTGGACGGATCGCCGTCTCGACCTCTTCCTCTTCCACGGCCGGAGCCGCCGGGCCGCCCTCGGCTTCGCGCTCGCCCTCGTCGGCGGCCGCCACGCGGGGCGCGCCGACGTCGCCTTCCGGACGGTGGAGACGGTCACCCTCACCGGCCCCGCCCCGCTCACGCTCCAGCTCGACGGCGACCCTGTCTCCCTCGCGCCGCCGCTCGCGATCCGCCTCGCGCCGGCGCGGCTCGTCCTCCTCGCGCCGCGCGGCTGACCCGGCCCACCCCGCGGCGCGGTGCGCGAGCGGAGCGCAGCACGGAGAATCGCCGCATGAGCGAGACGACCCGCCCCCCCCACTCCCTCGATCCGATCCTCTCTCCCCGCACGGTCGCCATCGTCGGCGCCTCGCGCCGCCGCGACACGCTCGGCTGGGTGCTCATCCACAACCTCGTGCGCGCGGGGTTCGAGGGGACCCTCTATCCGGTCAACCCGAAGGCGAGCTCGATCCACTCGCTCCGCTGCTACCCGTCGCTCGCGGCGATCCCCGAGCCGATCGACCTCGCGGTGATCCTCGTCCCGCGGGATGCGGTCGCCGGGGTGATCGACGAGTGCATCGCCCTGGGCGTGCGCGGCATCGTGGTGATCACCGCCGGCTTCTCGGAGACCGGCGCCGAGGGGCGGGCGCTCGAGGAGGAGCTCAGCGCGCGGGTTCGCGCCGCCGGCGGGCGGCTGGTCGGCCCGAACTGCATGGGGGTCTTCAACACCGCCGCGGACGTCCGGCTCGACGCGACCTTCTCCCCGACCCCGCCGCTGCCCGGCGCGATCGGCTTCGTGAGCCAGTCCGGGGCGCTCGGGGTGGCGGTGCTCAACATCGCCGCCGGGCTCGGCCTCGGGCTCTCGCAGTTCGTCTCGGTGGGCAACACGGCCGACGTCTCGGGCAACGACCTGCTCGAGTACTGGGAGGACGACCCGGGGACGCGGGTGATCTGCATGTACCTCGAGTCGTTCAGCGACCCGAAGCGGTTCGTCGAGATCGCCCGGCGGGTGTCGCGCAAGAAGCCGATCGTGCTGGTGAAGTCCGGACGCACCGCGGCCGGGGCGCGGGCCGCGTCGAGCCACACCGGCGCGCTCGCGAGCAGCGACTCGACCGTCTCCGCCTTCCTCGATCAGTGCGGGGTGCTGCGCGCCGAGACGATGGACGAGCTGTTCGACATCGCCCGCGCCTTCGAGCGGTCGCGGCCGCCGCGGGGGCGGCGGGTCGGGATCCTCACCAACGCCGGGGGGCCGGGGATCCTCGCCACCGACGCCTGCGTCCAGTACGGCCTCGAGGTGCCGCCGCTCGCCGCCGCGACCAGGGAGGCGCTCGGCTCGTTCCTCCCGACCGTGGCGAGCATCGACAACCCGGTGGACATGATCGCCTCGGCCACCGCCGAGCAGTACGCCCTCTCGCTCGGCGCCCTGCTCGCCGATCCCGCCCTCGACGCGGTGCTCGCGATCAACGTCAACCCGCCGCTCGGCGACCCGCACGAGATGCTCGGGCGGATCGCCGAGGTGGCGCGCACCCACGAGAAGCCGGTCTTCGCGGTGATGATGACCCGCGACGAGTTCCACGCCGAGATCCGCGACCGGCCCGGGCTGCCGCCGGTCTACGCCTTCCCCGAGACGGCGGCGCGCGCCCTCGCGCGGCTGGCCGCCTGGGGCGAGTGGCGCGCGCGCC
The DNA here is from genome assembly GCA_012521815.1 of Acidobacteriota bacterium. Classification (GTDB taxonomy): domain Bacteria; phylum Acidobacteriota; class Thermoanaerobaculia; order Multivoradales; family JAGPDF01; genus JAAYLR01. The sequence goes on from JAAYLR010000203.1 coordinate 4,222, forward strand.
CCGCCGACGCGCCGGCGCCCGACCTTGCGCTCGACGACGCCGCGATCGCCGCCGAGCTCGCCGGCGCCGAGGCCGACGGCTACCTGCCGCCCGAGCGCGCCTTCCGCGTCCTCGAGCTCGCCGGGATCCCGGTGGCCCGCTACCGGCGGGTCGAGCCCGCGGGCGACGCCGCCGCGGCGGCGGGGGCGGCCGCCGCCGAGCTCGGCTTCCCGGTCGTGCTCAAGGCGGTCGCCGCGGGGCTTGTGCACAAGAGCGAGCTCGGCGCCGTCGCCCTCGACCTGCGCTCTGCCGCCGACGTGGAGGCCGCCGCCCGGGGGATGGAGAGCCGCCTTCGGGCCGCCGGCCTCACCCCCGGCGGCTTCTTCCTCCAGGAGATGGTGCGGGGCGGCCAGGAGGTGATCTTCGGCCTCTCCACCGATCCGAAGCTCGGGCCGCTGCTGATGTTCGGCCTCGGCGGCAAGTACGTCGAGGTCTTCCGCGACGTCCGCTTCGGGGTCACGCCGCTCACCCCCGCCGAGGCGCGGGCGATGGTGCTCGGCATCCGGGGGCGGCCGCTCCTCGAAGGGGTGCGCGGCGAGGCGCCGGCCGACCTCGATCAGCTCGTCGACGTGCTCCTGCGCCTCCAGCGGCTCGCGCTCGCCCATCCGCGCCTGCACGAGCTCGACATCAACCCGTTCCTGGCGGGCGGCGGCGGGCGCGCCTGCGCCCTCGACGCCCGCCTGCGGGTCGCGCCGCCGGCCGGCGGCTGAGCCGCGCTCCCGGGCCCGGGAACCGGGCGGATAGAATCGCCCGGAACCGACAGAAGGGGGGACCGCCTTGGGAGTGGTCAAAGATCCGAGCAGTCTCGGCGAGTTCGCGCTTTTCCGCGGCCTCGCGCCCGCCGACCTCCAGCGCATCAACGAGCGGCTCCACCGCCGCGTGGTGCCGGCGGGGACCAACCTGATCATCGCCGACCAGCCGGGCGAGGTCGTCTATCTGCTCGTCGAGGGGACGGTGAAGATCCTCGTCGAGCAGCCGGCCGCCCGCGAGGTGATCCTCGCCTTCCTCGGCCATGGCGACACGGTGGGCGAGATGAGCCTCGTGGACTCCGCGGGCCGGTCGGCCAACGTCCTGACCATCGGCGAGTGCACCTTCTACTGGATGAACCGCGCCGCCTTCCAGGAGTGCCTCGCGATCCCCGGCTTCTCGAACAACCTGGTGCGGCTCCTCTGCGCCCGGCTGCGGCTCGCCAACGAGCAGATCCAGTCGCTCTCGAGCCTCGACGTCGCCGGCCGGATCGCCCGGCAGCTGCTCGCCTTCGCCGAGCGGTACGGGCAGGAGGAGGAGCGGGGGACGCGGATCTCGCTCCGCCTCACCCAGAGCGACCTCGCGCAGCTCGTCGGCGCCTCCCGCGAGCGGGTCAACCAGATCATGGTCGATCTGCGGCAGAAGGGGCTGATCGCGCTCGAACCCGGCCAGCAGCTCGTGGTGCTCGACGCGGCCGGCCTCGCCCGGCTCTGTCACTGAGCCCGGGCCGCGCGCCGCGCCCTAGCCCAGGCGCAGGAAGTGCCAGCGCTGATCGCCCTGCCGGGGCGCGAAGACCTCGGCGGCGACCAAGGGCGCGTGCGCGCGCAGCACCCGCGCCACGCTCTCGCCGCCCGCCACCGCCGCGATCGCGCCGGCCACCTCCGGCCCGCCGCGCGAGAGCAGCGTCTGCCAGACCGCCTGCCGGATCGAAAGGCTGCCGCTCATCCGCACGTTGCCGAGCCGGGGGAGCTCCCGGCGCAGCAGCGCGATCCGCTCCGTGAGGCTCGCCTCGCTCGCCATCGGCTCGCGCTGCCAGGGGGTATACGGCTTCGGGACGAAGACGTTGACCCCGAGCAGGAGCGTGCCCGCCCGCCCGGTCGGCCGGGTCTCGGCGAGCATCACCTCCCGGCAGGCGGCGGCGAGCGCGACGATCCCCTCGACGTCGGCCATCGTCTCGCCCGGCAGGCCGACGATGAAGTAGAGCTTCACCTCCCGGAAGCCGTGCCGGAAGATCAGCCGGACCTTCTCGAGCAGGAGCTCGTTGGGCACCGGCTTGTTGAGCAGGCGGCGGAGCCGGTCGGTGCCGGTCTCGGGCGCGAGGGTCAGCGAGCGGGCGCCGGAGGCGTGGAGGGCGGCGAGCACCCCCTCGGTCACCGCCGGGATGCGGATCGAGGAGACCGCCGCCCGCATGCCGAGGCCGACCGCGGTGGCGAGCAGCCGTTCGATCTCCGGGTGATCCCCGACCGCGGTGGCGACGAAGCCGAGCTGGTCGGTCACCTCCCGGGCCCGGGCGATCGCCGCGAGGAGGAACTCGGTCGGGTGGGCCCGGAACCTCCCCATCCCGAAGCTCGCCCAGCAGTAGCGGCACTTCTCCGGGCAGCCGCGCGACATCTCGATCAGGAACTTCTCCGCGAACTCGGTGTGCGGGGTCACGAGGCAGCTCGTGGGCAGATGGCCGGGCGCCCGCATCTGGGCGGCGGTGAGCTCGAGCTTCCGGAGCTTCTCCCCCGCGGCGAGCGCTTCCGGGTCGTGGTGCGCGGGGACGAAGAAGCCGGGCGTGGCCGCCAGCCGCGCGAGCACCTCCTCCCGCTCCCCCTCCTCGGCGAGCGCCGCCTGGAGCGCCGGCAGGAGGTTCTCGGCCGCCCCGAGCGCGAAGAGATCGACGAACGGCGCCATCGGCAGCGGGTTGATCGCCGCGCAGGCGCCGCCGAGGATGACGAGCGGGTCGCCCGACCCCCGCGCGGCGCGCCAGAGGGGGATCCCGGCGCGGGCGAGCAGCTGGAGCAGCCCGACGTAATCCTGCTCGAAGGAGATCGAGAAGGCGACGGCGCCGAACTCGCCGAGCGGGGTCTCGTGCTCCACCGAGCGGGGCATCCCCTCGTGATCGAGGAAGAAGCGCTCGGCGACCCAGTCGGGGGTCCGGTGGATCAGCTCGTAGACGCGCTGGAAGCCGAGGCTCGACATCCCGACGTGGTACCGGTTCGCGTAGGCGAGCGCGAGCCGGTGGCGGCCGTGGCGCGGGAGCGCGACGGCGGCGCGCTCGGCGGCACGCAGCGGGGACCAGGAGCCGGAGGGGCGCGGACGCCTCATCGGAGGGCCGATTCTAGCCACCCGGCGCGGAGCGCTAGACTGCGGGGAGATGCGTGCTCTCCGCTCCCTCCCCCTTCTCCTCCTCGGCCTCCTCGCCGGCCTCGGGCCGGCCGGCGCGGCGAGCGACTGGCAGCGGAAGGTCGAGCCGGCGCTGCTCGCCGCCGTCGCGCACGGCCGCGCCGAGGCGCTCATCGTCCTCGGCGAACAGGCCGATCTCGCCCCCGCCGCCGCGCTGCCCACCCGGGCCGAGAAGGGGCGGTTCGTGGTGGCGCGCCTCCAGCAGACCGCCCGCGAGCTGCAGGCGGGGCTCCTCGCCGAGCTCGCCGCCCGCGGCATCGACCACCAGCCGTTCTGGGTCGCCAACTTCGTCGCCGCCCGGCTCGACGCCCCGGCGCTCGCGGCGGTGGCCGCCCGCGACGAGGTCGCCGCCGTCGAGCTGAGCGGCCGCTTCTCCCTGCCCCCGGCCCCCGCCGAGACGCCGCCCCGGCCCGAGAGCCCGGACGGGGTCGAGTGGGGGCTTGCGAAGGTGCAGGCGCCGCCGGTCTGGGCGCTCGGGATCCGCGGCCAGGGGGTGGTCGTCGGCGGCCAGGACACCGGCTACGAGTGGAACCACCCCGCCCTCCGGGAGCAGTACCGGGGGTGGAACGGGAGCTCCGCCTCCCACGCCTTCCACTGGCACGACGCCATCCACGCCGGCGGCGGCAGCTGCGGCGCCAACTCCCCCGAGCCGTGCGACGACCACGGCCACGGCACCCACACCGCGGGGACGATGGTGGGCGACGACGGCGGGACGAACCAGATCGGCATGGCCCCGGCGGCGCGGTGGATCGGCTGCCGGAACATGAACCAGGGCTACGGCACCCCGGCGACCTACAGCGAGTGCTTCCAGTGGTTCCTCGCTCCCACCGACCTCGCCGGGCAGCACGGCGATCCCGCCCTCGCCCCGGCGGTGATCAACAACTCCTGGGGCTGCCCGCCGGCGGAGGGGTGCACCTACCCGGAGATCCTGCGCACCGTGGTGGAGAACGTCCGCGCCGCCGGGATCGTGGTCGTCGCCTCGGCCGGCAACTCGGGCTCCTCCTGCGCGACCGTCCAGGATCCGCCGGCGATCTACGCGGCCGCCTTCACGGTCGGCGCGACCGACGCCAACGACACGATCGCCGGCTTCTCGAGCCGCGGCCCGGTCACCGTCGACGGCAGCGGCCGCCTCAAGCCCGACATCGCCGCCCCCGGCTCCTCGGTCCGCTCCGCGATCCGCGGCGGCGGCTACGGGACGATGAGCGGCACCAGCATGGCCGGCCCCCACGTGGCCGGCCTCGTGGCGCTCATCCTCTCGGCCGCCCCCGCCCTCGACGGCCGGGTCGAGACGATCGAACGGCTCATCGCCCGATCGGCCGTCCCCCTCGGCACCTCCCAGCTCTGCCACCCCGACATCCCCGCCGGCGCCGTCCCCAACCCCACCTTCGGCCACGGCCGGATCGACGCCCTCGCCGCCGTCGCCGCCGCCCTCGACTGGATCTTCGAGGACGGCTTCGAGAGCGGGGGGTTGCCGGGGGGGTGGGCGGGGTGGGACTCGCCGGGAGGCGCTGGCCAGCCGTGAGCCGTTGTGGGAACATCCCCGTCGTTCCCGGATCTTCAACCGACGTAAGGAGGAGTCAGACACCCATGAAGAGATCCCATACCCCCCTCTGGAGCGGGCTGGCCTTCGTCGCCACCCTGCTGCTCCTCGCCGGCGCTGCTACGGCGAGCACGATCACCGTCCCGAACGGTGCCAGCGGCGGCACCTGCGGCGCCAGCAACCCGAACCGTTACGAGTTCGGCGGCAGCTGCGGTTCGCTGGTGAACATCACCGACACGAACCCGGCCTACGTCCAGGACAACTCGCCGGCCGCCGAGGGCACCTATCGGGTGCGCTTCTACGCCAACTTCGGCGGCAAGAGCTCGGTGGCGCCTCCGGCCAACGCGCCGGCGGTCAGCCTCTCGATGGCCACCGGCAACGCCTTCGACTTCTTCGTCGCCTACGACGGCGCCGACCCGGCGCCCCCGGCGGCGGGCGGTAACGCGGTCATCCGCGTCGAGCTCGGCCAGTCGAGCGCGACCACGCGGACGATCAAGTTCGCTGCGCGGCTCAACAACGGGACCGAGGCTACGTTCAGCCGGTCGCTCATCGGCAAGGCGCTGCGCGGCTGGCGGGCGATCGAGATCAACTGGGCCAAGGCCTCCACGCCGAGCGGCAGCAACGGCGTGCTCCAGGCCTGGATCGACGGCGTCCAGGTCGGCAACCTCACGAACCTCGCCAACGGCAACCAGGTCGTCAACATGGTGCGCTGGGGCGCGGTCGCCGGCATCGACTCCGGCACCTCGGGCACCTTCAAGCTCGACGACTTCGTCTCCCAGCGCAGCGGCTACATCGGGCCGGCGGTGCTCTACTCCGACGTCCCGGCGTCCGGATGGTCGTTCCCGTACGTCCTGTCCAACGCGGCGAACGAGATCATCCCCGGCTGCGGAGGCGGCAACTTCTGCCCGTTCACCCCGGTGCTGCGCAAGGACATGGCGGTCTACATGCTCCGGTCCTACGAGGGAACCGCCTACGTGCCGCCGGCATGTTCGTCCGCGCCGTTCGACGACATCCCGACGAGCCACCCCTACTGCGCGTGGATCAACGAGCTGAAGAACCGGGGCGTCGTGCAGGGCTGCACCGCCACCTCCTACTGCCCGGACTACCCGGTCGACCGTGAGCAGATGGTGAAGTTCATCCTCTCCACGGCGAACCCCGGCGTGAACCCGCCCGCCTGCTCGACCGCGCCGTTCACCGACATCGCGGCCAACCGCTGGTCCTGCCCGTGGGTCCAGATGGCGCTCGCGGAAGGTCTGACCAACGGCTGCTCGGCGACGCAGTTCTGCCCCGAGTACCCGACCGACAAGGAGCAGGAGACCAAGTTCACGACGATCGGTTTCGGGTTGCCGGAACACAAGGTCGGTCCGTGATCCGGAACCAGTCTGCACGGTCACCCGGGCACTGAAGACGACACCCGGAAACAGACGAGGCTCCCGGCCACCATCGGCCGGGAGCCTCTTTTTTCGGCCCGGCCGCGGCGGGTGCTAGCGTTGCGAGCGACATACGGGGGTGATCCGATCCGGAGCCGCCAGCCGGCCTGGGCGTGCGAAGGGAACCGGATCCCGCGGGAGCCGCGGAAGCGACGGGCCCGTCCCGGGACGGAGAATCGGTTCAGATGAGGAATCCGAAACCTTTCACCCTTCCGCGCGCGGTCGTCCGCCGGATCCTCCGCAGCGCGCCGGGCCGTGCCCTGCCCGGCGACCGGGCCCTCGTGACCCTCGAGCCCGGAACGATCGGCTTTCTCGAAACCCGACTCGGGGATGGTGAGATCCCGTTGGGGAGCGGCTACCAGGCGCCCTACAACATCCCGTTCGGACTCGCCGCCACCGCGGCCTACGCGGTCGCCGGACCACCCGAAGCTCCGGACGCATCGTGGACCGGACGGGATTTCGATCTGGTCTGGCACGGCACGGCCACGGCGACCGACCCGCTCGAAGCCGAGGCCGAGCTGCTCGGTCTCGATCCCGGCCTCGCCATCGTCGCCCTGAAAGCCCGGACGCGAGCCGGAAGGCCGCTGCTGGAGGGGACCTTGCGCCTGGCGGCGGTCGCCGCAGGGCGGGCGGTCCCCTCGGCGCTGCTCGCGAGCTCCGCACCGCCGCCGCTCGTCCGGCCGAACGGGCCCGGGCTCGATCCGAAACGCGGACTGCAGGTAGTCGAGGTTTTCTCTCCCCCCGTGCTCTGGCTCGGCGAGGAGGCGGCGATTGCCGTCACGGTCGCCAACCCTGGCGAGTGGGCGCAGGAGATCGAGGTCGTCGCCACGCCACCGCTAGGGTTCGGGGTTTCGTTTCCCCGGGGCGAACGGCAGCGGATCACGGTCGCGCCTCGGGAGGTGAGCCGTCTGTGCCTGCCCCTGCGGGCCGACCGTCCCGACGCGGTCAACCGGGGCGAACCGTGGCCGGTGCACCTCCGGATCACGGGCGAGCAGCTCGCGGAGTCGCCTGTCGTCGCCATCTCGATCCACGACCCGGCCCCGCGGGAGCCGACCTGTGTGTTCATGACGACCGGCACTCCATTCACCGGCCGCAGCGCCACCGGGGAATCAGCCGCGATTACGGGACAGCTCTCCGCAGCGTCCCGCCCCGCTCTCCGGGCCGGGGATGACGACCTCTGCCGGAGCCTCGACCACGTGGCGGAGAGGTTCAACGCGGAGATCTCCCATTTCGTGCCGGCCGCAACGCTCACGCCCTCCGAACCGCCGCCGGCCGCGGCCGCCAGCCACGAATACGCCCCGCACTACCCGGGAGAGGCGCCCGGCGCCGCCCCGGCCCTGACCGATCGACCGGTGGCACCGACCCTCCTCGCCCTCCACCCGGCTCCGTCCGGAGGAGACCAGCCATCTC
>JAAYLR010000204.1 GCA_012521815.1 Acidobacteriota bacterium
CGGGCGTAGACCACCGTGCTCACGAGGTCGGTGTCGAGAAGCAGCAGCGGCCCGCCCTGCGCCCGCACCGCCTCGGCGAGCCGGAGGTGCTCGCGGGCGATCGGCTCGACGTCGGCGGCGGTCAGCTCGCGGGCGACGCGCTCGGCGTACCGGCGCGCCGCCTCGGGCACCCAGGGGAGCGCGAACCGGGCGGCCAGGTGCGCCGCGAGGCTCGTCTTGCCGGTGCACTCGGCGCCGGTGAGCACCACGGTGAGCGGCTCCCGCGGGCCGCCCCCGCGCCCGGCGCCGCCGCGGATCGGAGTCGCGGTGTCGAGATCCATGACGGCGCCGACGATATCGGTTCCGGCCCCGCCCGCCCAACCCGCCCCGTGCCGCCTGCCTCCCCGCGCTGACAGCTTCTGTCACCCCGGGCCCGTATCGTCGGCCCGGGCGCGAGACGAGCCCCCGAGCCGCCGGAAGCGGCCGCCCCCACGCCCGAAAATCGCCTGGCACCTTCACGCGAGGATCGGCGGGCACACCCGCTCGGGTGGGGACGATTCGCGGCGTGGGTGATAGACATCAGGGGCCGCCGGGCAGAGGGAGGCAGGCAGCGAGGCGCCGCTGCCCGAACGGTTCGTCGCTCCGGAGCGGCGTACCGCGACGCGGTGACGGGATGCGAGAGATCACGGCCGCCGTTCCCGACGCGGCCCGCCTCCGGGCCGGGGTGAGCGCCTGATGGCGCGCCTGATCCCCGGCCGTTTCGATCCCGGCACCCCCGACGGCGAACGCTCCGTCCTCCAGGACCTCCTCGCCGCGCTGCCGGCCGACGCCGTCCTCTACCACCACTGCCGCTTCGCCCGGAAGCGCCCGGGCGGCCGCCCGCCGGGCGAGGCCGAGCTCGACGCGCTCGCGGTGATCCCCGGCCGCGGCTGTCTCGTCGTCGAGATCAAGGCCGGCGGCGTGAAGGCCGGTCCCGGCGGCTGGGAGAGCACCGACCGCCACGGCGCGACCCACGCGATCCGCGACCCGAGCGAGCAGGCCGCCAATGCCGCCCGCTGGCTGAAGAGCTTCGGTCTGGAGCGGAACGTCTGGCGGCAGCGCTCCGACGTCTCGCCGATCGAATGGGCAGTCGCCTTCCCCGACATCGTCGTCCGCGGCCCGCTCACCCCCGCGCTCCCCCGCGAGCGGATCCTCGACCGCGACGATCTGCGCGATCTGGGACGCGCCTTCGACCGCCTCCTCCCCGCCCGCGCGACGCAGGGCCTCGACCGGCTCCACCTCATCCGCCTCGAGCGCGAGCTCGTCCCCGAGCTCGACCTCACGGTGCCGCTCGCCACCCTGATCGAGAGCGACGAGCGCGCCCTCGTCCGCCTGACCGAAGACCAGCGGCGCGTCCTCGACGGCGTTCTGGGCAACCGCCGCGTCGCCGTGCGGGGCGGCGCCGGCACCGGCAAGACGCTCCTCGCCCGCGAGATCGCCCGGCGCTTCGCCGCGGAGGGGAAGCGGGTCCTCGTCCTCTGCTACAACCGGATGCTCGCCGAGCTCCTCGCCCGCGACCTCACCGGCGAGGCGGAGCCCGCCGGCCGCGAGAACCTCACGGTCACGACCTTCCATGGCCTCTCGGAGGAGCTCGCCCGCGCCGCCGGCCTCCCCTGGGAGCCGCCCCGGGGCGACGCCGAACCCGACTTCTGGCGCGACACCGCGAACGAGCTCCTCTTCGACGCCCTCGGGCGATGCCCCGAGCGCCGCTTCGACGTCATCGTCGTCGACGAGGCGCAGGATTTCGCCGAAACGTGGTGGCTCACCGTTGAGGCGCTCCTCGCCGACCCGAAACAGGGCCGCCTCTGGCTCTTCCACGACCCGGCCCAGACGATCTTCGGCGGCACCGTGCCGGAAGCGGCCCTCGGCTGCTTCGTCTACGACCTCCCCTGGAACTGCCGCAACACCCGCCGGATCGCCGCGCGCGCCTGGGAGCTCCTCGGGCCGGAGGGCGCCGGCGACGCTCTGCCCGCCCCGAACCTCCACCCCGCCGCGCCCGAGGGCGAAGCGCCCGAGCTGATCACCTGCCGGAACGAGAGCGAGATGATCCGCGGGGTCGAGAAGGCTCTCCACCGGCTCCGCAACGACGCGAAGATCCCCGCCGCGCGCATCCTCGTCCTCACCCCCTTCAACCTCGACCGGAGCGCCGTCTGGAAAGGGCGGAACCGGATCGCCGTCCCTCTCGCTCGCCTCGAGCCCGGCCACCCGTCGATCGACCGCACCACCCAGCCGGACGCTGTCCCCATCGCCTCCCTCGCCCGCTTCAAGGGCCTCGAAGCCGACGCCGTCGTCCTCTGCGAAATCCGCCCCGACTCCCACGCCTGCACCCCCCGCCACCTCTACATCGGCGCCAGCCGCGCGCGGCATCTGCTGGTGGAGCTCACCTATGCGTCGGATTCCTGAATCATCTGGAGGTTTGACTCCATGAGGCCCTTGTACAAGAAGTGCTTTCGCATCGAGCCGTCAAACGAGACCGCAGCATCCGAAACAGCCGCAACCTGTCTCGGCTATGTGGAATCCTGGATCGATCGCACCTATGAGCAGGGCGGCGATCCTTCGCCCGGATTACAAAGAGTATCGAGGATCGACAGGGATTCGTGCCATCCACAACTCCGTTCCGAGACTCTCGCTTGCGGGGCGTTTCACCACTATTTGTTCTGGAGACGGCAGGGGCCAGGTGACGAACACCGGCGTTGGATCGTGCTTGTCAACCTGGTGAGCAACGGTTCGTTAGTCGATTTTCAGCTTCAACTGGGTTTCGAGTCAGCGGATCTGAATCTCGAGATGCCCTCCGATCGTCCATCCCTTCCCAGAATCATCACAACCATTCTCAGTGATCCCCGCTGGACTTGCAGGAGCGGCTATCAACCTCTTGGAGTTCTGCCAATCGTCATCACCGTGTCTGGAGTCGAGGACTTCTGCAACGATGTCCTCTTCTCGAGTGAGCGCGATTTGCCGGCAGTCGTTCTCAACCCGAGTGGAATGAGCCAGAAGCCTCCTGTCGACGCGCGCACGCTCGCCGGGCGTGTCGCCGGGTCAGCACGTGTCTTCCGAGTCCGCGATCGCGTCGCTGCCATTGTCCTGGAAC
>JAAYLR010000019.1 GCA_012521815.1 Acidobacteriota bacterium
AACCCGATCTGGTCCGAGCCGTTCGACGACGCCGACTTCGGGAGCCGGGGGTGGCAGGACGACTACGGCAACGTCTGGGTCGATCCGACGGTCAAGTGGAGCGGCCCGGCCTCCTGGCGGATCGCCTGGGACGCCGGCGCGACGAACGCCCGCAACGAGGCCGGCACCGGGACGGTGATGTCGATCCGGCGGGTGATTGGCAACGGCCAGCGCGACGAGCTCTACCTCGAGTGGTCGTGGCGGCTCGGCTCGGATTACGTCGGCAGCGGCCAGCCGTACCATCCGCACCTGCTCCACCTCATCGACTCGCTCTGGGGGAGCCTCGCGGCGGGCGAGCTCGGCGTCTACTTCGAGCTCGACGGCAGGAAGCCGCGCTTCGGCCTGCGCGTCGGGCCGCCGGGCGGCAGCTACTGGGGCGACCTCTACACGGCCGACTACACCCTCGCCCTCGACACCTGGTACCGGTTCGGCGCCCACGTGAAGATGAACACGGTCGGGCAGGCGAACGGGAGCCTCGAGCTGTTCGTGGACGGCACCCGGGTGCTGAGCCTCCACGACCTCGTCTACCGCAACCGCGCCGGGGTCCACTTCCACACCTTCGCCGCGGCGCCGTGGATCGGCGACGGCTCGCCGCAGGCGCAGAAGCTCTGGATGGACGAGCTCGCGATCTACGAGACCCGGGAGGAGTCGGGAGGGCTCGAGGAGCTCGGGCTCAACTACCCGGACCTCGCGCTCGCGCCGGCGGCGCCGGCCGTGCTCGCCGGCTCCGGGATCCCGTGGGTCCGCCTGATCGCCTGGTGGAAGTGGATGGAGCCGTCGCGGGGCAGCTATGACTTCGCGGCGATGGACGCGAAGGTCGCCGCGGCGCGGGCGAACGGGCAGCCGGTGCTCGTCGCCTTCAACTCGATCCCCTCCTGGGCGAACGGCGCGCCGGCCGACTGCGACTTCTGGGCCGGGGAGTGCGCCGCGCCGCCGGCGAGCGCGAACGACTTCGCCGCCTTCGCGGCCGCGGTCGCCGCCCGGTACCGAGACGACGTCGCCGCCTGGGAGCTCTGGGACGAGCCCGACCGCCCGGCCTTCTGGGGAGGCACGGTGGCGCAGTGGGTCGACCGGATCGCGACGCCGGGGATCGCGGCGATCCGCGCCGCGGCGCCGGGGGCGCTCGTGGTGGGGCCGGCGACCCACTCCGGCCTCGCAGCCTTCCAGCAGCACACGGCGCCGCTCTGCGACCACCTCGACGCGCTCTCGGCCCACTTCTACCCGGCCAACGCCGCGGCCCTGTTCAGTCAGCTCGACACCGCCTACCGGCCGTGGATCGCGGCGCAGTGCGACCGGCCGCTCTGGGTGACCGCGATGGGGATCGACTCCGCGCTCACCGGGGAGGCGGCGCAGGCGGGCGGCTACGTCCAGGCGCTCGCGGGCGCGCTCGCGCGGCCGTATCTCGCGCGGCTCTTCCTCCACCAGTGGGCGGACGTCGCGAGCGCGTCGGGCCTGGGCGGCGGCTGGGGGCTCGTCGAGTCCGCGGCGCGCCATCACCGGCCGAAGCGCTCGTTCTTCGAGGTGCAGGATTACATCGCGAGCCTGAAGGGCCTGCCGAACCACCTCGTGATCCGCGACACCTTCGCGAACTCGCCGGCGCGGCCGGTGGCCGGGGCGCTGAGTGGCACCGCCACCGAGGTGGGGGGGCGGACGTGGGGCGCGGCGGCCACGGCGGTGCTGGGCACGAGCGAGGTCACCACCGCGACCGGCGGCGCCGGCGCGCACGTGGCCGGGGTACCGTTCGCCCCGCCCCCCGATCCGGCGCGGCCCCTCCAGGTGGTCGAGGCCGATCTGATCGTCACCGGCGCGGAGTGGGTCGGCCTCGGCTTCTCGCTCTCGGCCACCGGCGGCTACTGGTCGCACGGGCAGCTCTGGGCCCGTCTCCGCCCGGACGGGACGTACGCGATCCACGCCGACGGGCTCACGCACGAGCTCCAGAGCGGGGCGATTCCCGGGTTCCGGCCCGCCGGACTGAACCATGTCCAGCTCCGGTACGACCGGACCGCCAACCGGCTCTCGGTGGCGCTCAACGGCACCGACGTCCTCTCCGGCCGCCGCCTCGGCGACCCGCCGGTCGCGTTCACCCCGTCACTCGCCTTCGCAGGGTTCCAGATCCAGACCGCCCCCGGCACCCCCGCCGGCCAGGCCCGGGTCGACAACTTCCGCGTCTTCTCCCGGCCCGATTCCGGCCTCTTCACCGACGGCTTCGAGACCGGCGACCTCTCCCGCTGGAGCGACCGCCGCCCCTGACCGGCGGAGGGCGAGCCGGTTGCCGAGGGAGCGGGACGACTTGGTGAGACATTCCGGGTCCAGCTTCTTCACGTCGTGGCTGGCGATGGTGCTCACGCCGAGGTCGTGGTCGATCGTCACCTCGGCGAGCCGGGAGCCATGGCGCCGCCCTCTTTCTTCCTCCGCGACCGACAGATCGCCCCCCACGGGGCCACCGGGGCCGGCCGCGGGGGGCGGGTCGGTCAGGAAAGGGGCAGGAGGCGGGGTCGGGAAGGGTCGGGAGCTACCCGCTGCCGGCGCCTCTACCGCGGGTCAGTTGCAGGGCGTGCCGCTCGCGCCGCGGGCGGCGTCCCAGCGGCAGATGTTCCCCGTCTCGAAGTTATCCGCGAAGAGCGAGGCTGTCAGATCATCCCTCAGGAGGGAGATGAAGCCGTCCCGATAGCCACCGCCGTAGTTCGTCTGGGCGCCGTTCTGGATCCCGGGCAGATCGTCGAGAGAATCAGTGTTCCCCCCCACGAAGACCCTGCCTTCGGAGGTTCGAGCCATGGCATGAATCCCATCGGATCCTCCTCCGCCGAGGTAGGTGCTCTGCGCGATGGTCCAGAAATTTCCGAACCGGCTCAGGTACGAGAGGAAACCGTCGCCGTTGCCACCGCCATAGATCGCCTGGGCGCTGGCGGCGTTGATGCCGGGCAGGTCCGTAGAAGTGGTACTCCCCGCCACCAGAATGGGGCTCCCAAGCACATTGGGCACTTCGATCAGGGCCTCGATCAGTTCGGCGCCGCTCCCGCCCAGATAGGTGCTCATGAGGAAGTTCTTCAGATTACCGGACAGTTGGGTGACGAAGCCGTCCCAAATACCGCCGCCGTATTCCGCCTGGGCGCTCCAGGCGGAGATGCCGTGCAGGTCCGCCGAAGCAGTAAGGCCGCCAACCAGAACGGTGCCTCCGCCCGTCACGATCAGGGCGTTGATACGATCCTCGAAACTCCCGCCCACGTAAGTGCTCCGAACGACGCTCTTCAGGTCGCCGGCAAGGCGAGAGACGAAGCCGTCCCGGGAGCCTGCGCGAAACTGCTGGGCGCTGTCGAAAACGGCGCCGAGCAGGCCATCGGATTCGGAGTCGCCCCCCACGATGACGTCGCCATTTCCGGCAAGAGCCAGGGTCGTGATGACGTCATAATCGTTTCCTCCGAGATAGGTGCTTTGCCAGATCAGGCCCAGGTCCCCCCGGATGCGGGCGACGAAGCCGTCGGCGTTGCCGCTGTAGGTCGGCTGGGCACCGTTCGCCCTCTTGGGCAGGTTCTCCGACCTGGTAAAGCCGCCCACCACGATGTCACCGTTGTCGGCAATGGCCAAGGCCGTGATCCCATCAGTGCCGCTCCCCCCGAAGTAGGTGCTCCCATACATGAGCGTCAGATCGGATGACAGGCACGAGACGAAGCCGTCCCAGCCACCAGCGTTGGTCTGCTGGGCGCTGCTGGACGTGATGCCGGGAAAGCTCGTGGAGTCAGTGTAGCCCCCCACCCAGACGACGGGGAACCACCCCGCCTCATTCGGCTCCAGGGCGTTGATTTGATCGGTACCCGCCCCACCCAGGTAGGTGCTCTGAACGATCGTGCGCAGGTCCCCGGTCAGGCGGGAGACGAAGCCGTCGACGCCGCCGCCATTGGCCGGCTGGGTGCCGCCCATCCTCTTGGGAAAGTCCGACGAATCCGTGTATCCCGCCACCAGCACGTCACCGTTGGCGGCCAGAGCCAGGGTGTTGACGTAGTCATAGCCGTTCCCCCCCAGGTAGGTGCTCTGGAGGAGCGGGTCGATCGTCAGCGGTTGCTGCGGGTCGTAGGCGCCGAGAGCAAAGCCCCAGGCCTTCTCCTCGCCGCCGGCCGGAGGTTCGAGGAGCGCGTAGCGCACCTCGACCGCCCGCCGCTCGCCGCCGATCTCCTGCCACGCCACCGGCGCCGTGTAGGCCAGATCCCCGTTGCCGGTCGTCACCACGAGCCGGCCGTCGTCCGCAACCGCGAGACGCTCCGCTCCCCGCAGGCCCACCCGGATCCGGGCCGGATCGGCCCCTGGCGCAAGGTGGAAGAGCTTCTCGAAGTTCTGCCCTCGCGCCGCGAGCTCGACCTCGATCCCCGTCCACGCCTCCCCCAGACGCACCCGCTCCCAGGTGTCCGCCTGGAAGGTCCCCGCCGGGGTGAACCGGGTCACGTGCGTGACCGCCGCCTCGCTCCCCTGGGGCGAGAGCGGACCGGCGCCGAGCAGGCGCTCCTCGAGCGCCCAGCCCGGACCGCGCTCGGCCCGCTGCCGCTCCCGCCGGTCCGGATTCGCCGCGGTCGAGCCGCTCGCCGCCACGAGCTCCCGGCCCGGCAGGCTGTAGACGAGCTGCCCCTCGCGCGTGACGAAGACGGACCCCGCGAACGTCTTCGCCAGGAACGCCACCGCCGGCTCGAACTGCCCCCGGTTCTCCTCGAACGGTACCGTCAGATTGGTCGCCGCCTGCCGCACCGTGGCGAGGTCCGGCGCCGGGCTCGTGGCCTCGCTTGCGGCCCCGGCCGCGGCCGCCAGGCCCATCGTCACGATTCCAACGGCCACCGCTCTCCGCGCTCTGTTCATGGCGTTCTCCTCCCTTTCCTCCTCTAACGACAGATCGCCCCCCACGGGGCCAACGGGGCCGGTCGCGGGGGCGGGTCTGTCAGGAAAGGGGCAGGAGGCGGGGTCGGGAGCTATCCGCAGCCGGTGTCTCTACGGCCGGTCAGTGGCAGGGCGTGCCGCTCGCGCCCCGGGCGGCGTCCCAGCGGCAGATGTTCCCCGTCTCGAAGCCGTCCGCAAGGAGCGAGGCTGTCAGATCATCCCTCAGGAGGGAGATGAAGCCGTCCCAAGCGCCACCGCCGTAGCTCGCCTGTGCACCGTTCTGGGTCCCGGGCAGATCGTCGGAAGAATTGGTGTTCCCTCCCACGAAGACCCTGCCGTCGGAGGTCCGAGCCATGGCTTGGATCGGGTCGAATTCTCCTCCGCCCAGGTAAGTGCTCTGCGCGATGGTCCAGAAGTTTCCGAACCGGCGCAGGTACGAGAGGAAACCGTCGCTCGCGCCACCACCATAGGTCGCCTGGGCGCTGGCGGCGTTGATGCCGGGCAGGTCCGTAGAAGAAGTGGTACTCCCCGCCACCAGAATGGGGCTCCCAAGCGCATTTGGCACTTCGACCAGGGCCCTGATCCAGTCGTCACCGCTCCCGCCCAGATAGGTGCTCATGAGGAAGTTCTTCAGATCACCGGTCAGTTGAGTGACGAAGCCATCCGTATTACCGCCGCCGTATTCCGCCTGGGCGCTCCAGGCGGAGATGCCGGGCAGGTCCGCCGAACCGGTGGCGCCTCCGACCCAAACGGTGCCCCCGCTCGTCACGGTCAGGGCGTTGATATGTTCAACGAAACTCCCGCCCACGTAGGTGCTCCGGACGACGCTCTTCAGGTCCCCGGCAAGGCGAGAGACGAAGCCGTTCTGGAGGCCTGCGCGAAACTGCTGGGCGCTGCTGGTGCCAGTGCCGAGCAGGCCGTCGGAGGTGGAGTTGCCCCCCACGATGACGTCGCCATTTCCGGCAAGAGCCAGGGCCCAGATGAAGTCATACTTGTCTCCTCCGATATAGGTGCTCTGCCGGATCAGGCCCAGGTCCCCCCGCAGGCGGGCGACGAAGCCGTCGCTATCGCCGCCGTAACTCGACTGGGCACCGTTCGCCCTCTTGGGCAGGTTCGCCGACTTGGTATAGCCGCCCACCACGATGTCACCGCCGTCGGCAAGGGCCAGGGTCTTGATCCCATCATCGCCGCTCCCCCCGTAGTAGGTGCTCCCATACAGGAGCGTCAGATCGGATGACAGGAACGAGACGAAGCCGTCTTTGCCACCAGCGTTGGTCGGCTGGGCGCGGCTGGACGTAATGCCGGGAAAGTTCGTGGATTCAGTGGAGCCCCCCACCCAGACGACACTGAGCATTCCCCCCTCATTCAGCACCAGGGCGGTAATCTCATCGGTACCCGTCCCGCCCAGGTAGGTGCTCTGGATGAGCGTTCGCAGGTCCCCGGTCAGTCGGGCGACGAAGCCGTCGGAGTAGCCGCCGCCGTAGGCTGGCTGGGCGCCGTTCGTCCTCTTGGGAAAGTTCGGCGAATCCGTTTCACCCGCCACCAGCACGTCACCGTTGGCGGCCAGAGCCAGAGCGTTGATGTAGTCCCAGCCGCTTCCCCCCAGGTAGGTGCTCTGGAGCAGCGGGTCGATCGTCAGCGGCTGCTGCGGGTCGTAGGCGCCCAGAGCAAAGCCGTAGGCCTTCTCCTCGCCGCCAGCCGGAGGCTCGAGGAGCGCGTAGCGCACCTCGACCGCCCGCCGCTCGCCGCCGATCTCCTGCCAGGCCACCGGCGCCGTGTAGGCCAGATCCCCGTTGCCCGTCGTCACCACGAGCCGGCCGTCGTCCGCCACCGCGAGCCGCTCCGCTCCCCGCAGACCCACCCGAATCCGGGCCGGATCGGCCCCCGGGGCAAGGTGGAACAGTTTCTCGAAGTTCTGCCCCCGCGCCGCGAGCTCGACCACGATCCCCGTCCACGCCTCCCCCAGACGCACCCGCTCCCAGGTGTCCGCCTGGAAGGTCCCCGCCGGGGTGAAACGGGTCACATGCGTGACCGCTGCCTCGCTCCCCTGGGGCGAGAGCGGTCCGGTGCCGAGCAGGCGCTCCTCGAGCGCCCAGCCCGGACCGCGCTCGGCTTGCCGCCGCTCGCGCCGGTCCGGCTTCGCCGCGGGCGAACCGTTCTCCGCCGCCGCGAGCTCCCGGCCCGGCAGGCTGTAGACGAGCTGCCCCTCACGCGTGACGAAGACCGCACCCGCGAACGTCTTCGCCAGGTAGGCGACCTTCGGCTCGAACTGCCCCCGGTTCTCCTCGAACGGCACCGCCATCCCGGCCGCCGCCCGCCGCACCGTGGCAAGGTCTGGCGCTGGGCTCGTGGCCTCGCTTGCGGCCCCGGCCGCGGCCGCCAGGCCCATCGTCACGATTCCAACGGCCACCGCTCTCCGCGCTCTGTTCATGGCGTTCTCCTCCCTTTCCTCCTCTAACGACAGATCGCCCCCCGCGGGGCCACCGGGGCCGGTCGCGGCGGCGGGTCTGTCAGGAAAGGGGCAGGAGGCGGGGTCGGGAGCTATCCGCAGCCGGTGTCTCTACGGCCGGTCAGTGGCAGGGCGTGCCGCTCGCGCCCCGGGCGGCGTCCCAGCGGCAGATGTTCCCCGTCTCGAAGCTGTCCGCAAGGAGCGAGGCTGTCAGATCATCCCTCAGGAGGGAGATGAAGCCGTCCCAGTCGCCACCGCCGTAGTTCGTCTGTGCGCCGTTCTCGCGTCGGGGCGGGTCCGGGGAACTGGTGGTTCCCCCTAACACGACTTCGCCCCCGGGAGTTCGAGCCATGGCAAAGATCCGGTCGTCCAAGCTCCCTCCCGGATGGATGCTCTGCTTGGTAACCGAAAGAGGGCCCAACTGGCTCAGGTACGAGAGGAAGCTGTCCTCTTTGCCTCCGAGACTCGCCTGGGCGTTGTCGGCGTTGCTGCCGGGCAGGTCCGTGGAAACGGCGCAGCCGGCGCGCGTCGCCTATCCCCGCGGCCACGCCGCCAACGATGACGACGTGCGGGCTCATACCCGGACCCGCTCTCGAGGCTACGAGCGGACCGCGCGCAGCGAGGCGATCTCGGCCACGGCGGCGATCGCCGCGTCGATGTGCGCCTGGGTGTTGAACGGCCCGATGCCGAACCGCACCGCGCCGTGGATCTGGTCGGTACCGAGGTGCTCGTGGACCATCGGTGTGCAGTGCAAGCCGGTGCGGCAGGCGATGTTGTGGTCGACATCGAGCATGGTGCCGGTATCGGCCGCCTCCAGCCCCTCGACGTTGAACGACAGGACGCTGATCCGCTCTCTTCCCGGTACGTCCTCGGCACAGTAGAGGATCACTCCCGGGACCTCCCGCAGGCCGTCACGCAGGCTGGTCCACAGACGCATCTCGTGCTCGTGAAGCTTCGCCATGCCTTGCTCGAGCACCCAGTGCACGCCGGCATGCAGCCCGGCGATGCCGGGGAGGTTGGGAGTGCCGTACTCCATGCGGTACGGGTACTCATCGAGATGGTGGCGCTGGGCGCTCTTGACGCCGGTACCGCCGGCGCGGGTGTGGCGGATCTCCACCCCCTCGCGTACGTACATCCCGCCGATTCCCATCGGCCCCATCAGGCTCTTGTGGCCGGTGAAGCAGATGACGTCGGCGCCGAGCGTCTCGAGATCGACCGGGACTACACCCGCGGTTTGGCTGACGTCGAGGATGAGGTGTACGCCCTGCTCGCGGCAAACCCTGCCGATCGGCGCCACGTCTTGGACGGTGCCGATGACGTTGGAGCCGTGGTTCATGACCACGGCTCTGGTGCCCGGCGTGATGCGGTCGATCAGCTCCTGCGGGTCGACCCAGCCCTGGGCGTCGAAGTCCACCCAGTCCACTTTGACGCCACTCTCGTGCTCGAGCGCCCATAGCGGGCGCAGCGACGAGTTGTGCTCGAGGTGGGTCGTGACCACATGGTCGCCTGGGTTGACGAGGCCGAAGATCGCCAGGTTGAGCGCGTCGGTGGAGTTGTAGCCGAAGACCAGGCGGTTGGGGTCGGTGCCGCCGAAGAAATCACGCAGCAGCTTGCGCGTTCGGTCGACCAGCGAGCCGGCCTCGAGGCAGAGGTCGAACCCGCTGCGACCGGGGTTCACCCCGTACTGGCGGTAGAAGGTGTCCATCGCGGTGTACACCACCTCCGGCTTGGGGAACGAGGTCGCGCCGTTGTCGAGGTAGATCAGGCTGCTCATGTGGTCGTCTTCCCTTCGCTAGGCGACGGTCCTGCGGTGACCAACGCTTCGGCCACCATCTCCGCCACGGTCTTGACTTGGATGCCGAGCGTGTACTCTTTGTTGAGCTCCATGAGCTGGTCGATGCAGTTGTGGCACGGCGCCACGACGATCTCGGCGCCGGTGGCGCGGATCTGCTGCGCCTTCATGCCTCCGGCGCGGATGCGACGGTCTTTGTAGGCGGCCATCGCGAGCTGCCCGCCGCCGCCTCCGCAGCAGAAGCTCTGCTCCCGCGACGGGGTCATCTCGACGAAATGCGCCACGCTGCGGCGCAGCACCCGCCGTTGCGGTTCGGAGACGCCGCCATGGCGCACCAGATTGCATGGGTCGTGGAGCGTCACTGGCTTTGGGTTGCGCGACGGGTCGACCGCGATCCGGCCGCTCGTGAGGTACTCATCCATCAGTTCGAGCACGCTGCACAGCTCGAACGGATACCGCCGCTGCAGCCACTCAGGCCCCTCCCAGCGGGCGGAGCCAAAGCCGTGGCCGCACTCGCCGATGACGAGCGTCGTGCACCCCAGCCGCTCCATGGCGTCCACGAGGTTCTGCGTGATCCGACCGGCCTGCTCGTCGTTGCAGTTGAACAGCCCGTAGTTGGTGAGATCCCAGCCGGGGTCTGAGGCGAGTGTCCAGTCCTCGCCGGCCGCCCAGAACACCTTGGCCGAGGCCTGCAGGCTGAGGGGGAAGAACTTGGGCTCGCGAGGGTTGACGGTGAACAGCACCCTGGCGCCCTGCTTGTCGAGCGGTATGCGGGCACCGGGATCGCCGGTCTCCATCTGCAGCTCCTCCTCGAGCCACTGCACGGTGTCGACCCAGTCCTCCTTGGTGATCGCCATGTTGTTGCCGTGGACGAGGCTGTTGTCGACCGTGGCCTGCAGGTCGTCGGGCACCAGGCCCATGGCCGCCAGCGCCGCGCGGGCGGCGCGGAACACGCGCGGCAGACCGATCCCGATGGTGCAGTTGAGCGAGCAGCGCCCACACAGCGTGCAGCGCCCGAACACGGAGTCGAGCCAGGCCCGCACCATCGCACGGTCGAACGGTCGAGCGCCGACGAGCCGGGGCACGAGACGCCCGGCGGTGGTGAAGTGACGCTTGAAAGCCGCAGCGACGTGATCGAGCTTGCGTGCCGGGACGTTCTCGAGTGCCGGCTCGGTGCGATAGTAGTGGCAGCTATCGGCGCACAGGCCGCAGTGAACGCAGGCGTTGAGGTACGCCGCCTCGGCCGCACGCAGCTTGGATCGAAACACCTCCAAGCCGTGCCGAAGCTGCGCCTCGGTGAGGGCGTCGATCCGCTCCTCGAGGCTCGCCATGCTCAACGCCCCTGCCGCGCCGACGGGAACGTGCCGCGATAGCCGAAGAAGGCCCCCATGTATGCGCGTGAGCTGAAGAAAACGACGCAGTGGCGGATCTTACCGACCGGCAGGTAGACGAGGAGCACGACGGCGGTGATGAGCCACGCCGACTCGAGCTGCGGATGCAGCAAGGTCACAGCTGCAAGCGCCCCGAACGAGGTCGTCAACAGGTTGGCAATGAAGTCGTCGGGGGAGGAGAGACCCCGCAGGAACGGCGTCGCGATGCGCTTGACGAGCAGCGCTAGCCCAGCTCCTGCCCCAGCCAGCATCACGATCGCTCCGGTCGGTGCCAGCGCTGGCGGCAGCTCGAACCCGGCCACCGTTGCAGCCAGCAGGCCGAACGCCACGAAGGTGCCGAGGTGAAAGACGATCCCGGTCGCGTACGAGGGAAGGTGCATGCGGACGCTCTCCTTGGCCCACGGCAGCATCGCCGCCGTGAACGCGTACCGCACGCCGGCCGCGGGGTCGCCGGCCGGCGGGGCAAGCAGGACCCGTCGCCCGAAGCCGCGTACCCCCAGCCACACCCAGGCCAGCGTCCCGGCTGCCCAAGCCGCAGCCGCGATCACCGCGAGGTGGAGCGGCTGATCCATGTGTGTGCTCAGACGCAGCCGTCGGGCTTGGGCAGGCCGGCGAGCTTGCAGGCGCCCTTGGCCGGGCCGCTCGGGAACAGCTCGTAGATGCGCTTGAGCGGCAAGCCCGTTGTCTTGCAGATGAGACGCACCATCGGGGCCGCCTGGTTCTCGAGGTAGTACTGGCGGATGAACCGGATGACCGCCCAGTGCTGCTCGTCGAGCGCCGGCAACCCCTCCTCCTGCCTGGCGAGCGCCAGGGCAAGGTCGTCGTTCCACACGCCCGGATCGACGAGGAACCCCTCGGGGTTCAGCTCCACCTGCCTGCCGTCAAGGTTGATCATCGCCATGACGCCTCCGGGAGCGCCGCGTCGTGCGGCCGTCCTCGTGTGGTAGTTTGTATGCATGATCTAGGGAATTGTGTGCATGACAATCTGGCTCCCCGACATCGCCGAACGGAAGCAGCCCGCCTACCAAGCGATTGTCGAGGCCATCGCCGACGCCGTCCGGCAGGGATGCCTGCGTCCCGGCGACCGGCTGCCCACGCACCGACTGCTCGCCGACCTGCTGGGGGTGAACGTCAGCACCGTGACTCGCGCGTACCGTGAGGCAGCGCGGCGCCGCCTGCTCGGCGGGGAGGTGGGGCGCGGCACGTACGTGCTGGGCGTGGCCTCCGAGGCGGCGCTGTTCGCGCTCGAGCAGCGGCCGGAGGGCGGGGTCATCGACCTCTCGCCCAACACGCCCCCCGCGCTGCTGTGTGACCCCGACCTCGCGGCTGCGCTTGGGGGGATCGACGAGCGCGAGGCCGCTCGGCTCCTCCACTACCCGACCACGGCCGACGCGCTGCAGCACGCGCACGCAGCGGCTGGATGGCTCGGCCGGCGCGGTGTCGGCGCAGAGCCCGACAGCATCGTCGTCTGCGCCGGGGCGCAGCACGCGATGGACTCGGCCCTCGGTGCCTTCCAGGAGAGCGACGAGGTCGGCTGCGAGCCGCTCGTCTACCCCGGGCTCAAGGCTGCAGCGCGGCGGTGGCGACGGCGTTTGCACCCGATAGCGATGGACGGAGAAGGGGTTGCGCCCGGGGCGTTCGAGGCTGCGTGTCGGGCTGGAGTGCGCCTTGTCGTACTGTCGCCGACGCTGCACAACCCCACCACCGTGACGATGGGCTTCGATCGCCGGCAGCGGCTCGCTGAGCTCGCGCGCCGCTATGACGTCGTCATCATCGAGGAGGACGTCTACGGCCTCCTGCCGGACCACACGCCGCCGCCACTTGCAGCGCTCGCGCCCGAGCGCGTGCTGTACCTCACGGGGCTGTCTAAGACCGTGGCGCCGGGCCTGCGCATCGGTTACCTCGTCGTTCCCTCCCGGTTGAAGGAGAGGATGCGCGACGCCTCGCATCACACGGCGTGGTACGTCTCGCCGATCTCGGCCGCGCTGGCCACCCGCTGGCTGGGTGACGGCACCGCCTGGCGCCGCCTGCTCGCGCAGCGCCGGGAGCTCACTGCCCGCCACCGCCTGTGCGCACGCCACCTCGCGGGGCTTGCCTGGCGGGGCGAGTCGCACTGCCCGCACGTCTGGCTCGATCTCCCACCTGGACGCTCACCGGCGTTCGCCAGGCAGGCCCTGGCCGCCGGCGTGGTCGTGGTGCCGTCGGCAGTGTTCGCCGTCGGCCGCGCCACTGCCGACGGGGTGCGCATCTCGCTCGGCGCGGCTGCCGATCGCGCCAGCCTCGCCGAGGCGCTCGCCCGCCTCGCGGCGTTGCCGGCCGGGCAGCGGGAGAGCTGACGGTCAACGCGGGTCGACAGCGCGCGGCCTGCGGCGGATCAGCGCGAAGGCGAGCAGGGCGAACGCGGCGCGCGGCCGGCGCCAGCGGACGGCGCTGCCCGGCAAGCGTGGTCCCAAGACGCGGCATTCCGACGCCGAGCTGCTCGCGCGAATCCGCCAGGTGCTGGCGACTTCCGAATGGGTCGGCGAAGGGCACCGCAAAGCCTGGGCCCGACTGCGTGCTGAGGGCGTGCGCACCTCCAAGCCGCGCGTGCTGCGTTTGCTGCGCGAGGCGAACCTGCTGACACCGACCCGCACCGGAGCGCCGCACGGGCCACGGGCCCATGACGGCAAGATCACCACCGAGCGACCCGACGAGATTGGGGCACCGACGGCACGACGACGATGACCGGCGAGGGCCAAGCGACGATCTTCGTCGTGGTCGACCATTGCCCGAGCGAGTGCCTGGGCCTCCACGCCACGGCTCGCGGCAACCGCTTCGAAGCGCTCGAGCCGGTGCGCCAGGCCGTCACCGAGGTCTTCGGTGGGGTCGACGAGAAGATCGCGGCGGGCGTCCTGCTGCGCCACGACCACGGCAGCGTCTACACGTCCGAGGTTTTCAGCGCGAGATCCGCTTCCTCGGCCTCGAGTCGAGCTCGGCCTTCGTGCGCGCGCCCGAGGGCAATGGCTGTGCCGAGCGCTTCATCCGCACGCTCAAGGAGCAGCTGCTCTGGCTGCGCTTCTTTCCGGCCGTCGCCGAGCTCAACGCTGCGCTCGCCGACTTCCGCGGGCGCTACAACCATCGCTGGCGACTCGAGCGGCATGACTACCGGGCCCCAGCCGAGGTCCGTGCCGCCTTCATGGCACTCGAGACCGCAGCTTGAATACACTCACGAAACTGTCCGGGAAATCGCAGGCGCTACGACATCGCCTTCACCTGCTGCAGGATCTCGTTCGCGAGCTCTTCCCGGAGCCGTTCATAGGCCGACTCGAGGGATTCCTCGGGGGTGATGCTCTGATTCTCTTTCTCTTCGGTGGCTACGCTCTCCGAGGCTGAACGGTCGCGCCTGGTCGTGTGAAACTCACGAAACGCCTCGAACTGCATGAGGAAGCGGGTACTGAGGCGATCCGGATTTTCGGCGAGCACCTGGCGGCCGAGATCCGCGATGGCGTAATGCCCGCGGCGAGTGCTCTTCAACAGGCCGGCCCTGGTGAGGTAGGTACGTGCCCAGCTGACCCGGTTGTCGAGGATCGGCTGATAACCGCTCGGCAGGAGCTCCTTGCGCTCTGCCTCGGTCAATCGGAAATGGTCGGCGAGAGCGTCGATCGATTCCCGCAGTGAGTGCTCCTTGCCGTCTCCCGCGAACTGCAGGAGCGGCAGCATGGTGGACTGGAAATCAGGGATCGCCACGCTCTGACCCTCCGTTCGCGCTGCCCGCCATCATCCCGGTCGAGATCCGTGTCCGGAAAGGCTCACCGAGTCGCTCCGTGACGGCTTCGGGACACGCCTTCGCCGGACATTGCGCAGTAATCTTGCAGGCGGCAGCCGCCGGGACCGTGAAGCCTCATGGCGGTCCGGACGGGCGGGGTCAGGGGAGGCGCCGGGATGATCGACGGGCAGGGGTGGTTTTTCTGGGCGTTGTCGTCGGCGGTCTTCGCGGCGCTCACGGCGATCTTCGCGAAGGTCGGGATCCGCGGGGTCGACTCCGACCTCGCGACGCTGGTGCGCACGGTGATCATCGTCGCGGTGCTCGCGGCGTTCCTCGGGCTCACCGGCAAGTGGAGCAACCCGTTCGTGCTGCCGGGGCGCACCTGGCTCTTCCTCGGCCTCTCGGCCCTGGCCACCGGCGCCTCCTGGGTCTGCTACTTCCGCGCGCTGCAGCTCGGCGAGGCCTCGAAGGTCGCGCCGGTGGACAAGCTCAGCCTTGTGCTGGTCGCCATCTTCGCCTTCACCTTCCTGGGGGAGCGGCCGGCGAGCCGGGAGTGGTTCGGCATCGCGCTCGTCGCCACCGGCGTGGTGGTCCTCGCCCTGAAACGGTAGCGGTACCCGCCGCGCGGGCCCGTTGCGCGGTGGCGACGTGCCGCGGCGTCTCGGAGGCTCTGCGGACCAGCGAACCCCCGCCCGGCGGCGCCCGCGCCGGCAGGCGTCCCCCGCTTTCTGCCGCCCGCTGCCGGGCGGGCTTCAGCGCTCGTCGGCCGGCGGGGTCGCGAGATCGACCCGCTCGGCGACCGCCGCCACCTCTTCCTCGCTGGTGACGGTGACCTCCAGGTCGTGCAGCAGGCCATCGCGCAGGGCGTAGATCCAGCCGTGTACCGCCAGCTCCCGGCCCTGCCGCCATGCGTCGCGGACGACGGTGGTGCGGGCGGCGTTGAGCACCTGGGCGACGACGTTGAGCTCGCAGAGGCGGGCGTGGCGCTCGGCTTCCGTGCTGAGCGCGGCGAGCTGCCCGCGGTACCGGCGGCGCACGGTCTCGACGTGGCAGAGCCAGTTGTCGACGAGCCCCAGCCGCTCGCCGCGCAGCACCGCGAGCACCCCGCCGCAGCCGTAATGGCCGCAGATGATGAGGTGGTGCACGCCGAGCACCTCGATGCCGTACTGGAGCACCGAGAGACAGTTGAGGTCGGAGGGCACGACCACGTTGGCGATGTTGCGGTGGACGAACATCTCCCCGGGCATCAGGCCGACGATCTGGTTGGCCGGCACCCGGCTGTCACCGCAGCCGATCCAGAGGTAGCGCGGCGCCTGCTGCTCGGCCAGGCGGGTGAAGAAGCCGGGATCGGCGGCGGCGATCTCGGCGGACCAGGCGCGATTCCGGGCGAGCAGCTCGGAGAGGAGGCGCATGGCGTGGGCTCGGGATCCCGCCCGGCACCGCTCAGGCGGGCAGGGTCTCGTCGCCCGCGGGCAGGGGGCGGGGCAGCGAGAGGGTGAAGCGGGCCCAGGCGCCGGGCTCGGACTCGGCGCGGACGGTGCCGCCGTGGAGCTCGGCGATCCGCCGGCAGAACCAGAGCCCGAGGCCGCTGCCCCGCTTGTCGCGGGTGTCGGCGTTGCGGATCCGCGCGAACTTCTCGAACAGCCGCCCCGCCTCCTCCGGGGTGAAGCCCGGCCCTTCGTTCCAGACCGAGATCTCGATCGCGGCGCCGGTGATCCGGGCCTCGAGGGTCGCCCGCCCCTTCGCCGTCCCGTACTTGGCGGCGTTGGAGAGGAAGTTGCCGACGAGCGAACGGAGCAGCTCGGGATCGGCGTCGAGGGCGATCCCTGCCGGCACGTCGACGCCGAGCGCGATCTCGCGCGAGGTGAAGAGGGCGCGGGTCATCGTCACCGACGGCTCGACGACGTCGTGGAGGAGGTCGATCCGCTCGACGTGCAGCTCGAACTCGCCGCGCTCGGCGCGCGAGAGGTCGAGGTAGTCGCGGATCATGTCCTGCATCTCCTCGCAGTTGCGCTGGATCCGCACGAGCGGCTGGGAGAGCGCCGGCGGCAGCTTCTCGCCGTGGACCTCGACGAGCCCGTTGATGAGCATCTGGACCGCCGCCGTGGGGCTCTTCAGCTCGTGGGTGACGAAGCCGAGCATCTCCATGTAGTTGGTGTTCGTCTCCGCGAGCCGGGCGTTGGTGGTGGCGAGCTCGGCGTTCTGCTCGCGCAGCCTCCGGTCGCGCTCGGCGAGCCCCCCCTGCATCCGGTGGAAGGCGTCCACGAGGTCGTGGGTCTCGGAGAAGGTGGTGCGGATCGCCACCGACTCCCCGAGCTCCCCCTGCGCGATCCGGTGCGCGGCCTGGCCGAGCGCGCCGAGCGGCCGGGTGATGCGGCGGACGAGCAGCGCGGCGAGGCCGAGGGAGAGGAGGATCAGGAAGCTCGCGGTGAGGCCCGAGCGGAAGACGAGCTGCCGCCGCAGGTCGGTGAACGGCGCTTCGAGCAGGCCGGAGAAGAGGAGCCCCACCGTCTCGCCCTCGGGGTCGCGCAGCGGCAGGTAGCCGGAGAGGTACCAGGAGTCGACCACCCAGGCGCGCCCCGACCAGGGGCGGCCGCCCTCGAGCACCTGCCGCTCGATCGCCGCCGCGACCGTGGTGCCGACGGCGCGCCGGCGGTCGGGGCCGAGGACGTTGGTCGCCACCCGCACCCCGCGCAGGAAGATCGTCACGGTGGCGGTCGGCTTGCCTTCGTAGGTGCTGGCGTCGAAGGCGAAGTCGCGCAGCTCGTCGACGAGCGCGTAGTCGTAGTTGAGCGCCCGGCCGCCGTAGAGGACCGCCACCACCCGGCCACCAGGGTCGCGCACCGGGGTGGCGAGCCACCAGAAGAGCGCGTCGGTGGTCGCGTTCGCCTCGCCGTTCTGGCCGCTCACCGCGAGCGCCGTCGCCAGCGCCGAACCCCCTTCGAGGGTGAGGCGCGCGGCGTCGAGGCGCACGGTGCCCCAGGCGGTCTCGCCGCCGAGCGCGCGCCGCAGCACCGGATCGTGCGTCACCGGCACCGCCCCGGCCTCCGGGTCGTGGCTGCCGGAAAGCGGCCTGCCCGCGAGGTCGCAGAGGTTGAGGAGCGTGAGACCGAGCTCGCGGCGCAGCCGGTCGAGATCGTTGTCGCTCGTCGTGGGGTCGATCCGCGCCGCCCGCGCCGCGGCCGCGAGGAGGTTGGCGCTCGCGGCGAGGCGCTGCTCGTAGTAGCGCGCGAGCGACCGCAGCCCGTGATCCACCCGCGCCTGCGCCTCGCGCAGCACGCTGCGCTGGATGCTGTCGA
Source organism: Acidobacteriota bacterium (assembly GCA_012521815.1). Classification (GTDB taxonomy): domain Bacteria; phylum Acidobacteriota; class Thermoanaerobaculia; order Multivoradales; family JAGPDF01; genus JAAYLR01. The sequence continues at coordinate 17,576 of JAAYLR010000019.1, forward strand.
CCTCGAGCGCCCCGAGGATCAGGGCGGTGGCGATGACGGCGGCCGCGAGGGCGAGCAGCAGCGCGTTGCGGATCGACATGAAACGCCTTCCTCTCATCGGGTCATGCTGCAGGAAATCGGGCGGGCCCGCAACTCGCGCGCTCAGCGCGGCTCCCAGGCGAAGCCGGCCGCGAGGGTGGCGAAGGCGGTCCGGAAACCGGGCCCTTCGACCGTCAGGAGCCGCAGCGCCCCCGGCTCGGCCCAGAGAGCGCCCGCGGCTCGTTCCCCCTCGCCGGTGAGGGCGAGCGCGCCGCCGAGCGGGCGCGGCGGCCCGGAGGCCGGCACCCCGGCCGCGGCGAGGCGGGCGGCGGCGCGGCGCCAGAGGTCGTCGGAGCCGCCGCTCTCCTCCTCGTGCAGCTCGGCGCGCAGCCCGCCGGGGCCGGTGAGCGCGACCACGAGGCTCTCGGGCCAGAGCGCGTCGGCCCGCTCCACCCGCCAGCCCGGCGGGAGGGAGAGCGTGAGGCCAAGCCCCGGGTTGCGGTAGGTCGTGGCGTCGGCCGACCAGGGCGGGGCGCCGGGCGCGGCGCGCAGCTCGCGGCCGCCGACGGTCGCCTCCTCGATCTCCACCCGGAGGTGGCCGAGGAGCTGGAGGCCGCCGAGGAGCGCGGGCCCGAGGCCGTGCGCGAGCCCGTCGCGGACGAGGGCGATCCGGGCGGCGTCGGCCGCCCCGTCGCGGTAGAGGGCGGAGTCGAACGGGATCCAGGCGCCGCCGAGGTGGAACTCCACCCAGGCGTGCCCGGCCCAGAGGCCGCCGGTGTGCGCGAGGCCGGCGACGAAGCGGGCCGGGATGCCGCTCGCCCGGGCGAGGGCGGCGAGGAGGACCGCGTGGCCGACGCAGGTGCCGCGGCGGTCGCGGACGACCTCGGAGGCGGGCGCGAAGACGATCCCCGCATCGAAGGCGAGCGCGCCGTGGACCCAGCGGGCGAGCGCACGGGCACGCTGCCAGGGGTCGGGCTCGGTGCCCGCGATCTCGCGGGCGAGGCGGACGATCTCCGGGTGCCCGGATTCGATGAACGGCCCCGGCGCGAGGAGCGCCCCGAGCTCGGGGGCGACCGTGCGCGGGGTGGTGAGCGGTCCGGCGGGCGCCGCGGCCCGCCGGATCTCGAGCCGGCGGGTGGCGCCCGCGGCGTGCAGGAGCCGCTCGGTGTCGGGTGCGAGCGGCGGCCAGCCGAGCCGGGGCTCGGCGAGCGTGAGGCGGACCACCAGCCGGGTCGTCTCCCGCGCCGGCGAGAGGCGGAGGTTCGCCGGCTGGAGCGCGGCGGTGAACGCCCCGGCCGGCGCGGCGCCCGCCGCCGCGGCGCGGGCCGCGGCCGCGTCGGCGCGGTCGAGGACGAGCGTCCCGAACGGGCTCGGCTCGCTCGCGCGCACCAGCCGCCCCGCGGCGTCGAGATGGAGGACGCGGATACCCGCGACCCCGGAAGTCTCCTCGTGCACCTCCCGCAGGGGGCCGCCGGGAGCGTCGGTGATCGCCACGAGGGTACGCCGGACCGGGAGGACCGCCGGCAGCTCGGCTTCGAGCTGGAGGAGCTCGATCGCGTCGCCGGGGGCACGGAGCGCGGCCGACGTGCGTTCGCGCGCCGCCTGCGGACCGGGCAGCTCGGCGGGAAGGGCGAGCTCGCTCTCCGGCCCGGCCGGCGTGCCGTCGGCGGCCACGAACCGCCAGCGGAGGCGGTTTCCTTCCACGCGGGCCGCGATCACCTGCCGCTGCCGCGACAGCTCCTGCTCGCTCCGGGCGCTCAGGAGGCGGCCGTCGGAGCCCTCGACGAGCTCGGAGACGAGCCGCATCTCGATCTCGCTGCCGAGGCGGTCGAGCCGGAGGCGCAGCTCGCTGCGGGTCGCGATCCGGCCGCCCGTGAGCGGGACGACCTCTTCGGAGAGGCTGCCGGCGGACGCCTCGCCGAGGCGCACCGTCCACCAGGAGCGCTCCGCGGCCGGTGCCGGGGTAGCGAGGAGAAGCGCGAGGAGGCCGGAGAGCGGCAGGAGCCGCCACGGGCGCGGCGGGCGCTCGCGCGCCGCCGGCCCGCGTCCGTTCGGGGCGAAGAGGCTCAGACCGCGATCACCCCGCGCTCGGCCCCGGCGCCTTGCCGAAGATCGGCTCGAGCGTCTCGGGCTTCGGCGCCGGCGTGAGCAGGCTCACGACGATCAGCAGCCCGATCGAGACGAGCGCCGCCGGATAGATGCTCGGGATCCCCCACGGATCCTTGCCGAAGTAGTCGCTGCCACCCGCCGCTCCCTGCATCACGCCCGGGGCGATCCAGGGAAGGATGAACTCGAAGAAGACGGTCGTCACCGCGCCGCCGATGATCGAGGCGAGCCCGCCCTGCCAGGTCGCCCGCCGCCAGGTGAGCGCGGCGAAGAGCGCCGGGGTGACGGCGACGCCGTACATCGTGTAGGCGAAGTAGGCGTACTGGAGGATCGAGATCTGCGACTTCAGGACCGTGGGGATGAAGATCATCAGGAAGGCGCAGAAGCCCATCAGGACGATGAACACCTTCTGGAGCGCCACCATCTTCTCGGGGTCGGCGTTCGGGTTGATCATGCTCTGGTAGATGTCGCGCATCACGTTCGAGCTCGACGAGAGCAGGTAGTTCATCCCCGTGGAGAGGACGACCGCGCACGCCGCCGCGAGCAGCAGCACCCCGACCGGACCCGGCACCATGTAGCGGGCGGCGTTGAGCACGAGCGCCCGGCCGTCCCACCCCTTCATGAACTCGGTGTTGAAGACCGAGGCGTAGACGGCGATCGCGATGACGATCGTCTCGACGACGATCGTGCCGACGATCCAGATCGCCACCGCCTTCTTCGCCTCCTTCGGCGAGCGGGCCGCGTAGAACTTCTGGTACATCGACTGCACACCCATCAGCAGCAGGAGCGTCGAGAGGAAGTAGCTGAGCCCCTTGAGCGCCGGGTACTTGCCGAAGTCCTGGGCGAAGAGCTGGAACCGGGCGGGATCGAGCACCTCGCGCGCGTGCCCCCAGCCGCCCGCCGCCGAGACGACGAACGGGATCGCGAGCAGCGAGGCGAGGACGATGATGATCCCGTTCGGCAGGTCGGTGTGGGCGACCGCGATCATCCCGCCGATGGCGACGAAGAGGATCACGAAGCCGGCGGTGATCGCCTGCCCGGTCTCGAGCGAGATGCTCCCGTCGGAGATCACGTTGAGGATGTAGCCGCCGGCACGGAACTGGTAGGCGACGATCGTGGTGAAGGCGATGATCAGCGCGATCGCGCCGAAGAGGCGGGCGAAGCGGCCGTAGCGCACCTCGAGGATGTCGCCGACGGTGTACTGCCCGAAGGTCCGGATGCGGGCGGCGACGAAGTAGATGATCCCGATCCCGAGAAACGCCCCGGCCGGCTGCCAGAGCGCGCTCCAGCCGGCGTAGGAGGCGTACTCGGCGCCCGCGATGAAGGTGCCCGACCCGATCCAGGTGCAGACCAGCGTGAAGACCATCTTGGTCAGCGAGAGGCTCCGCCCCGCGACCATGAAGTCGTCCTGCGAGCGGATCTGGCGCGAGCGCCAGATGTTGTAGCCCGTCATCACGAGCAGGTAGGCCAGAATCACGTAGAGGTAGATGTGCCCCATGGGACCTCCGGAGTGTGGGATACGAAAACGGGGGGCGGCCCGTCCGCCGCCCCCCGGTCGGTTCAGATCAGCACCAGCTCCCGCTGGATCGCCCCGGCTACCTCCACCTTGCCCGCGGGGGTGATGAAGACGTTGATCTCCGAGCGCACCGCCATCTCCCCTTCGAGATAGATCCCGGGCTCGATCGAGAAGCAGATCCCCGGCACCAGCTCGCGCTCGTCCCGGGTCTCGAGGTTGTCGATGTTCACGCCGTTGCCGTGCACCTTCTCCCCGATCGAGTGGCCGGTGCGGTGGAGGAAGTACGGCCCGTAGCCGGCCTTCTCGACCACGCTCCGGCAGGCGTCGTCCACCTCCCAGCCGCAGAGCTTCTCCCCCTTCGCGTACCGGTCGCGGATGAAGGCGAGGGCGGCGTCGCGCGCGTCGCGCACGACGTGGAAGATCTCGACGTACTTCGGCGGCGGCGCGCTGCCCACGAAGCCGCACCAGGTGATGTCGTAGAAGATCGCGCCCGGTTGGTCGAGCTTCGCCCAGAGGTCGATCAGCAGCGTGTCCCCCTGCCGGATCGGGCGGGCGTTGGCCGGCGTCGGCTCGAAGTGCGGATCGGCGGGCTGCTCGTTGGTCCCGACGATCGGGTACTCGCCCATGCAGGTCATCCCCTCCTCGCCGAAGCGGCGGACGATGAACTGCTGCAGGTCGTACTGGGTGAGCGTCGCCCCGGCGCGGAGCCGCTCGCCGACGAGCGCGAACGCCTCGTCCTTGATCCGCTGCACCCGCTCGCCGGCCGCCAGGTGCGAGTGGTACGCCGCCTCGTCGAGGACGGCCTGGAAGGTCTGCACGAGCCCGGCCGAGGAGACGACCTCGTAGCCGAGGGAGCGGATGAGATCCACGGTGCCGCCGTCGATCGTCGAGACGTAGGGGATGTTGGCGAGCGGCGAGTACTGCATCGCCACCGTCCGGGCCGGCCCGAGCAGCTCCTTGAGGCCGGCGTGGAGCTCGCGCCAGGAGAGGTAGAGCCGCTTCTCGCCGGGCAGCTTGTCGAGCTTCGTCGGCTCGACCTTGTGGGCGAGCTTCAGCGGCTCGCCGTCGGCCGGGATCCAGTAGAACCACCGCCGGCTCGTGAACTTCCCGTAGTCCATGCCGAGCACGTGGTAGGCGATCGCGTCGCGGTTGTGGAAGTCGTAGAGCAGCCAGCCGTCGATCCCGGCGGCTCGCAACTCTTCCTGGATTCTCGCAATCTGCGGCACTGGAACCTCCTGGGCAGAACGCAGACCGGGGCGCGGATCACCCCGGTGCGGTGATGGATGAACGGCTCGTGAGCATACGAGAGGGTGGGCAGGGGAGACGTGAGGTCGATCCCATCCGGCGCCTTTCGGGGCCGGTCCGAGCGAACCGCGCGCCCGTTGCCGCGTGAGCGGTCAATGTAGCACAGCCGGGCGGCCGGAGCGGCCGGGGCGGGGTACCATCGGCAGAGGCGGCCGTGGCCGTCCGGAGGCGGTCCGGGGCCGGCGCGACGGGGCCGCACGGAGGGGAGGAGACGATGACGGAGAGGGCGTTCCAGGACGACTACCCCGACGATCTCGCCTGGTGTTACGGCTGCGGCCGGCTCAACCCGCACGGCCACCAGATCCGGAGCTTCTGGGACGGCGAGGAGACGGTCTGCACCTTCACGCCGAAGCCGTACCACGTCGCGATCCCGGGCTACGTCTACGGCGGGCTGATCGCCTCGCTCGTCGACTGCCACTCGACCGGCACCGCCGCCGCGGCCGCCTGCCGCGCCGCCGGCCGGCCGCTCGCCGCCCAGCCGCCGCTGCGCTTCCTCACCGCCGCGCTCCACGTCGACTACCTGCGGCCGACCCCGCTCGGCGTCCCGCTCGAGCTGCGCGGTCGGGTCAGGGAGATGAAGGGGCGCAAGGTGGTGGTCGAGTGCGAGGTGCGCGCGGGCGAGCTCCTCTGCGCCCGCGGCGAGGTCGTGGCGGTGCAGGTGCCCGATGAGCTGCGCCCGAGCGAGAGCGCCGGCGGCTGAGACGCCGCCGGCCCGCCGCCGGCGGGCCCTCTCCCACCTCGTGGCGTTCGACGACGCCCCGTTCCCGCGCGCCTTCCGGGGCGACGTGCCGGTGGTCGGCGCGGTCTGTGCCCGTGACCGGTTCGAAGGGTTCCTTGCCGGGGCGGTGCGCCGCGACGGGGCGAACGCCACCGCGGTGCTCGCGACCCTCGTCCGGGAGTCGCGCTTCGCGCCGCAGCTCGGTCTGATCCTCCTCGAGGGGCTCGCGCTCGCCGGCTTCAACGTGGTCGATCTGCCGCGGCTCGCGGCGGCGAGCGGCTGCGCGGTGCTGGCGGTCGCGCGGCGCCCCTCCGACCAGCGGGCGCTGCGGGCGGCCCTCCGCGACCGGGTGCCGGGGGGACGGGCGAAGTGGGCCCGCGTCGAGCGCGCCGGGGCGCAGGAGCCGTGCGCCGGCCTCTGGGTGCAGCGGGCCGGGCTCACCCTCGCCGAGGCGGAGAGGGCGCTCGCACCCCACCTCGGCCCGGGGCGGCTGCCGGCGCCGCTCCGCCTCGCCCACCTTGCCGCGGGTCTGCTCGCGGTCGGACGGCGCGGGCGGCGGGGCTGGCTATACTGAGCCGAGGACGGCAGCAGAACGGGGAGGCGAACGATGGCGGAGACGACGGGGAAGGCCTCAGGCGGCGGGCTGCACGAGCTCGCCGAGCGGATCCGCACCGGGATCTCGGTCGGGCAGGTCTTCGGCGAGCCGGTGGAGGCCAACGGGCGCACCCTGATCCCGGTGGCGCGGGTCGCCTTCGGCTTCGGCGGCGGGCTCGGCGCGAGCCGCGACGCGCAGCGATTCACCGGCGTGGGCGAGGACAAGTCGGCGGGCGCCGGCGGCGGCGGGCTGGCCGCGCCGGTGGGGATGATCGAGATCGCTCCCGACGAAACCCGCTTCATCCCCACGAGCCCCGGCCGCTGGCTGCTCGCGGGTGCGGTCCTGGGGCTGCTCGCCGGCTGGCTCGTGCGCCGCTGCCGCTGAGCGGACCGGGCGTCCGAGCCGCGATATCCTTCGGCGCATGGACGGGCTCTCCGACCTCTATCAGGAGGTCATCCTCGATCATTACCGCCGCCCCCGGAACTTCGGCCTTCCGCCGGAGGCCGAGCGGCAGGCGGACGGCCACAACCCCCTCTGCGGCGACCGGGTGCGGGTGGCGGTGCACCTCGACGGCGGCCGGATCGCCGCGATCGGCTTCGAAGGGAGCGGCTGCGCGATCTCGACCGCCTCCGCCTCGCTGATGACCGAGGCGGTCCGCGGGCGCACCCTCGACGAGGTCCACGCCCTCTTCCAGCGCTTCCACGACCTCGTCACCCTGCCGGCGGGCGAGGCCGGCGCGGAGCCCGACGGCTCCCTCGGCAAGCTCGAGGCGCTCGCCGGCGTGCGCGAGTTCCCGATGCGCGTCAAGTGCGCGACGCTCGCCTGGCACACCCTGGAAGCCGCCCTCGAGGGGGCGACGAGCGCGGTCTCGACCGAGTAGGCGCGGCTTCCATCGCCGGGCCGGCCGGTCCCGGCCATGGACGCTCGCGGGTGGCGGTTGCGTATGATCCCGCGATGCGGCGCGCTCCGGTCGGGCTTCTGCTGTTCCTGCTGCTCCTCCTGCCGGCGCCGCCGGCGCGGCCGGCCACCGTGCCGGCGGCGGCGGGGGAGGTGCTCCACTACCGGTGGCGACTCCAGGGCCTCCTCGGCGGGGTCGCGGGGCTCTTCCTGCCGCGCCAGGGAGAGGCCACCCTCTGCCAGCGGCCGCTCGAGAGCGGACACCAGGTCTCCGAGCTCTACCTCGTCGCCGGTCACGGCGAAGATGGCCAGTTCTTCCGCTACGGGGCCGAGATCGACCCTGCGAGCGGCGTGACCGTGCGCGCCTGGAGCAGCTACCGGTGGCGGGGCGAGGCGAAGGCGCGGGAGGCCGAGGTCGGCCAGGCGGGGGTGGTCGACATCGCCTCCGGGATCCAGGCGCTGCGCCGCGACCCGCCCACCGGCACGCGGGTGCTCGAGATCTGGAGCGACGGCCGGGTCTACCCGGTGCTCGTCCTGCCGGGGGCGACCCGCCGCCAGCTCCTGCGCGGCGAGCCGGTCACGGTCCGCGCCTACTCGATCCGCGGCCTCTCCCGGCCGGAGCGCCGGACCTGGAAGGGGCGGCTCGACCTCTGGCTCGCCGACGATCCGGCCGCGACCCCGATGGAGATCCGGGTCCAGCGCAGCCTCGCCGACCTGGTGCTCACCCTCGCGCCCTGAGCGACCTCGCCCGCCCCCCCGGTCCGGATCAGAACGGAGGACCGCCGCGCGAGGTGGTGCTTTTGCTACAATAGACCACAGTATGAACGTCAAACGGGCGGCGAAGTACGGCTTCTGTGCCGGGGTGCGCATCGCCGACCGGAAGGTCAAGAAGTTCGCCCGCGAGGGGCATCGGGGCGCGATCCTCGGACAGGTGGTGCACAACGAGCGGGTGGTCGAGGAGATGCGCCAGCTCGGGGTCGACACCGTCGACGCGCTCGCCGAGACCCGCGAGGAGACGATCGTCTTCTCCGCCCACGGCGTGCCCCCCTCGTTCCATGCCCGTGCCCGCGAGCAGGGGCTCCGGGTGCTCGACACCACCTGCCCGTTCGTCTACGACATCCACGACGAGGCGGCGGCGGCGCTGGCGGCGGGGGCGCACCTCGTCTTCATCGGCGACCCGCGCCACCGCGAGGTGATCGGCTACACGCACGACCTCGATCCGGCGGACTACCACGTGCTGCTGCGGGTGGAGGAGGCGCGGGAGATCGACTGGTCGCGTTACGAGAAGGTCCGGATCTTCTACCAGACGACGCTCAACGCCGGGGAGTTCGAGGAGCTGGTGCGGTACATCGAGTCGCAGGTGCCCGCGACCCGGCGGGCCGACACGATCTGCTACGCCACCAAGGAGAACCAGGATGCCGCGCTCGCGCTCGGACGCGATCCCGAAGTCGATCTGATCCTCGTGATCGGCGGCCGGGCGAGCGCCAACACCCGGCACCTGTGGGAGATCTGCCGGCAGCACAAGCCGAGCCACCTGATCCAGGGGGTCGCCGACCTCGACCCGTCCTGGTTCGCCGGCGTGACGACGGTCGGGCTCACCGCGGGAGCCTCCACGCCCGACTACGTCGTCGACGAGGTGGAACGGGCGCTGCGCGCGCTCGCGCCGGAAGCGGCCGGAGAGTCCGGGGAGAGGATGGCCCGATGAGAGTGCTGGTGATCGGGGGCGGCGGCCGCGAGCACGCCCTCTGCTGGAAGCTGCGTCAGAGCCCGCTGCTCGAGGAGCTCTACTGCGCGCCGGGCAACCCGGGGATCGCCGAGATCGCCGATCTCGTGCCGCGCTCGGTCGACGAGGTGCTCGAGATCGCCGACTTCGCGGCCTCGGTGCGCATCGATCTCGCCGTCGTCGGCCCCGAGCTGCCGCTCGCGCTCGGGATCGCCGACGAGCTCGAGATGCGCGGGGTCCCGGTCTTCGGACCCCGCCAGGCGGCGGCCGAGATCGAGGGGAGCAAGGTCTTCGCCAAGGAGTTCATGGCGCGGCACGGGATCCCCACCGCCGCCTTCGAGATCGCCCACGACGAGGCGTCGGCGCGCGCCGCGGCCCGGCGCTTCGGCTTCCCCGTGGTGCTGAAGGCCGACGGCCTCGCCGCCGGCAAGGGGGTGATCCTGCCCACCGACGAGGCGGAGCTCGAAGCGGCGCTCTCGCTCTTCTTCGGCGAGCGGCGGTTCGGCAGCGCCGCGAACCGGATCGTGGTCGAGGAGTGGCTCGCGGGGGAGGAGGTCTCGTTCATCGCGCTCGCCGACGGCGAGAACGTGTTGCCGCTCGCTCCGTCGAAGGATTACAAGCGGCTGCGCGACGGCGACCTCGGACCGAACACCGGCGGGATGGGCGCGCACAGCCCGGCCGGCATCATGGGCCCGGAGAGCGCCTCCTGGGTGCTCGAGCGGGTGATGCGCCCGGTCGTCACCGCCCTCGCCCGTGAGAACCGCGCCTTCCGCGGCTTCCTCTACGCCGGCCTCATGCTCACGCCCGCGGGGTTGCGGGTGCTCGAGTTCAACGCCCGCCTCGGCGACCCGGAGGGGCAGGTCCTCATGCTGCGTCTCGAGGACGACCTGCTCGAGCTGCTCGCGGCGGGGGCGACCGGCAGGTTCCCGGCCAGCCGCCTCCGTTTCCGCAAGGAGGCCGCGGCCTGTCTCGTCCTCGCCAGCCCGGGCTATCCCGAGCAGCCGCTCACCGGCGAGCCGCTCGGCGACCTCGCGGCCGCCCGGGCCGACGAGGGGGTCGAGATCTTCCATGCCGGCACCGCGCGCGACGCCGAGGGGCGCCTGGTGAGCGCCGGCGGCCGGGTGCTCGACGTCTGCGCCACCGGCGCCGGCCTCTCGGAGGCGTTGCGCCGGGCGTATGCGGCGGCGGCGAAGGTGGAGTGGCCGGCGAAGGTCCTGCGCCGGGACATCGGCCGCCGGATCCTCGCGGCCACCGCGAGTGGAGACGAAGGCTGACCGTTCCGGTTTGCCACCGCTTCCGGCGCGTGTCAGAATGACCAGGCACCTCCAGATACCGGCACAACCCGCGATCTCTCCGGACGGGGCAGGTCATCGGAGCGGGCCGGAATCCCGGCGGAAGGGCGCGAAACGATGAGTTGCTGCGGCGCGGCGCGAGAGGGATGGTCCACGGCGGTGACCGGGACGCTCGTCGGCGTGCGGTTCGGCGAGGAGCCGAACATCACTCCCTGCGAGTCGGCCGGCGAGCTGCTGCCGGCGGGCGCGGCGGTCGTGGTGGACATCGACGGCGAGCCCCGCCTCGGCCGTGTCGAGCAGTCGCCGTTGCCGAGCCTTCGCCCCTGTCAGCGCCCGCGTACCCGCCCGGTGCTGCGGCGCGCCGCCGCCGCCGACCTCGAAGCGCACGCCAAGCAGCGTGAGCTCGAGCGTACCGCCAAGCGGTTCTGCCACGAGCGCGCCCTCGCCCTCGGCCTCCAGATGAACGTCTCCCGCGTCGACTTCACCCTCTCGCGCAAGCGGGCGACGGTCCTCTTCACCGCCGAGAAACGCGTCGATTTCCGGCAGCTCGTCCGCGAGATCAGCCAGCGCTTCGGCGCCCGGGTGCAGATGGTGCAGGCCGGGGCGCGCGACGAGGCGCGCCAGACCGGCGGTCTCGGCGTCTGTGGCCGTCAGCTCTGCTGCGGCAGCTGGCTCGACGAGTTCCGGCCGATCGGCATCGGCATGGCGAAGCGCCAGAACCTCTCGCTTAACCCGGCCAAGATCTCCGGTCTGTGCGGCCGCCTCCTCTGCTGCCTCGGTTTCGAAGACGAGGCGTACAGGCGCGGCGACACGGCGCGGCCGGCCACGCCACTTCCGACGATCCCCGAGACATGAGCAACCGCAAGCTGATCCGCCCCGATCTGGGAGAGCTGAAGAAGGAGAGCCAGGTCTCGCGGGCCGTGCGCCGCAAGCAGAGCCCGCCCGAGCAGACGAACGCCGAGGAGTTCTACTACCTCAAGCAGATGGCGGCGAAGACGCCGATGGTGGTGGTGCTCACCAACGACGAGGAGCTGCACGGCTGGATCGAGTGGTACGACAAGGGCGCCATCAAGCTCAACCGCCATCGCGGCCCGAACCTGCTGATCCTCAAGCACAACATCCGCTACCTGTTCAAGGAAGAGGAGCTGCGGCACCAGCGCCGCCGCCGGAGCGACGGCGACGACGAGCCGGCCGCCGAGGGCTGAGGCCGTGACGGGGCCGCCCGTCCTCGCCCTGACCCAGGGAGATCCGGCCGGCGTCGGCCCGGAGGTCGTCTTCGGGGCGCTCTCCAGCCTCGCACCCGGCGGCGCGCTGCCGCTGCTCGTCGTCGAAGAGGCGGCGGTCACGGCGATCCGCCACCTCGTCCCCCCTGCGCTCCGGGAGCGTCTCCGGTGGCTCGCCGAGCCGCCGTCGCGCGAAGAGATCGCCCGCCTCGCCCCGGCGATCCCGGTCGTCGATCCGGTTCGCCGGCCGCGCCGCGTCGTCCCGGGCCGCTCCGGACCCGAAGACGCCCACGGCGCGCTCGCGGCGCTCGACCTCGGGATCGCGCTCGCGCGCGCCGGCACGGTCGATGCGCTCGTCACCGCGCCGGTGAGCAAGGCGTCGATCGCCGCCCACTGCCGGCCCGATTTCGTGGGCCATACCGACTACCTCGCCGCCGCCTGCGGGCTCGGCAGCTACGGGCGCGACTACCTGATGGCGTTCCTCGCCCCGGGGCTGCGGGTGGCCCTCCTCACCGTCCATCAGCCGCTCGCCGAAGCGGTGGCGGCGCTCGACGGCGAGAGCGTCGGCGCGGCGCTCGCCTGTCTCTGGCGTCATGGCGGCGGCGGCCGGATCGCGGTCGCGGGGCTCAACCCGCACGCCGGCGAAGGGGGGCTGCTCGGGCGCGAGGAGGAGGCGATCCTCGCCCCGGCGGTGGCGGCCGCCCGCGGCCGCGGGATCGACGTGTACGGCCCCGAGAGCGCCGATTCGCTCTTCGCCCGGGCCCGGCAGGGGGAGTTCGACTGGGTGCTCGCCCTCTACCACGACCAGGGGCTGATCGCGGTGAAGACCGCCGCCTTCGGGCGCGCCACGAACTGGACGCTGGGGCTGCCGTTCCTCCGCACCTCGGTCGACCACGGCACCGCCTTCGCGCTGGCCGGTACCGGGCGGGCGGATGCGGCGCCGATGGCCGCGGTGCTCGCGACCACGCTCGAGCTGCTCGCGACCCGCGCCTGAGGGGCGCCGGCGGCGGGATCAGCCGGCCGCGCGCGGGTCGGTCAGGAGGCGCCCCGGCCGGAGAGCACCGCGGGGATCGTCTTGACCAGGATCTTGAAGTCGAGCCACGGCGACCAGCTGTCGATGTACTGCAGGTCGAGCTCGATCCAGCGCTGGAAGGGGAGCTCGTTGCGGCCGCTGATCTGCCAGAGGCAGGTGAGCCCGGGCTTCATCGCGAGCCGCCGGCGCTGCCAGCGCTGGTACTTCGCCACCTCCTCGGGGATCGGCGGGCGCGGGCCGACGAGGCTCATGTCCCCCTTGAGCACGTTCCAGAGCTGCGGCAGCTCGTCGAGCGAGAAGCGGCGCAGGACCCTCCCGAGGGTGGTCACCCGCGGATCGTCGGTGATCTTGAAGACCGGCCCGTCCATCTCGTTGTACGGGAGCAGCTCCCGCTGCCGCGCCTCGGCTCCCTCGACCATCGTGCGGAACTTGTAGAGGGTGAAGCGCCGGCCGTTGAGGCCGCAGCGGGTCTGGCGGAAGAGCACCGAGCCGCTCGAGGTGAGCTTGATGGCGATCGCCACGAGGAGCACCACCGGCAGGCCGAGCACGAGCAGCACGAACGAGAGCACGATGTCGAGCAGCCGCTTGAGCGCGAGCGCGAAGGCGTTGTTCGGCGAGGTCGTGAAGGTGAGCAGCGGCACGCCGTCGAGCTCGTCGAGCTCCACGTGGGCCTGGGTGTGGGGGAAGAAGTTCAGCGCGAGGCGGGTGAGGATCCCCTGCTCCTGCAGGTTCAGGTAGAGATCCTCCAGCCCTTCGAGATCGCGGCGAGTGACGGCGAAGTAGACCTCGTCGACCACGTTCTGCTCGACGAACCGGGGCAGGTCGTCGAGGCTGCCGAGCACCGGATGGCCGGCGATCTCCTGGCGGTGCTGCTCCGGGACCGCGGTGAAGAAGCCGAGCAGCCGGTAGCCCCAGTGGCGCTGCTGGTGGAGCGCCCGGGCGAAGGCGCGGGCCTGGGGGCCGCTGCCCACGATCACGACCGTGCGGTAGTTGAGGCCGCGGGCGCGCACCCAGCGCGAGACGAGGCGAAGCGCGATCTTCTCGGAGGTCAGCAGCGCCCCGGCGAGGGTCGGGAAGACGAAGAGCCAGAGGCGGCTGATCTTGTCGCCCGCGAGCAGCCGCTCGTCGAGGCGGAGCGCGTAGACGACGAGGATGAGGATCCCGGCCGCGGTGACCGCGAGCCGCAGCAGCGCCGCGATCTCGCGCCGCAGCGGCACCGTGCGGTGGGAGCGGTAGCGGCCGGAGAACCAGAGGAGCGGCGCCCAGATCGCGAGCGCCACGGGCAGGAGCGGCAGATAGCTCGCGAGCGGGTAGAAGCCGCCCTCGAAGCTCGCCGGCCAGAGCCAGGGGGCGAGGTCGTGGCGCAGCCAGAAGGCGGCGAAGAACGCCACCGTGATCAGCACGCAGTCGAGCGTGAGGATCGTACCGGCGATCAGGCGAGCCCGTTGTTTGAGCATGGCGAGCGGGAGCCTCAGGCGCCGGCGGGCGCCCCGGCTCCGGCAGGAAGGTTATTGTACCGGCCCCCGCGGACGAGGGTGGCGAACAGCGCGGCGTACCGGTCGGCGACCAGCTCCCAGCTGAACCGTTCGGCGGCCCGCGCCGCCGCCTGCTCGCCGCGCGCCCGCGCCTCGCCGGGGTGCGTGCGTACCCAGTCGAAAGCCGCCGCCAGCCCCGCGGCGTCGCCGATCCGGAAGTAGCGCGCGGTCTCGCCCGCCACCTCGCGGTGCTCGGGGGTGTCGTGGGCGAGCACGCAGTTGCCGTAGCCCATCGCCTCGACGAGCGCCGGGTGCGTGCCGCCGACCTCGGTCGCCTGCACGTAGGCGAGGGCGTGGCTGAGCAGCTCCCGGTAGCCGGGGCCGTAGATCGGGCCCGGGAAGAGGATCCGCGGATCGGCCCCCTCGGTGAACGAGCGGATGAACCGGCTCGCGTAGGGGGCGCCGCCGACCATCACCAGCGGCAGCTCACCCCCGGCCCGCCGGTAGGCGGCGGCGACCCGGTGCGGGTTGTTCTCGGGTTCGAAGCGGGAGACGTAGAGGAAGTAGCCCCGGCTCGCGAGCCCCAGCCGCGGCAGCAGGCGCGTCGGCGGGAGCGGCCGCGGCGTGACCCCGTAGGTGATCACCGTGGAGGGCGCGCCGTACCGGGCGAGGTAATGGTCGTGGATCACCCCGGCGTCGGTCACCAGCGCGTCGGGCAGGGTGCAGGCGAGCCGCTCGGAGAGGGCGTAGACGGCGCGTCCGAACGCTCCCCACTTGGCCCGCCGCTTCTCGATGCCGTCCACGTTGAGGGCGACGGGCACGCCGCTGCCGGTGAGCAGCGGCAGGAAGAGGGCGTTGGCCGAGTTGACGACGAGCGCGGCGGCGAAGCCGCGGGCGCGGGCGTCGAGCAGCGAGAGGAGGGTGTGGCTCGGGGTATCGAGGTACTTGCTCCGCAGGCAGGGGAGGAGGACGATCTCCGCCCCGCGGAAGCGGCGCACCCGGCGGCGCACGGCGTGGGTCCGGCCGTAGACGGTCACCCGGAAGCCGCGCGCGACGAGCCGGGGCGCGAGCTCCTCGAGCAGGGTCTCGTAGCCGCCGTAGCGCGCCGGGATGCCGCGGCTCCCGAGCAGCGCGACCGAGGGGTTCGTCAACCTTCGTCCGCCTCCCGCCAGAACCAGCGCTCGAGGGCCCGGGCCGGGACGGTCCGGCGCTCCCGGATCGCCCGCCGGCGCCGCCAGAGCTCGCGGCGATGCCGCCAGAGCCAGGCGTAGGCGCCGAGCGACTGCCGTTCGAAGCCTAGTACGTAGGCGAGCGCCAACGCGTCACGCCAGAGGGCGGGCAGCAGCGTGGTGAGGAGGTTCCCCGGGGTCTGGTGGTAGAGGCGCAGGAGGTACCGGTTCTTCAGCGAGTGGTGGTTGATCGCCGCCGCCATCGCCCGCCGGCGCGCGGGCAGGTTGTGGCGGCGGTGGAGCGCCACGGCCCCGGGCTCGTAGACGATCTCCCAGCCCCGTTCCCGCAGGCGGAAGCAGAGCTCGGCATCCTCCCGGTAGGAGTGGAAGCGGGGATCGAAGATCTCGCCGTCGAGCGCCACGTCGTCGAGCGCCGCCCGGCGCCAGAGGGAGGCGGCGCCGGTGGCGCCGAAGACGCGGGCCGGCCGCCGGAGCTGCCCCCGGTCGCGCTCGCCCGAGCCGCGATCGAGATGCCGCCAGGTGGGGCGCAGCCGCATCCCGCAGGCGTCGAGACGGGGCGCCTCGCCCTCCGGCGCCGGCCGCACGAGCCGGCCGGTGAGCGCCCCGACCGGCCGCCATGGCGAGCGTGCCGCGGCCGCGAGGAGACGGCTCACGTACTCCGGGGTGACCTGCGCGTCGGGGTTGAGGCTGAGCACCCAGGCGCCGCTGGTCACACCGAGGGCGGCGTTCATCCCGCCGGCGAAGCCGCGATTCTCCGGCAGCCGCACGGTCCGGGCGGGGAAGGGGAGCTCCCGGCCGAGCCGTTCGGCGAGCGCGGCGCTGCCGTCGCCGCTCGCGCAGTCGGCCACCACGAGCTCGAGCGGCCGGTGGTCGAGCGCGGCGAGGGCCGCGCAGCAGGCGGGCAGATCGGCGGCCGAATCGTGGGTGACGATCGCCACCGAGACCAGCGGCGGGGCGCTCATCGCCGCTCCTTCCGGCCGCCCGCGGGGGCGAGGTTCGCGGCGAGGGCCGCGAGCAGCCCTCGCGCCGCCGCGGCGCGCGACGGCGCCCGCCGCGCCGGCCGCAGCGGCAGCGCGAGGAGCCGGGCAGTGAGCGCTACCGGGAGCGTGAGCCCCACGAAGAGCGCGCCGCCCCGCCCGTGGTGCCGCCGGGCGTAGCGCCGGAGGTTGCGGGTGTAGGCGACGAGGAAGCGGCCGTAGCCGAGCTGTTCGAGGCTGCCGCCGAGGCCGTGCGTGAACCGCGCCGCGGGCCAGTAGAGGAAGCGCCGGCCGGCCGCCGCGGCGCGGCGGGCGAAGTCGACGTCCTCGAACCAGGCGGGGAAGTAGCGTTCGTCGAAGCCGCCGAGCGCCGCGAACGCCGTTCGCCGCAGACAGAGCGCCGCGGCGGCGGGCTGCGCGATCGCGGTGCCGGCGGCGGGCGGCGTCGCCGGACCGGCCGGGGTGTCGAGGAAGAACGCCTGTCCGAGCAGGTCGCGCAGGCGCGGGAGCGGCCGCAGCTGCCACCGGCTCTGGCTCTCGCCGCCGGCGCCGGTGAGCTGCGGGACCAGACCCGCCGCCTCCGGGTGGGCGGCGAGGCCGGCGAGCAGGGCGGGGAGCGCTCCCGGCTCCGGCCGGACATCCGGGTTGAGGAGGAGCAGCGCCGCGCCGGCTGCCGCCTCGACGCCCCGGTTCACGCCGGCGGCGAAACCGAGGTTGCGCCCTGGCGTCACGAGCCGGATCCGGTCGGGGAGCCAGAGCGGCCGGCTCGCGCCGTTGTCCACCACCACGAGCTCGAAACGGGGGTCGTCCGGCCACGCCTCGACCAGAGCCGCCAGGTCCTCCTCGGCGTGCCAGTGGACAACGACGCCGCTCAGCTCGGGGCCGGCCATCCGGGGGAGCCTACCCGGAAGCGCGCGAGCCCGGCGAGGGGCAGGAGCGGCGGGCCGCGGTGCGCGAAGCGCGGGAGCAGCGCGGCGGCGCGCAGCCAGCCGGCCGCGACCGCCGCGGCGCCGGCGAGATCGCCACCGGCGGCGAGGCGGAGCGCGTCGGCGCCGTCGCGGAGGGCGAACCAGGGGAGCCGGAGCCAGAAGCCGCGTCCGAAGAGGCGGGCGAGGACCGCGAGGCGGTGGGCATGGATCCAGCGGCGGCGGACGCCGCCCAAGCGGCGGCCGGTGAGCGAGCCCGCGTGGCGGGTGCGGGCGGCCGGCGCGAGCCGCGCCCGGAAGCCCGCGGCGCGCAGCCGGCAGGCGAGATCGACGTCCTCGTAGTAGGCGAAGAGGGCGGGGTCGAACCACTCCCCGGGGCGCCGGCAGGCGGCGTCGAGCGCTTCGCGCCGGTAGAGCGCCGCGGTGGCCGAGACGCCGAACAGCTCGCACGGCGCGGTGGGCGCGGTCGCGGCCGGTTCGCCGTGGCCGAGCTGCACCGCCTGCCACCACCGGTTCCAGCCGAGCCCCCAGCCGTCGAGACGGTCCGGCCGGGCGAGATCGAGGTTCACCCCCTGCACGGCGGCGACCTCCGGACCGAGCTCGGCCCGCGTGGCCGCGAGCCAGCCCGGGGCGAGGAGGGCGTCGTCGTTGACCAGCGCCACGAGCGGAGCGGAGTCGGCGGCGAGCGCGAGATTCACGGCGGCGGCGAAGCCGAGGTTCCGTCCCGGGGTGAGGAGGCGATCGGCCGCCGCGCAGGCGGCCGGCGGTGGCCCCGCGCCCTGCCAGACCACCGCGATCGTGAGCCGCTCGCCGGCCTGGGCGCGGAGGGCCGCGAGGGCGTCGGCGAGATGCGGGCTCGCGCCCAGGGTGGGGACGATCGCGAGCAGCTCGCTCATCGCCACGCGAGCCGGGCGCGATCGAGGATCAGGCCGTTGGTCGGCTCTCCGGCCGGACCGCTCACGGCGAAGACGAGCGGCTCGCCCGGCTGCCAGGGGAACGGTCCGAGCTCGATCCGTTCCCAGTGACGGGGCGTCGTCGGCTCCCAGGTGGCGAGAGGGCGCTCGCCGGCGCGGAGCGTGAGCGTGAGCGGGGAGTCGGTGTTGCGCACCCACTCGAGCTCGACCGTGACCGTGAGCTCGCGGCCGCCGGCCACGGGATATGCGGTGGCCTCCTCCCCCTCGCGCAGCACCCAGCCGCCCCGGTAGCGGGTGCGGTCGAACATCCACCGGTCCGGGTGGAGGTGCCCGCCCGACTTGGCGACCCAGGCGTCCTCGAGCTCGATCGTGCGGGTGGGCAGCCGGGCCGCGAGCAGCGGCAGCGCGGCGAGCGCCGCGAGCGCGAGCGCGGCGCCGCCCGCCACGGCTCCGCTCCGGCGCCGGGGCCAGTGCCAGAGCGCGGGAACGCCGGCCAGCAGGAGGAGCGGGACGATCCAGGTCGCGGGGCGCGGGCGGAGCATGCTCGGGGTCAGCCGGGCGATGTCGCTCCCGGTGCGCGCCCCGAGCTGGTCGAGCAGGAGCGTGCGGCCGTCGGCGAAGTTGTACGTCCAGCCGGGGACGACGGTCCAGAGCAGGAG
Source organism: Acidobacteriota bacterium (assembly GCA_012521815.1). GTDB lineage: Bacteria > Acidobacteriota > Thermoanaerobaculia > Multivoradales > JAGPDF01 > JAAYLR01. Next base: position 36,143 of record JAAYLR010000019.1, read on the forward strand.
GAGCGCGACCGTCGCGGCGAACAGGCCGCCGAGCAGCCAGCGGGCGCCGAGACGCCGCCGCTGCTCGAGGAGGGGCACGAGCATGAGCGTGAGCAGCGGCAGGATCACGAGCGCGTAGCGGAAGGGCGGCGACCAGCCGCCGTACCACTCGCGCCGGCTCGCCACGATCAGCAGATAGGGGCTCGAGAAGACCAGGAGGTCGAAGAGCAGCGGATGCCGCCGGGCGACCAGCAGCGCCGTGGCCGGCAGCAGGAGCAGCCAGACGGGGGTCGCGCCGAACAGCCCGAAGGCGGTGTCGAAGAAGAGCCCGGCGCCGCCGAGGAGGTAGGTCCGGGCCGGCGTCTCGTAGAGCCGGAGCTCTCCGAGCGTGTGGATCTTGAGCGGGTTGCCGTAGGTGAAGGTGTTGTAGCCGAGCATCGCGGCGCTGAGCAGTCCCAGCGCGATCCCGAGGATGATCAGCGGCTTGCGGGGCCGTCCCGCGTGCCACCAGGCGAGCGCCAGCAGCGGGACCGCGAGCAGCAGGAGGCGGATCTTGAGCAGCGGCAGCAGCAGGAGCGGCAGGCCGATGCCGAGCCAGCGCCGGCGGTTCCAGAGGCGGTCGTACTTCAGCTCGAGCAGGTGATCGAGGGCGATCGCCGAGAGCAGCGCCGCTGGCACCTCGACCCAGACCTGCGGCGCGTAGAGGAGCAGGGGCGAGAGCAGCGCGCCCGCGAGCCAGGCCACGAGCACCGGTCCGGGGTGGGCGCGGAAGTAGTGCCGGGCGAGGCGGAGGGTCACCCAGGCGAGCGCCGCGGCGAGCAGCGCCATGACCGTCTGCGCGCCCGCGGCGCCGGCCAGCCGGTAGGCGGGGGCGAGGAGCAGCGGCAGGAGGAGGTTGTGGCGCGAGTAGAGCTCGCCACCGCTGCCGACCGGATCGCCCGGTTGCGGCTCGAGCCGGCGATCGAGGAAGGCGAGCGAATCGCCCGCGGCGTAGTTGTTGGCGAGGTCGTCGTCGAGATCGTAGGCGAGGCTGTGGGCCACGAGGAGGTAGTACGGCTCGTCGCCGTCTGGCAGGCGCGCGGCGGTGACCCACGGCTGGAGCCCGAGGTAGACGGTGAGCGGCAGGAGGAAGAAGACCGCGGGCGGACGGGCGGGCAGCCGCGCGCCGAGCAGCGGTCGCAGCCCGATCCCCCGCCGCAGGGCGGCGAGGAGCAGCCAGAGCGTGAGCCCACCGACCACGGCCGCGGTGGCGAACGGCAGCGCGAGCCAGGAGCGCACCGCGGCGAACGCGACGAGCAGGCCGAGCGCGAGCGCTTCGAGTCCCGAGGCGAGCTGACCGCCGACGCGCCGCACTCCCGGCAGCGCGTCGATCTCCCGGAGGCCGGCGACGATCCAGGGCAGGAAGAGGAGCGTGCCGCGGAGCGGGTCGGCCTTGTCGAGGGCGATTCCGAAGGCGATCGAAGCGGCCGCCGCCGTGCCCCAGCGGACGAGGCGCGCCCTCACCGCCGCACTCCCACGCGATGGATCGCGAGCGTGAGCTCGGGCGGCAGGTCGGGTTCGAGCTCGATCCGGACCGCCACCGGCGGCGCGCCGCCTTCACACGGTGGCGGTGACCAGAGGAGCCGGTACCGCTGCGCGAAGAAGGTCGGGTCGGGTCCCAGCCAGGAGATCCAGGCGGTGGCGGGTGGCGGCCCGAGGCGGGCGGCGAGGTCGGGGCGGCGCGCCGCCCAGTCGGCGACCTCGATCCCGGTCCGCAGCGCCCGCTCCACCGCCGCGCCGTCCTCGCAGTCGAGACGGATCCGGCCGATCGCCGTCCCCGAGGCGAGCTGCGCCGAGCCGGCGAGCGCCAGCTCGACGACGATCTCGCCGGGAGGCGCGGCGAGCGGCGCGCCCCAGAGCGGCCCGGTGGCGGTGAGCACCACCGGCGCGGTCCCGAGCAGCGGCGTCTCGGGGCGGAACAGACCGCAGCCGGCGAGCAGGAGCGCCGGGAGGAGCGCGAGGTGCCGGGGCGCCGCGGCCCGGGGCCAGCGGCGGGCGAGGAGCGGGAGGAGCGCGGCCGCCGCCAGCGCGAGGAGGACGGCGGCGACGAGCTGCCGGGACGGGCTCGTCGCGGTGCCGCCGAGCCAGGCGAGGAGCTGGCCGGCGGGCTGCGGCGCGAGCCATGGGAAGCCGGCGGCGAGGGCCGCGCCGGCGAGCAGCCAGCCGCTCCAGAGGGTGGCGAGCCGGTCGCGCTCGGGCGTGGGCGCGAGCGCGAGCGAGAGGAAGAGGAGCGCCGGCGCGAGCGCCGCAACCCCGTGTCCGGTGGTGGCGGCGGCGAGAGCGAGACCCCAGCCGCCGAGCCACCAGGCGCGGGCGCTCCGCCCGCCGGCCGGCCAGAGCGCGAACGGGGCGAGGAGGACGAGCGCCGCGAGCGCCGCGAAGACCGGCTGCTCGCCGCGAGGCAGCAGGAGGAGGCCGGCGCTGCCGGCGGCAGCGAAGCCGAGCACGAAACGCGGATCGGGCCGCTCGCCCCGCCAGCCGGCGACGCCGGCGGCGACGAGCAGCAACCCGGCCGCCACCGGCCCGAAACCGCCGAGCGCCACCGCGACGAGGGCGCCGCCGGCCAGCGCGCTCCGCCCCGCGACCCGGCCGAGCAGCGCGAGCGCGAAACCCGCGGCGAGCGCCGGCAGCAGGTCGGTCCAGAGGAGCGCCGGTGCCGGGACGAGCAGTCGGGGTGCGGCGAAGAGGGCCTGGAACGCCACGGCGAGCGGCACGAGCGGCAGTCGGAGGCCGCCGGCGTCGCGGCGCGCGAGGAGCCGGACGGTACCAGTGACCACGGCGGCGACGAGCAGGGCGCCGAAGGCGGCGCCCCGCTGCGGACCCGCCGGCAGCACCCAGGCGGCGAGGTTGCTCGCGATCGCCGCGGCGCCGATCTCGTGCCCCGGCCGGGGCACGGCGAGGGCGAGCGGCACGAGCACCGCGAGCGCCCAGCGGGCGAAGTAGGCGCTCTCCACCGCCGCGGCGCCCTGCTGGTGCGCGGCGAGCACGGCGAGCGCCGCGCCGGCGGCCAGCGCGCTGGCGAAGGGCGGGATGCGGCTGGCGAGGGCTCGGAACGATCGCGCGGACACGGGGCGGAGCAGACGCAGGAATCGGATCGTATCGCCCGGCGCCCGCTGTGGAGAGTCTACGGTTTCTCGCCGCTCGCCGTTGTGACGTTTGACGCTCTCTCCGCGCGGGGGCTAGAGTGCCCGCGTCATGCTCTCCCGCGACCTGCTCCGCAACGAACCCGACCGGGTGCGCACCGCGCTCGCCAACCGCGGCCAGGACGGCGCGCTCGTGGACCGCTTCCTCGCCCTCGACGGCGAGCGGCGAGCGCTCCTGGTGGTCCAGGAGGACCGGAAGCGGCAGCGCAACGAGGCGAGCCGCGAGATCGGCCGCCTGAAGGCGAGCGGCGGGGACGCGGCCGCGGCGATCGGCGCGGTCGCCTGGCTCAAGGGGGAGATCGAAGCCGCCGAAGCGCGGCTCGCGGCGCTCGACGAAGAGCTCGCCGCGGTCGAGCTCTCGCTGCCGAACCTCCCGCACGAGAGCCTGCCGGTGGGGCCGGATGCGAGCGCGAACCGGGTCGAGGCGGTGGTGGGCGAACCGCCCCGCTTCGCCTTCCCGCCGCAGGCGCACTGGGATCTCGGCCCCGCGCTCGGGATCCTCGACTTCGAGCGCGGCGCGAAGGTCGCGGGCGCGCGCTTCACCACCTACTTCGGCCCGGGCGCGCAGCTCGAGCGGGCGCTCGTCAACTTCATGCTCGACCTCCACACCCGCGAGCACGGCTACACCGAGGTGCTGCCGCCGTTCGTGGTGAACCGCGACAGCCTCGTCGGCACCGGCCAGCTGCCGAAGTTCGAGCAGGACCTCTTCCACCTCGACGGCTTCCCGTACTACCTGGTGCCGACCGCGGAGGTGCCGGTCACGAACCTCCACCGCGACGAGGTGCTCGAAGCCGGGGCGCTGCCGGTGCGCTACTGCGCCTACACCCCCTGCTTCCGCAGCGAGGCCGGCTCGCACGGCCGCGACGTCCGGGGGCTCATCCGCCAGCACCAGTTCAACAAGGTCGAGCTCGTGCAGCTCGCCACCCCCGAGACCGGCCTCGCGCAGCTCGAGGAGATGACCGGCCACGCCCGCCGGGTCCTCGACCTGCTCGGCCTGCCGTACCGCGTGGTGACGCTCGCGACCGGCGATCTCGGCTTCGCCGCCACCAAGACCTACGACCTCGAGGTCTGGCTCCCGGGACAGGAGGCGTACCGGGAGATCTCCTCCTGCTCGCTCTGCAGCGACTTCCAGGCGCGCCGGGCGAACCTCCGCTACCGTCCCGCCGACGGCGGCAAGCCGCGGCTGCTCCACAGCCTCAACGGCTCCGGCCTCGCGGTCGGCCGCACGCTGATCGCGATCCTCGAGAACTGCCAGCAGGCGGACGGCTCGATCGTCATCCCGGAACCGCTGCGCCCCTACCTCGGCGGCCGCGACCGGATCGCCCCGAACGCCTGATCCCGGGCCGGGGCTTCCCGGCGTGGAGCTAGACTCTCTCCCGCCGGAGGGGTGGCAGAGTGGTCGATTGCGGCGGTCTTGAAAACCGTTGGCCCGCAAGGGCCCAGGGGTTCGAATCCCCTCCCCTCCGCCAGCGGCCAGTGGCCAGCAGACGAGTCGTCACGGCGCCATGAAGACGCGGGATTTCGGCAGACTCCTTCGTGCTCCCGGGTCCCGGGTGGCGCTGGTGGCGCTCCTGGTCGCCTTCGGCTTCCTCGGCAGCCGGGCGATCTGGGATCCGGACGAGGGGCGGTACACGAACGTCGCGCTCCAGATGCTGGCGAGCGGCAACTACCTGGACCTCGCGCGTCATCACGAGACCGGACACTGGACCAAACCGCCCGCGACCTACTGGGCGATCGCCGCCGGCGTGAGCGCCTTCGGCCCCACCCCGGCCGCCGCGCGCCTGCCCGCGGCCCTCTCCTTCCTCGCCTGTACCGGCCTGGCGGGGTGGGTGGCGCGCCGCCTGCAACCGGGGACCGGCGCGCTCTCGGCGCTGGTCTTCGCGACGATGCTCCTGCCGTTCGTCGCCGCGAACGTCATCACCACCGATTTCCCGCTCGCCGCCTGCCAGGGGCTGGCGATGGCGGCCTGGCTCGAGACGCGTTTCGGGACCGGCCGGGAGCGCGGGCGCTGGCTGCTCCTCATGTGGGCCGGGTTCGCGCTCGCCTTTCTCGTCAAGGGGCCGCCCGCGCTGCTGCCGCTCCTCGCGGTGCTGGCCGTCGAGTGGCTCGCACCGGCGCCGGGAGCGATCCGCCGCCGCTGCTGGCCGATCGGCCTGCTCCTCTTCGCCGCCCTCGCCCTGCCCTGGTTCGTGGTCGTGGTGCTGCGTCATCCGGGACTGCTCGCCTACTACCTCGGCACCGAGATCGCCGGGCGCATCGCCGGCGCCGACCTCGACCGGCACCCCGAGTGGTACGGCTGGCTGTCCGTCTACGGACCGACGCTCGTGGTGGGCACGCTGCCGTGGACGGCGGATCTCTGGCGCGCGCTGCGAAGCCTCGCCGCGCACGCGCGCAGGTGGCGGGATCCGGCCGTCCGGCTCGCCGAGGCGCCACTGCTCGCCCTCGGGGCGTGGGTCGCGTTGCCGCTGTTCGTCTTCTGCGTGGCGCGTTCCCGCCTGCCGTTCTACCTGCTGCCGCTCTTCGTGCCGCTCGCGCTGCTCGTGGCCCGTGAGCGGCAGGCCCGGGACCGGAGCTTCCCGGGGTGGCGCCTGGTGGGGCTCTGGGTCGCCCTCCTCCTCGCGCTGCGGCTCGCAGCCGCCTACTGGCCGACCCACAAGGATGCGCGCCGCTGGGCCGAGGAGATCCGCGCGCGCACGCCGGGGATGGCGATCGAGGAGGTCGTCTTCGTCGAGGACATGGCCCGGTACGGGCTGCACCTCCATCTCGGCGCCACGGTGGAGAAGGTCTCCCTCGATCCGCAGCCGAAGCCGATGTTCGGAGCCGCCTACGACGACGACCTCCTCGGCGAGCTCGGCGAGCCGGAGCGGCGGGTCTGGATCGCGAAAGCGGCCCGGTGGCCCGAGATCGCGGCGCGGATGACCGCGGCGGGCTACCACCTCGAACGGCTCGGTGAGCCCTACGCGGGCCGCCTGTTCTTCCTCGTCGAGCCGGCGGACGGCGCGTCGGGCGCGACCGGCCAGCCAGACCCGCCGGAACCCGGACCGGAGTCCGGCGGGAGGTAGACTCCTCTCGCCGGAAGGGACCGATGGGAGAGAGGCTGACGAGAGGAATCCGGCTGCTCGCGGCGGGGCTGCTCGCCGGGGCGGTACCGCTCGGGGCGACGACCTACTACGTCGCGCCGCCGCCGGCGGGCAGCGATGCGAACCCCGGGACGCTGGCGCTGCCCTGGGCGACGCTGCCGCACGCCGCGGCGGCTGTCGGCCCCGGCGACACGGTCCTCGTGCGGGCCGGCAGCTACACCGGTTTCCAGCTGACGACCTCCGGCGCGCCCGGGGCGCGGATCACCTTCCGGGCCTACCCCGGCGAGCAGCCGGCGATCGTCGCCGACAACCCGTCCACCCCCGACGGGATCAACCTCGAAGGGGCGAGCTACGTGACGATCGAGGGGTTCCGGGTCGACGGCCGCGGCCGCGCGGGGATCCGTGCGGTCCTCTGCCGGGAGGTCGAGATCCGGGGCAACAGCGCCGACGCCAACCAGCGGTGGGGGATCTTCACCGGCTGCTGCGAGGACCTCACGATCGCCTACAACGTGACCACCGGCTCGCTCCTCGAGCACGGCATTTACGTCTCGAACAGCGGCGACCGCCCGGTGATCCGCGGCAACCTCTCGGCGGGAAACCGGGCGAGCGGCATCCACATGAACGGCGATCTCTCGGTCTCGTGCGGCGGCTTCGTGCCGACCGACGGGATCATCTCCGACGCCCTCGTGGAGGGGAACGTCCTGCTCGACAACGGCGCGGGCGGTGGTTCCGGGATCAACTGCGACGGGGTCCAGGGGGCGACGATCCGGAACAACCTGGTCGCCGACAGCCGGGCTTCCGGGATCTCCCTCTTCCAGTGGGATGGCGGCGCCCCGTCGCATGGCAACACGGTGGTGGGGAACACGGTGCACGTGGCTGCCGGGGGGCGGTGGGCGCTCAACGTCCAGGACGGCTCGACGGGCACCGTGGTGCGCAACAACTTCTTCTGGAGCGATCACTCCTACCGCGGTGCGATGAACGTCTGCGCTGCCTGTCTGGCCGGCTTCTCCTCGGATCGGAACGCGCTCGAGGACCGCTTCACCCTCGATGACGGCGCCACCGTGCTGACCCTCGCCGCCTGGCGCAGTGCGACGGGGCAGGACCTGACCTCGTTCGTGGCCACGCCCGCCGCGCTCTTCGTCGACGCCGCGAACCTCGACTACCATCTGCGCCCCGGCAGCCCGGCCGAAGACGCCGGGGTGCCCTTCCCCGGCCTCGTCGAGGATCTCGCCGGCACCCCCCGGCCGCTCGGCGGCGGGGTGGACATCGGGGCGTTCGAAGCGATCTTCGGCTGCGGTTTCGAGTCCGGCTCGCGGTTCGGCTTCAGCGCCGCCACCCCGCCATCGCGGCCGGCGCCGGCCGGCGACTGATCAGCGGACGGTGGCCGCGCCGTTGCCGACGAGGATCGGCATCTTGGCGCGGAAGAGGTGGTGGAGCCGCAGCCCGCTCTCCTCGGGGACCACGAGGGCGATCAGCGGCGGGTGGACGGCCTGCTCGCCGCGCAGCCGCAGCCAGCCGTCGCGGATCGCCTCGAGGAAGCCGTGCCAGAAGCCGGTCTTCGGCGGGGCGTTGACGACGTAGAGCTGCCACTCGTTGTCGAGCAGCACCCGGTAGGTCGCGCGGGGCTCGTCGTCCCCGTCCGTGCCCGAGGCCGGGACCGGCGCCGGCGGGGGTTCGTCCTCCTCTTCGCCGTTCTTCGGGTACGGCCGCAGGCGTACCGGCGCGATCACCTCGCGGTCGGTGTCGCCCGGTCCCTGGAGGATCGTCCAGACGGCCGGGATCGTGAGCGGCGGCGCCGCCGCTTCGCCGAACAGCGGCCGGTAGGTGAGCAGCGCGAGATCCTGGAGCTCGACCCGCTCGATGACGATCCCGCGCACCCGGATGTCGAGCGTCTTCGCCTCGGGGTCGAGGACGAGGTAGACGCTCGGCGTGCGCGCGAGGCGGCCCTCGAGGTCGACCAGATGCAGCTCCTCGGGGGTGCGCGCCGGGCGCCCGTCCGCGGCCCCGGCGGCGCTAGTACAGAAAAACGCGAGCGCCCAGAGGAACCGTCTTGTAGACGAACTCAAGGTCGTCGTCTCCCAGTCGCACGCAGCCGTGCGTCACCCGCTTGCCGAGCAGGGTCTTGAAGAGCGTGCCGTGGATGATGTACCCGTCGGGCATGTAGAGGCCGTAGCCGCCGAGCGAGATGTCGTCGAAACGGTCCGGCGAGCCGCGCGGCGGCGGCTCGTAGCCGTCCTCGATGAACGCCCAGTCGGGCTTCGCCCAGACCGGGTTGCGCCGCTTGTCGATGATCGGGTGCTCGCCGAGCGGGGTGTCGAAGACCCAGGTGCGGCCGGTGCGCGGATCGTGGAGGACGCGGCCGGTGCCGGTCGAGCAGATCGCCTCGCGCAGCAGCTCCTCGCCGCGGAAGACCCGCAGCTGGTTGCGGTAGGTGTCGACGGTCACGTAGACGCCGCGCGGCCGCTGCGCCGCGAGCCGGGCTTCGATCCGTTCGGCGGCGGCCGGGCTGATGACCTTCGCCTCCGGGTCGGCGGCGAGGCTGCTCGTCGCCGCGAACGGCCGGGCCGCGTAGCTGCCGCCGTAGCGCGCGAGCCCCGCGGTGGCCGCGGCGCCGACCAGCACCGCGGCGGCGAGGGCGAGGAGCAGGAGGCGCAGCCAGAGCCGGCGCCGCGGGACGATGACGACCAGCGGCCGTTCCGGCTGCGGCAACGAGGGGAAGGTCATGGCGGCGATTCTAGAACGTGCCCACGATCGTCACCGGCGTTCCCACCCGGGAACGGGCGAAGACGTAGTCCATGTCCTGGTTGGCGAGCGCCACGCAGCCGTCGGTCCAGTCGCGCCCCTGGCCGCCGTCGCCGTGGATCTCGATCAGGTTACCGGGGTGGGAGCGCGGCGGCGCCTGACCGGTCTTCTTGGCGAAGGCGTGGCGGGCGCGGTCGGCGTCGTTCGGGTAGTTGATGAGCAGCGCCTTGTAGTAGATCGTGCGGCGCCCCGACTTCAGCTGCACCACCCGGTACCGCCCCTCGGGCGTCGCCTGGTCGCCGGAGTGCATCTTCTGACGCAGCCCCTTGGCGCCGAGCTCGGCGTCGAGGGTGGCGATCCGGGAGCCCGCGTAGTAGACGTAGAGCTTGCGCTTCAGCTTGTCGACGATGATGGCGTGCTCCTGATCCCGGCGCGACTGCGCCACCGTCTCCTCCACCCAGGAGCGCCAGAGCGCGAGGTTCCGCGCCTCGCCGAACCGGGCGTGGAGCTCCCGCCACGCCTTGTGGACGATCTCCGAGAAATCCATCGCCGTCATCGCGGCGGTGTTGGCGCGGTCGAGCTCGCCGGCGGCCGCGTACCGGCCCGCGAGGAGGGCGTGATAGGTGGCCTTGCGCGCCGCCGCGATCTCCCGTGCGCTCACGCCCGACTCGCCGGCCTCGAGCTCGGCCTGCCGCACCTGTCGCAGCATCGCCGGCTCGAGCTCGGCCCAGCGCGCCGCCGCGTTCTGCCGGCGGCCGCGGACGACGGCGAGGCCGCTGCGCGCCTCGGCGTGCACCCGCTGCCAGGCGGTCGCGGCGCGCCCGGCCGAGCGGCGCCAGGGGGGCGCGGCGATCTCCTGCGCCGTCGCCACCTCGGCCTGCGCGACGAGCTGTTCGATCAGGCGCGCGCCGGCGGGCAGATCGGGACGCAGCGTGCGCACCGCGTGCTGTGCCGCGGCGCGGGTGGCCGGCACCGAGAAGCTGGGCGGGGGGGGCAGATCGAGCCGCAGGAGCCCGAGGAGGCCGAAGCCCGCCAGCAGGAGCAGGAGGAGAAAAGAAAACGGCCGGCGGCGAGGCGTCGCCACCGGCCGGTTCCAGCGCAGCAAGACAGCTAGCACTTGATCTTTTCTTTGGCGCCCTGCATGTCGGTGACGAGCATGTCGAGCTGGCCCTTCAGCGACTCGGCCTGAGCCTTGGCGCCGAAGTAATCCTCACCGGCGAACGCGCTGTCGAGCGCGGCGCCCTGGGCGACGAGACCGTCGAGGTTCCCGCGCATCCCTTCCATGTCCTTTTTGAAGTCCTTCGGCTGGCGGCGGCACTTGCCGAGCTCGGCGAAGAGCTCCTCGGCGCTGGCGATGGCGGCCTTGGCGTCCTCGATGGCGGCCCCGGCCTCGTTCTTCGCCCGCTCCTTGCCGGCGATGGCGGCTTCGTTCGCGGCGGTAGCGGCCTGGGCGGCGGCGGCGGCGAGCTCCTGCGCCTTCTTGTACGAGCGGAAGAGCGCGAACTTCTGCGCCTGCGCCTCGACCTCGGCGTTCACCTGGTTGATGGCCTGGGTGGCGGCTTCCCACTCACCGGGCGCATACCGGGCGGCCTGGGCGCCTTCGGCGACCGAAAGGGCGGCCTTGGCGGCGTCGATCTCGTTCTGGGGCGGTTTGGCGCAGCCCGTGGTCAGGGCGACCACGGCCAGCACTGCGGCAAAGGCGATCAGCTTCTTGTACATAACTCTCCTCTCCCTCCTTGGGGACTTGGTACTGCTACTGCTAACCGGTGTGACTTGGGTTGGTTCTGGTCGTCGTCGTCTCGTCTACGGATCCCCTCCTGAGATCGGATACAAGGATCCTGACCGATACACGGTGCAGTATATCACACGCCGCCACGGGCCGGCTCCCGGTTGCCGGCGAGGAGGCGGGTGGCGGCCGCGACCACGCCGGCGACGCTCAGGCCGAACCGTTCGGCGAGCGCCGGCGCCGGCGCGCTCTCCCCGAACCGGTCGATGCCGTGTACCGCACCCTCGCTGCCCACCCACCGGTGCCAGCCGAAGCTCGTGCCGGCCTCCACCGCGAGCCGACGCCGGACCGCGGGCGGCAGCACCGCATCCCGGTAGGCCGGCTCCTGACGGGAGAAGAGCTCCCAGGAGGGGAGCGAGACGACCCGGCAGGCGATCCCGCGGCCGCCGAGCTCGCTGGCGGCGCCGAGCGCGAGCGCGACCTCCGAGCCGGTGGCGAGCAGCAGCAGCGCCGGCGTCCCGCCCGGGCCGGTCTCCGCCAGGACGTAGCCGCCCCGCGCGACGCCCTCCGGGGCGCGCTCGGCGCTGCCCGGCAGCACCGGCACCTGCTGGCGGGTCAGGGCGAGCGCGGTCGGTCCGTCCCGGCGGGCGAGCGCCACCCGCCAGGCCGCGACCGTCTCGTTCGCGTCGGCGGGCCGGAGTACCACGAGCCCCGGAATCGCCCGCAGCGCGGCGAGCTGTTCGACCGGCTGATGGGTGGGGCCGTCCTCGCCGAGGAGGATCGAGTCGTGGGTGAAGACGTAGACGACCGGCAGCCGCATGAGCGCCGCGAGGCGGACGGCCGGACGCAGGTAGTCGGAGAAGACGAGGAAGGTGCCGCCGTACGGGCGCAGCCCGCCGGTGAGGGCGAGGCCGTTGAGGATCGCCCCCATCGCGTGCTCCCGGACGCCGAAGCGGAGGTTGCGCCCCCCCGGGGTGGCGGGGAGCGAGTCGGCCTCGCCGCGCAGGAGGGTGTTGTTCGACGGCGCGAGATCGGCCGACCCTCCCACGAGCTCCGGCAGCCGCGGGGCGAAGAGGTTGAGAAGCTCGCCGGAGACCACGCGGGTGGCCTCGCCCTTCGGATCGGCGGGGAAGACCGGGAGGTCCGCGTCCCAGCCCGCGGGCAGCTCGCCAGAGAGGCGCCGGGCGAGCTCGGCGGCGAGCGCGGGCTCGGCCTCGGCGAGCGCGGCCGCGCGGGCGAGCCACTCGGCCCGCGCCGCGGCGCCGCGCCGGCGCGCCTCGTCGTAGGCGGCGCGCGCCGCCTCCGGCACGAGGAAGGTGGCCTCCGGATCCCAGCCGAGCGCGGCCTTGGTGAGCCGGGCCTCCTCCGCGCCGAGCGGCGAGCCGTGCGCCGCGGCGCTCCCCTGCTTGTTCGGGCTGCCGTAGCCGATCTCGGTGCGGACGACGAGGAGTGTCGGCCGCTCCCGTTCGGCGGCGGCGGCGGCGAAGCCGTGGGCGAGGGCGTCGAGGTCGTTGCCGTCGGCCACCCGCTCCACCCGCCAGCCGCAGGCGGCGAAGCGCGCGCCGACCTCCTCGGAGAAGGCGAGGCCGGTGCTGCCGTCGATCGTGATCCGGTTGTCGTCCCAGAGGAGCTTGAGCCGGCCGAGGCGCTGGTGGCCGGCGAACGAGACTGCCTCGGCAGCGACCCCCTCCATGAGGTCGCCATCCCCGGCGAAGGTCCAGACCGCGTAGTCGAACAGCTCGCGCCCCGGGCGGTCGAAGCGCGCCCCGAGGAGACGGGCGGCGAGCGCCATCCCGACGGCGTTCGCCACCCCCTGCCCGAGCGGTCCGGTGGTCGTCTCGACGCCGGGGGTGAGGCCGTGCTCCGGGTGCCCCGGGGTCCGCGAGTCGAGCTGGCGGAACCGCCGGAGCTCGGCGAGCGGCAGGTCGAAGCCGGCGAGGTGGAGCAGGGCGTAGAGGAGCGCCGAGCCGTGACCGCCGGAGAGCACGAACCGGTCCCGGCCCGGCCAGTCGGGGGCGGCCGGGTCGAAACGCAGGAAGCGGCTCCAGAGGACGTGGGCGGCGGGGGCGAGACCGAGCGGCGCTCCGGGATGGCCGGAGCGGGCACGCTCGATCATGTCGACGGCGAGGAAGCGCAGGGTGTTGACGGCCAGGCGATCGCGATCCATGAGCTCGTTCGGGGAAGTGGTCGGTGGCGGTGCGACGGCGTCGCCCGAGTCTAGCCGAGGCGGTGCCGCCGCCGCGGCTTTGACTTGGGCGCCGGCGACTCCCTAGAATCACAGCCCCAGCGCCTTCCGGAGACGTGGCCGAGTGGCTGAAGGCGGCGGTTTGCTAAACCGTTATACGGGCTACAACCTGTATCGAGGGTTCGAATCCCTCCGTCTCCGCCACCCCCTCCCCTTCAGGCGAGATCGATCACCACCGGCGCGTGATCCGACGGGAGCTTCCCCTTCCGCTCGTCGCGATCGATGAACGCCCCCGTGCAGCGCGCGGCGAGCGGCGCGGCGAGCAGGACGTGGTCGATCCGCAGACCGTCGTTGCGCGGAAAGCCGAGCTGCCGGTAATCCCACCAGGAGTAGTGACCGCCCTCGTCGTGGTGGAGACGGAAGGCGTCGGTGAGGCCGGCCGCGAGGAGCGCTTCCCAGGCAGCGCGGGCCGGCGGGGCGCAGAGGACGGAGCCGGCCCAGACCTCCGGGCTGGCGACGTCGCGCGCGTCGGGGGCGATGTTGAAGTCGCCGCCGAGGACGAGCGGCGGCGCCGGCGGCCGGCGGCGGACCCAGGCGGCGAGGCGGTCGAGCCAGGCGAGCTTGTACGCCCACTTCTCCGAGCCGACCTCCTTGCCGTTCGGAACGTAGGCGGAGGCGATCGCGAGACCGCCGACGGTGGCGGTGACGAGGCGCGCCTGGCTCTCGTCGCCGCCGTCGCCGAAGCCGGTCGCGACCTCGGCCGGGGCCTCGCGGGCGAGGATCGCGACCCCGTTGTACGTCTTCTGCCCGTGCACGGCGGCGTGGTAGCCGGCTTCCGCGAGGGCCGCGGCGGGGAAACCGGCGGCCGCGGTCTTCAGCTCCTGCAGGCAGACCACGTCCGGGCGGTGCCGGGCGAGCAGCGCGAGGAGCCGCTCCTGCCGGGCGCGGATCGAGTTCACGTTCCAGGTGACGATGCGCATGCGTGCCCCTCCCGCGGCCTGCCGGGGTCATTGTAGGCAAGGGAGCGCGGCGGCCGCCGCCGCGACAGCGCATAGGATACGCAGGTGCGCTCACCACGGCCGGTTCCCGCCGGACGGTCCCCGAGGGCGATGACGGAGCGGGGCGATGTCTGAGACCAACGGGCTCGCGAGCCCCGAGAGCGTCGCGCCCGGCGGCCACGGCTTCGGCACGCCGACGGTCTTCCTCGCCTCGATCTGCACGATCCTCGGCGCGATCCTCTACCTGCGCTTCGGCTACGCCGTCGGGCACACGGGGCTCGTCGGCACGCTCGCGATCATCGCGCTCGGTCATCTGGTGACGCTGCCGACCGCGCTCGCCATCTCCGAGATCGCCACCAACCGGCGGGTCGAGGGGGGCGGCATCTACTTCATCGTCTCCCGCTCGTTCGGGCGCACCATCGGCGCGGCGATCGGCATCGCCCTCTACTTCTCGCAGGCGCTCTCCGTCGCCTTCTACATGATCGGCTTCGCGGAGGCGTTCCGCCCTTGGTCGGGGCTGCTGGAGAGCTGGTTCCGGATCCCGTTCGACGTCCGCTGGGTCTCGCTGCCGGCGACCGCCGCGGTGGCGCTGCTCGCGCTGCTGCGCGGAGCCGACGTCGGGGTGCGCTTCCTCTGGGGGATCGGGGCCGTGCTGGCGCTCTCCCTCGTCCTCTTCTTCACCGGCTCGCCGCTGCCGGGCACGGCCGAGGGGCCGCTCGCGATCTTCGGCGGCATCGAGGGCGGCGATCCGTTCATGCTCGTCTTCGCGATCGCCTTTCCGGCCTTCACCGGCATGGCGGCCGGAGTCGGGCTCTCGGGCGATCTGCGCAACCCCCGGCGGTCGCTCCCGCTCGGGGTGATGTCGGCGGTGCTCGCCGGCCTCGTCATCTACGTCGCGGTCGCCGTCAAGCTCGCCTTCTCGGCGCCGGCCGAGGTGCTGGCGACCAACTACCTCGTGATGGTCGACATCGCGAGCTGGGGGCCGATCATCCCGATCGGGCTCGCCTGCGCCACCCTCTCCTCGGCGGTCGGTTCGATCCTCATCGCCCCGCGCACCCTGCAGGCGCTCGGCGCCGACGGGGTGGCGCCGGGCGAGGCCGTCAACCGCTTCCTCGCGGCGGGAAGCGGAGCCACGAACGAGCCGCGCAACGCGACGCTCGTCACCGCGGTGCTGGCGCTCGCGATGGTGGCGCTCGGCAGCATCGATTTCGTCGCGCGGATCGTCTCGATGGTCTTCATGGTGACCTACGGCTCGCTCTGCACGATCAGCTTCCTCGAGCATTTCGCGGGGCGCCCGAGCTACCGGCCGAGCTTCCGCTCGAAGTGGTACCTCTCGGCGCTCGGCGCGGTCACCTGCTTCCTGCTGATGTTCCAGATGGACCCCGGCTTCGCGCTGCTCGCGCTCGTGCTGATGACGGGGATCTATCTCGCGCTGCGCAGCACCCACGGCCGGCAGGACGACCTCGCCGAGATCTTCCGCGGGGTGATGACGCAGACCGCGCGCTACTTCCAGATCCAGCTCCAGCGGGCGGCGGCCCGGTCGCGCGGGGAGGAGTGGCGCCCGACGCTGATCGTGGTCGGGGAGCGGAGCTTCGAGCGGGCCGCGCCGCTGCAGCTGCTCACCTGGCTCTGCCGGCGGCAGGGGTTCGGCACCTACCTCCACCTGCTGCGCGGCCGGCTCGACGCCCGGACCTACCGCCAGGGGGAGCGGCTCGCCACCCAGCTCGTGACGCTCCTCGAGGCCCGGCGCAGCGCGCTCGTGGTCGACACGATCGTCTCGCCGTCGCTCCGCACGGCGCTCGCGCAGGCGTACCAGATGCCGAGCTCGGCCGGGCGCAAGCACAACGCCACCCTCTTCGACTTCACGCCCGCCGATCCGGAGGCGCAGCTCGCCGAGATCGTCGACGGCTGCACGCTCGCCTGGGACGCCCAGATCAGCCCGCTCGTCCTCTCGCATGGAGAACGGTTCTTCGGCAGCCGGCGCGACGTCCACCTCTGGCTCACCTGGCACGACCACGAGAACGCGCCGCTGATGATCCTGCTCGCCTACATCCTGCTCGGCCACCCCGACTGGACGGGAGCGGAGGTGCGGATCTTCGCCGCCTTCCCGCACGCCGACGTGGAGCGGGAGCGCGCGAAGCTCGTCGCCCTGATCGAGACCGGCCGGCTGCCGATCAACCTGAAGAACCTGCGGATCATCCCGACCGACGACGCCGTCGACTTCCAGGACCTCGTCGCCCGCCTCTCGTCGCGGGCCGATCTCGTGATCTTCGGCTTCACCCGGCCGCGCCTCGAGGAGAAGGGCGCGGCGCTCTTCCGGCGCCATCCGGCCCTCGGCGAGACGCTCTTCGTCTCGGCGACCGAGCGGATCGCGATCGACTAGCCCGGAGCGCCACCCGTTCCGGGAAACTTTCCACCGCCGCCGGCGTATCTTCGCCACGCAGGCCGGCAAAGGGGGATGGAATTGCCACCGACACTGGAGCTCGACACCGTTCGCAAAACGTTCGGCGATTTCGTGGCCGTCGACGCGGTCTCCTTCGCGGTGCCGCAGGGGTCGCTCTTCGGCCTGCTCGGGCCGAACGGGGCGGGCAAGACGACGGTGATCCGGATGATCATGGACATCCTCGCCCCCGACGAGGGCGAGGTGCGCCTCCGCGGCCGGCCCCGCACCCGCGACGACCTGCGCCGGATCGGCTACCTGCCCGAGGAGCGGGGGCTCTACCGGCGGATGACGGTCACCGACCAGCTCGTCTTCCTCGGCGAGCTCCACGGCGTGCCGCGCGGGGAGGCCACGAAGCGCGCCGCGCAGTGGCTCGAGCGGCTCGGGCTCGGCGCCTGGGCGAAGGCGAAGGTCGAGGCGCTCTCGAAGGGGATGCAGCAGAAGATCCAGATCGCCGGGACGCTCCTCCACGAGCCCGACCTGCTGATCCTCGACGAGCCGTTCTCCGGCCTCGACCCGATCAACCAGGGGGTCCTCAAGGAGGCCCTCGCCGAGCTGCGGGAGCGGGGGACGACGATCCTCTTCTCGACCCACATCATGGAGCACGCCGAGAAGCTCTGCGACCGGATCTGCCTCATCTCGGGCGGCCGGGTGGTGCTCGCGGGCGAGCTCGCGGCGCTGAAGCGCGAGCGCGGCGGCAACGTCTACCGGGTATGGATCGACGGGCCGGAGGCGACGCTCGAAGGGCTCCCGGGCGTCGCGCAGGTCGTGCCGAAGGGGGACGGCGAGGCCCGGCTCCTCCTCGCCCCCGAGGCCGATCCGGGGGAGGTCCTCGCGGCGGTCGTCGGCCGGACCCGGGTGCGGGAGTACCGCTCCGAGGAGCCGGATCTCGAAACCCTCTTCATCCAGGCGGTGCGCGATGCGAACTGAGGCCGTGCTCACGATCGCCCGGCGCGAGTACCTCGAGCGGGTGACCAGCAAGGGGTTCTGGATCGCCACCGTGCTCATGCCGCTGTTCATGGCGGCGCTGGTCTTCCTGCCGTCGCTCCTGCTGCTGAAGACGCGGACGACGCACCAGATGGCGGTCGTCGACGAGACCGGGGTGCTCGGGCCCGCGCTCGTCGCGGCGCTCGCGCCGAAGAGCCCGGAACCGGAACGAGGGGAAGGGCTCGCGCGGCTCGGCCGCGAGCAGGCCGAGAAGCAGATGGCGCGCTTCGAGGTCGATCTCGTTCCCCCGGGAGAACCGGAGGCGCAGCGCGCCGCCCTCGACGCCCGGGTGCTTGCCGGCGAGATCGCCTCCTGGGTCCGTCTCGGCCCCGAGGTGCTCACCGGCGGGAGGGCGGAGTACCGGGCGGCGAGCGTCTCGAACATCCTCACCCAGGAGCGGCTCGGCGAGGCGCTCACCCGTGTCGTCTCCCGGGTGCGGCTCGAGCAGGCCGGCCTCGATGCCGGTCAGGTCGAGGACCTCACCCGCGCGACCCGGCTCGAGACCGTCCGCGTCTCGGCCACCGGCGGCCGCGCCGAGGGGGGGATGACGGGCTTCTTCCTCGCCTACTTCCTCGTCTTCCTCCTCTACATGGTGGCGCTGCTCTACGGTCAGCAGGTGCTCAACGGCGTGCTCGAGGAGAAGACCACCCGGGTGGTGGAGGTGCTCCTGGCCACGGTGCGGCCGTTCGAGCTGATGCTCGGCAAGCTGGCCGGGATCGGCCTCGCCGGCCTGACCCAGCTCGCGATCTGGCTCGCCACCGCGGTCGTGCTCACCGCCCCCGGGGTGGTGGGGGCGCTCGCCTGGCTGCCGGAAGGGCAGCTCCCGCAGGTCGAGGTCGGGCTGGTGGTCCACTTCCTGCTGCACTTCCTGCTCGGCTACTTCTTCTACGCCACCCTCTACGCGGCGATCGGCGCGGCGAGCAACAACATGCAGGAGGCGCAGCAGTTCGTGGGGTTCGTGACGGTCTTCCTGGTGGCGCCGCTGCTGCTCATGATGCCGGTGATCAACGACCCGGACTCGGTGCTCGCGGTGGGCCTCTCGCTCATCCCGCCGTTCACGCCGCTGCTCATGATGCTGCGCATCGCGGTGAAGATGCCGCCGCTCTGGCAGGTGGCGCTCGGCTACCTGCTCTGCACCGGCTTCATCCTCCTCCTCGTCGAGCTCTGCGGCCGCATCTACCGGGTGGGGGTCCTGATGCACGGCAAGAAGCCCACCTTCGCCGAGCTCTGGCGCTGGCTCCGCTACGCCTGAGGCGGCGCGAGAGGCGAAAAGCGAACGGGCCCGGCGATCTCGCCGGGCCCGCATTTTTCAGGATCCTCGCGAAGCGCGCGGCTCAGCGCCGGCCGAAGCCGCCGGCCGGGCGCCGCGGCGCCCGCGGCCGCTCCCCCTTCAGCTTCCGGGCGGTCTCCCAGGTGGTGCGCTGTTCGGGGGTGAGGAGCGCGTTGAGCTCGGTGTCGAACCGCTCGCGCTCGGCCCGGAGCTGCTCGCGCAGCCGGTGGTTGGCGATCACGAGCGCGCCGACCGCGGCCGGCGCCGGATCGTCCCCGGCGAGCAGCGTGCGCAGCTTCTCGCTGTTGGCCCGCTCCTGATCGTGGAGCGAACGCCCGGTCTCCCGATGGCTCGTGACGAGCGCTTCGATCTCCGTCCGCTGGGCGGCGCTCAGGTCGAGCAGCTGGTCGAGCCGGGCGAGCAGGCGCTCCCCGGGCTCGAACGAGCCGTACCCCCACGGTCCCATCCCGGCACCGGCACGGGGGCCGTAGCCGGCACCCGGCGGCTGCGCGAGGGCGGGCAGCGCGGCGAGCAGGAGGAGGGTGGCGAAGAGAGTGAGGTGGCGCTTCATGAGGGCTTCTCCTTTCCTGGCTTCCGGAAGAGCCCCGGCGCTCTCGACCGCGGCTCCGTTCACGGGGAGAAACCCGCCGCCCGCCCGGTTCCTGCGCCCGCCGCTCAGAACTTCGACCAGAGGTACTGGTTCGTCACCTCGTGGTGGAACTGGATCTCGCCGGTCTTCACCCGCGTCCCGAGCGCCTTCGGGCTGCGCTCGGCCTGGGTCATCTTCACCTCGGCGTAGCGGCCCTGGAGCTCTTCGCCGAGCAGCTCGGCGGCCCATTTGCCGGCCTTGAAGAGGCGGATCGCGTCGTAGATGTTGTCGGGCAGGAAGCGGGTGCGGGGGCGCTTCGGCTCGCTCTCCTCGACCGGCTCGGGCCCTTCGAGCCCGGTGCGGAGCAGCGCGTAGATGGCGAGGTACGGGTTCGCGTCCGGGCCGATCGAACGCACCTCGACCCGCGCCGAGCGCTCGTTGAAGAGGGGGATCCGGATCATCGCGCCGCGGTCGATGGCGGAGGCCCGGATCTGGTTCGGGGCCTCGAAGGCGGGATCGAGCCGCCGGTAGGCGTTGACCGAGGAGTTGAGGATCAGACAGAGATCGTTGGCGCTCTCGAGGATCCGGGCGGCGAAGCGCCAGCCGCTGGCGGAGAGCTGGTCCTGCCCGGCCGGGTCCCAGAAGAGGTTGCGGCCCTCCCGTTCGAACGAGATGTTCGTGTGCATGCCGTTGCCGTTGACCCCGGCGACCGGCTTGGGCAGGAACGACGCGGTCATCTCCATCCGCGCCGCGACCTGCCGCGAGAGGAGCTTGTAGAGCTGCGCCTGGTCGGCGGCCACCGTCGCCTCGCTGTGCGCGTAGTTCATCTCGAACTGCGAGGGGGCGACCTCGGGGTGGTCCTTCTCGTTGGCGAAACCCATCGCCCGCTGGACCTCGGCGGCGGCGTCGATGAACTGCCGCAGCGCGTCGCCCGGCAGCGAGTGGTAGTAGCCGCCGGTGGAGATCAGCTCGAGGCTGCGGGTCTCGAGGTAGCGGCGTTCGGCGTCGCGCCCGCGGAAGAGGAACCCCTCGATCTCGTTGGAGATGTGGGCGACCGTCCGCTCCCGCTCCCAGAGGTCGTCGCAGTACGCCTTGAGCTTGGCGCGCAGATCGGCGCGGTACGGGGTGCCGTCGCGCTCCCGGACCTCGCCGAAGACGAGCACCTTGCCCGGTCCGAAGATGTCGGCCGGCAGCCAGTAGAAGGCGGGCCAGTCGATGGCGAGGCGGAGATCCCCCTCGGTCTGCTGCGCGAAGCCGCGGATCGCCGAGCCGTCGAAGGTGAGGTTGTCGGCCGCTCGCAGGAGGTACTTCTTGTCGTAGTCGAGCATGTGGAAGCGCCCTTCGAGGTCGGTGAAGCAGGCCGTCACCGCCTTGATCCGGCGCTCGTCGGCGAGGTAGCGGAGCCGGCGCTCGGCGATCAGCCCCGGATCGGTCCGGGCGAGCCGCTCGGCCTTCGCCTCGAGGTTCATCTCTTCGAGCTGGTCGTACGGGATCTCCAGGAAATCGCGCAGGGGGGTGGTGGTCATCGGCTCTCCTTGACGGTACCTATCTCGCAAGTCGGTCGATTTGTCATGAATCCGCCCTGTTTTATATCAAAACGAGCGCCAATTACAGTAATTCGTGCGTTCCATGGGTGTGCCGTTGTGGATGGGGTTGCACCCCCTCACGCTGGGTGGGAGGAGGCGTCGCCGCGAGCGCTCCGAAAAAAAAAGCGCCGGGCGGGAGGCCCGGCGCCGGGAAGGGACGGATGGGCGTGCCGCTCAGCGCAGCGCCTTGCCCGCCATCCGGAGGATGTCGTCGAGGGGGTTGCCGTCGCCGTTGAGGTCGAGCATCGAGGCGAGACCGCTCAGGCCGCCCGCGCTCGCCGCGGGCTGCTGGCCGCCGCCGAGCAGGCCGCCGAGCAGGCTGCCGAGGCCGCCGCCGGCGCTGGCGCCACCCTGGGCCTTGGCCATGAAGCCGGTCACCATCATCGCGAGCATCGGCAGCATCTTCTTCAGCAGCGCCGGGTCGAGGCCGGACTTCGCCGAGGCCTGCTGGGCGACCGTGCGGCTCACGTCCTTCGAGCCGAAGATCTGGGCGAGCACGTCGTTGCCCTGGCTCACGTTCGCCGGCTTCGTGCCGAGCACCGCGTCGAGCAGGCCGCCGCCGCCGAGCTGGCCGAGCAGGCCGCCGAGCCCCTCGAGGCCGGTCGGCTGAGCCTGCGCCTGCTTCTTGAAGCCGCCGAGGATCGCGGGCAGGAGCGCGGCCGCGCCGCTTTCGGCCTGTTTCTGGCTGATGCCGAGCTGCCGGGCCATGTCCTGGAGGCCGCCCATCTGGGCGAGGAGGTCGGTGATCTGCATGGTGTTGCTCCTATTCTTCGTGGGTGGCTGGGTACCGCGAGAACGGGAAGGCGGGGTGGCAGCCGCATCGCACCCGTGCCGGCGTGACCGCATCGTGACGGAAAGAGGCGCCCGCGGCAAGGGGCGGCTCTTCCTCAGCGCCGCCGCCGCGCGCGGCCCGGCTGGCGCGGGCGCAGCCGGACCGGCACCGTCTCCCGGTCGCGCAGGCGGAGGTTGAGCATCTCGACGCCGACCGAGAAGGCCATCGCGAAGTAGAGGTACCCCTTCGGAATGTGGAAGTGCAGCCCCTCGGCGACGAGCGAGGTGCCGATCAGGAGCAGGAAGGAGAGGGCGAGGATCTTCACCGTCGGATGCCGCTCGACGAACGCGGCGATGCTCCCCGCCGCCGCCATCATGACCAGCACCGCGGCGACGATCGCCGCCACCATGACCGGGATCTGCTGCACCATGCCGACCGCGGTGATCACCGAATCGAGCGAGAAGACGATGTCGAGCAGCGCGATCTGGACGAGTACCCCCGCGAAGCTGATACCCGCCTGCGCCGCCGCGTGCTCCGCGGTCCCCTCGAGCCGCTCGTGGATCTCCCGGGTGCTCTTGGCGAGCAGGAAGAGGCCACCTGCGAACAGGATCAGGTCGCGCCCCGAGACGTCGAAGCCGATGACGGTGAAGAGCGGATCGGTCAGCCGCGCCATCCAGGCGAGCGAGAGCAGCAGCAGGATCCGGGTGATCATCGCCAGCCCCAGCCCCAGGGTGCGGGCCCGCGGCTGCCGGGCGGGAGGCAGCCGGGCGGCGAGGATCGAGATGAAGATGATGTTGTCGATGCCGAGGACGATCTCGAGCGCCGTCAGCGTCACGAACGCGATCCAGACCTGCGGGTCGGCGAGCCATGCCATCGCAACCTCCTGCCGGGTGTCGGCCGCCCGGTACGGCCTCAGCGTTTCGTGAAGAGCTCCTCGGCGGCGGGACCGAGGCGGGCGAGCAGGGCGTCGCGGCGGATCTTGAGGGTCGGCGTCAGGAGCTCGGGGTAGTCGGCCGGCTCCCCCGGCAGCACCGTGAGCCGCTTCGGCTTCTCGTGGTCGGAGAAGGCGTCGAGCGCGGCGTGCAGCGGCCCGAGCAGCTCCCGCTCGGCGTCGAGGCCGGCGGCGGCGAACCGGTCGAGCGCGGCGCGGTCGACGAAGACCGCGGCGGCCACGAACGGGCGCCCCTCGCCGAAGAGGACCGCGGCGCGGAACGGCTCGCGGGCGGCGATCGCCTGCTCGATCGGCTCGGGCGAGAGCTTCTTGCCGGTCGAGAGCGCGAGCATGTTCTTCGACCGCCCCTCGATCCAGAGCCAGCCGTCGTCGTCCAGCCGCCCGAGGTCGCCGGTGCGGAAGAAGCCGTCCTCCGTCCAGGCGCCCCGCCCGTCCTCCTCCTCGAGGAAGCCGGAGAGGAGGAGCGGCCCGCGCAGCAGCAGCTCGCCGTCGGGTCCGAAGCGGACCTCGTGGTCGGCGCTCACCCGGCCGGCGCAGCCCGGCAGGCGCGGCCCGGCGACGTAGTTGCAGGCGATCATCCCGGCGGTCTCGCTCATCCCGTAGATCTCGACCATCGGGATGCCGAGCGCCTCGAAGAAGCGGAAGAGCGCGGGTGGCACCGCGGCGCCACCGGCGTAGAGGGCGCGGATCCGGCCGCCGAGCTTCGCCCGCACCGCGCGGCCGATCGCGCGGTCGGCGAGGGCGGTGCCGAGCCGGTCGCGCACGCTCCGCGAGCCGTCGAGGCGGTACCGCTCGGCGGCGGCGAGCGCGCCCCGCAGCGTCGCGCGCAGCGGCGCCGGCATCGCCGCGAGCTTCTGCTCCACCCCGGCGCGGACCCGCTCGTAGACCGCGGGCACCGAGAAGATGTAGGTCGGCCGGAGCGCGAAGGCGGGCTCGATCTCCTCCCGCCGGGTGACCATCAGGAGCTCCTGCCCCTGGCCGATCCCCATGACGAACTGCGCGTGGCCGGCGACGTGGCCGTACGGGAGGAAGTGGAGGCCGACGTCCTCCTCGGTGAGGCCCACCGCTCCCTGCGCGGTGTCGATCACCCGGATCGCGGCGCGCTGCGGCACGCGGACCCCCTTCGGCCGCCCGGTCGTGCCGCTCGTGAAGAGGAGGAGGAAGGGATCCTCCTCGCCGACCGCCGCGGCGAGGGCGGCGAGCTCGGCGAACGGCACCGCCGGCGCCCCGTCGCCGAACGCCGTCGCGAAGGTCCTGGCGGTGAGGCCGTTCGGGAGGCTCGCGGGGTGGAGGGGCTCGCCCGCCACGAGCGCCGCGAGGCCCGCGGCCGCGAGCTCCCCGCCGGCCGGCGCGAGCTTGCTCCACCCCTCCGCGTCGCCCACGAGCGCCACCCGGGGGCGCACCCGCCGGGCGATCGTCCGCGCCTGCTCCCCGGCGAGGCTCGCGAAGAGCGCCGCCGGCTCGGCGCGGAGGCACTGGGCGGCGAGCGCGAGCATCTGCCACTCCGGGGAGTTGGCCGCGAAGAGGAGCACCCGGTCGCCCGCCTCGACCCCGGCCGCGCGCAGCAGCGCGACGCCGCGCGCCACCCCGGTCGCGAAGCCGCCGAAGGTGACGGTGCGGGGCGGCGGCGGCCCCGCCGGCCCGACGAGGCGGAGGAAGACCCGCTCCGGCACCCGGCGCGCGGTCGCGATCAGGAGCGCCGGGAGGGTGCGTTCGGGGAGGCGGACGGGCTGGACGCGGGGAACGGACATACGCAGGCGGGAGGAGGAGCCTATCCCAACCTCCTCACGATCCGCCCCGCGCCGGCCCGTCGAGCCACCGCCGGAAGCGCGATTCGAGCGCTTCTTCGTCGAGGCCGAGGCCGGCGGTGAGCGGCGGCGGGGTACCGCCGGCGGCGCGGGCCGCGAGCCAGGCGCGGAAGCGGGGAGCGAGCTCCGGGTCGAGGAGGAGGAAGCGGACGAAGAGCGCGGCCTGGTCGTAATCCCAGCTCACGGGATCCCGGTCGAAACTGCTGCGGGGGAGCGCGACGAGGCGGGCGAGCGGCCCGGCCCGGCCGGTCGCGTACCCGCCGCGGAGTCGGGTGCGCAGGCCCTCCATTCCGGTGAAGCCGGCAGGGGACGCGAAGCCGTCGGGGCCGGCGGAGTAGCCGAGCTCGTCGGCGAGCCCTTCGGAGAGCCACGGCTCGAGCGGCGACCCGAAGGTGCGGCGGTGGGCGAGGTGCGCGAGCTCGTGGATCAGGGTGCCGGCGACCTCGGCGAGCGGCCGCTCCCCGGCGGGCAGCGCCACGAGACCGTCGAGCGCGAGCGAGAAGCCGGCGGCCACCCGGGGCAGGCGCGGATCGGCAGCGACGTACCGCTGGAAGCGGCGCCGCTCGGCGAAGAGCACGAGGGTGCCTGCGGGCGGCTCGCTCGGCGCGACCCCGAACCGGTGGCGGTACTCGCTCTCGAAGGCCGTGACCGGCCCCGCGCAGAGCTCCCGGAGGCCACCGAGAAGCGGCCCGGCAGCGTCGGTGAGGAGCTGGTACGGCCCGCACGCTTCGGCGACGACCGGGGTGCCGAGCGCTGCGCGCGCCGCCGCGACCGCCGCGGGCTCGCCCGCGCTCACCGGTCGGCCGGCGGGAGCAGGTTCGGGTTCACGCGGTGGCGGCGCGGTGGGGAACGGCCCGCCCGCGCCGCCCTCCGGGGCCTGCCGGCAGCCGGGAAGAGCGAGCGCGGCGAGGAGGAGGAGCGCCCGGAGCGCCCGGCCTCCTCCCGGTGGCGAGGAGCGGATCGGCAGTCGCATCGCGCCCGAGCCTATCCCCCGCTCGCGCGGGGCGAGGGAGTTACTCCGGCCGGTAGCGCGCGGCGACCCGGCGGTACGCCTCGCGGAACGGGATCCCCTCGGCGAGCACGAGCCGGTGCGCCTCCTCGGCGGCGCCGAGCTCGGGGGGCAGCGCGATCCGCTCGGGGAGGAAGCGGATCTCCGGCAGGGTGGCGGCGAAGAGACCGGCGGTCGCCCGCGCGAGGTCACAGGCGCGGAAGAGCGGCGCCTTCAGCCGCTGGAGGTCGCGGTGGTAGCCGGAGGGGAGCTTGGCGGGGAGCGCGAGCGCCTCGACGAGGGCGCCGAGGGTGACCGCGCCGGCGGCGCGCGCGAGCTCGAAGAGGTCGGGGTTCCGCTTCTGCGGCATGAGCGAGCTGCCGGTGGTCATCGCCGGCGGCAGCGCGACGAAGCCGAGCTCCTTCGAGGCGTACCAGACGAGGTCGGCGGCGAGGCGGCCGAGGTCCTGCGTGAGGAGGTGGACCTCGAAGAGGAGCTGCGCCTCGGCCTTGCCCCGGGAGAGCTGCACGGCGGTGACCGGCTCGTGGACGGCGGCGAAGCCGAGCGCGGCGCGGGTCGCCTCCCGGTCGAGCGCGAGCCCCGGGGTCCCGTAGCCGGCCGCCGAGCCGAGCGGGTTCTTCTCTATCCGCCGCGCGCAGGCGGCGAGCCCGGCGGCGTCGTCCTCGAGCTCGGCCGCGAAGCCGCCGGCCCAGAGCGGCACGGAGGAGGGCATCGCCGGCTGGAGGTGGGTGTAGCCGGGCAGCGCCACCCCGTCGTGAAGGCGCGCGACCTCCCCGAGCGCCGCCGCCACCTCGCGGGCGAGGCCGGCGAGCGCGGCGGCCTCGGCGCGCATCCAGAGGCGGAGCGCGGCGAGCACCTGATCGTTGCGCGAGCGGCCGAGGTGGAGGCGGCCGCCCGCGGCGCCGATCCGCGCGGTCAGCCGCCGCTCGAGCGCGGTGTGGCCATCCTCGTCGGCGAGCTCGACCCGCCAGAGGCCGCGCGCGTGCTCGTCGCCGAGCGCCGCGAGGCCGTCCCGGATCGCCGCGAAATCGCCGTCCGCGAGCAGCCCCCGCCCGTGGAGCATCGCCGCGTGGGCGAGCGAGGCGGTGACGTCGTGGGCGATCAGGCGGTCGTCGAGGGCGTGGTCCTCCCCCGCGGTGTAGGCGAGCACCCGGGCGTCGAGCGCCCCGCCGAGGTCCCAGAGACGGCTCATCCTTCCTCCTTTCCGGCCGGGCCCGGCGCGGCCGCGAAGGCGCGCACGAGGGCGGCGTAGAAGTCGGCTCCGGCCACGAGCTCCTCGTCGCGGACGTACTCGTCGGCGGTGTGGGAGCGCTCCGAGCGCCCGGGGCCGGCCTTGATCCCGGGCACGCCCGGGGGGAGCAGCGCCCAGTCGGAGAGCGTCGCCGAGCCGTAGGTGCGGGCGGCGGGCCGGGCCTGGCGCGCGGCGGCGAGGAGCGCCGAGCCGGACGGCGTCTGGCGCGGAGCGAACCGGTCGGAGACGACCCGCACCTGCCCGCCGACGGCGCCGCGCACCCGGGCGACGAGCTCGCCGGTGGCGAGGCCGGGCACGACGCGCAGGTCGAGGAGCGCGCTCGCCTCGGCGGGCACCGCGTTGCGCGCCTCGCCGGCGCGCAGGAGCGTCGGCTCGAGGGTGGTGCTCCCGAGCTCGGGGTGCGGCGGGCCGAGATCGAGCCCGTCGAGAGCGACGAGGTCGTGGGCGAGGCGGCGGGCGGCGTTCTCGGCGCCGAGCGCCCGGGCGTGGGCGGCGTGCGCGGCCGTGCCGTGCGCGGTGAGCTCGAGCAGGAGGAGCCCCTTCTGCGCCACCGCGAGGTCGAGCCCGGTCGGCTCGCCGAAGACGGCGCCGGCGAGCGCGAGACCCCGCGCGGCGAGCCGCTCGAGGATCGCCTGCGTGCCCCGGTTCGTCGTCT
Source organism: Acidobacteriota bacterium (assembly GCA_012521815.1). Taxonomy (GTDB): domain Bacteria; phylum Acidobacteriota; class Thermoanaerobaculia; order Multivoradales; family JAGPDF01; genus JAAYLR01. The sequence continues at coordinate 63,355 of JAAYLR010000019.1, forward strand.
CCTCCTCGGCGACGAGCGCGAGGCCGAGGGTGATCCCGCCGGTCGCGCCGGCGGTCTCGAGGAAGGCCGCGACGAGCGCCGCGACCGCCGCCTTGGCGTCGTTCGCTCCGAGCCCGTAGAGCCGGTCGCCCTCGCGGGTCGCCGCGAACGGCGGCCGCTGCCAGCCGGGCGCCGGCGGCACGGTGTCGAGGTGGCTGTCGAGCAGGAGGAGCGGCCCCTCGCCCGCGAGCGCGAGGAGCGAGTCGCCGTGCCGCTCGCAGGCGACCCCCCGCGCCGCGAGGAACGCCGCGAGGAACGCGCAGATCGCCGCCTCGTCGCCCGAGACCGAAGGGATGGCGACGAGCGCCGCGTGGAGCGCGAGCAGCTCCTCGCGCGCGAGCTTCACGGCGCCGCGCCCGTGCCGTTGGCGACCACCATCGTGCCGACGCCTTCGTTCGTGAAGACCTCGGCCAGGAGCGCGTCGGGCGCTCCGGCCGGGATGACGTGGACCCGCGGCACCCCGCCCGCGAGCGCCTGCCGGATCGCCGCCGCCTTCGGCAGCATCCCGCCGGAGAGCGCCCCGGCGGCCGCGAGCGCCTCGAGGCCGGGCAGATCGACGAGAGAGATCACCGAGTGCGGATCGTCGGCCCGTTCGAGGATGCCGGGGACGGCGACCGCGAGGATCAGCTTCGCGGCGCCGAGCGCCACCGCGAGCGCCGCGGCCACGGTGTCGGCGTTGACGTTGAGCGGGGCGCCGTCGGCGGCCGCCGCGAGCGAGGCGATCACCGGCACGAAGCCGGCCTCGGCCAGGCGGGCGAGGAGCCGGATGTCGACCGCTTCGAGATCGCCGACGTGGCCGTAGTCGACCAGCTCGCCGTTCGCGGCGGGGACCGGCGGCCGCTGGCTCGCGGTGAGGAGGTTGCCGTCGATGCCGGTCAGGCCGACCGCCGCGAGCCCGGCGCGGCGGGCCGCGGAGAGGACCCGGGTGTTCGCCTGCCCGGCGAGGGCGAGCACGCTCGCCTCGAGCGTCGCGGCGTCGGTGACCCGGCGCCCGTCGACGATCCGCGTCGGCAGGCCGAGCCGGGTGGCGAGCGCGGTCGTCTGCGGCCCGCCTCCGTGGACCAGCACCACGTGGATGCCGAGCTGGCCGAGCACCTCGACCTGTTCGAGCAGCGGCAGCAGGAGGTGGTCCTCGGCGAGCGTCTCGCCGCCGAGCTTGATCACGAAGGTCCGGCCCCGGAAGAGCCGTACGTAGGGGATCGCGTGCCGGAGCCCGGCGATCTCGGTGGTCCGCTGGCCGATGTCCTTCATCCCTCTCCCTTTCCGGCGAGCAGGCGGTGGAGCACCGCCATCTGCGCCCGGAGCCGTTGGTGTGCCTGGTGGACGACGGCGCTCCGCGGGCCGTCGAGGACGCGATCGGTGACGACGACGTTGCGCCGCACCGGCAGACAGTGGAAGAAGCGCGCCGCCGGGGCCCCGGCG
>JAAYLR010000205.1 GCA_012521815.1 Acidobacteriota bacterium
CAACATCGCCGTCCACGAGTTCGGCCACAACGTCGAGCAGGTCTTCTCCCTCGACGGGATCGACTACTGGCCGCTCTCCGGGGTGCCGAACAACGCCTTCACCGAGGCGTTCGCCTTCACCTTCCAGCACCGCGACCTCGAGCTGCTCGGGCTCGGCTCCGAGGACGCCGCGAACCGGCATGCCCGGGCGCTCGCCGACCTCTGGGCGACCTACGAGATCGCCGGCGTCTCGCTCGTCGACATGCGGATGTGGCGGTGGCTCTACGCCCACCCGGAGGCGACCGCGGCCGAGCTGCGGCAGGCGACGGTGACGATCGCCCAGGAGGTCTGGAACGAGTACTTCGCCCCCGTCTTCGGGGTGCGCGACTCGGTCCTCCTCGGCATCTACTCGCACATGGTCGGCTACCCGCTCTACCTGCCCGACTACGCGCTCGGCCACCTGATCGCCTTCCAGATCGCCGAGCACCTCCACGGGCGCGATTTCGGCGCCGAGTTCGAGCGGATGGCCCGGCAGGGGCGGCTGACGCCCGACGCCTGGATGCGGGGCGCGGTCGGCTCCCCGCCCTCCGCCGAGCCCCTCCTCGCGGTCGTCCGCGAGGCGCTCGCGGACCTCGGCGGCGAGAGCTGAACCGGTCCGGCCGGGGGTGACGCGGCGCGCCGCCCCCGGCCCGATACTCCTGCCGGCAGGCGTTCTCCCACCCTTTGGCGCGGTGACCGGAATCCGGGCGGTGCTAGCCTTTCCGGGTCGGCCGCCGTCCGTCCAGAGCCGGCGGAGAAAGGACGCGAGATGAGCATCAGTCAGCTCGCGAGGTCGATCAAGGCCTCGCCCACCCTCAAGCTCAACGAGGCCGCCGCCAAGCTCAGGGAGCGGGGCGAGCCGGTCATCCACCTCGGAGGAGGGGAACCGAAGAGCAAGGCGCCGCTCGATGCTGTCCTCAACTGCGCCGCCCAGCTGAACACCGGCGAGATCCGCTACGCGCCGGCCGACGGCCTGCCGGCGCTCAAGAAGGCGGTGATCCGCTACACCGACGACCAGTACCACCACCGGGTCCGGCCGGAGAACGTGATCGTCTCGAGCGGCGCGAAGCAGGCGATCATGATGCTCCTCTACGCGATCGTCGAGCCGCACGACGAGGTCGTCTTCCCCGCCCCGTACTGGGTGAGCTACCCGGAGATGGTCAAGCTCGCCGGCGGGGTGCCGGTGCCGGTGGTCCCCGAGGACGGCTCGTTCCACCCGACGATGAAGGAGATCGACGAGGTGGTCGGCTCGCAGACCCGGGCGATCATGCTCAACAGCCCGAACAACCCGAGCGGCGCGGTCTACTCGCGCGAGTTCATCGCCGAGATCGTCCGCTACTGCGAGCAGAAGGGGATCTGGCTGGTGATGGACGACCTCTACGCCCGCCTCGTCTTCGACGGTCTGCAGGTCCCGAACCCGTACGAGTTCGCGACCGACCTCGGCCCCACCTCGAAGCTGGTGGTCGTGCAGGGCGTCTCGAAGATGTACGCGATGACCGGCTTCCGGATCGGGTGGGCGATCGCCAACGCCGAGGTGATCGAGGCGATGACGAACATCCAGGGGCACCAGACCTCGGGCCCGGTGACGGTCTCGCAGTGGGCGGCGATCGGCGCCCTCTCCGGGGTGCAGACCTCGATCGAGACGCTCCGCCTGACGCTGCAGAACCAGCGCGACGTGATGGTCGAGCGGCTCCGGACGATCCCCGGCCTGCGCCTCGAGAAGCCGCAGGGGACCTTCTACTGCTTCCCCGACTTCTCGGCCTACGAGCGCGACTCGCTCAAGCTCGCGCAGTTCCTGCTCGAGAAGGTGCGCGTGGTCACCGTCCCCGGCCGGGAGTTCGGGATGGAGGGGCACCTGCGCCTCTCCTACTGCGGCGGGATGAAGGAGATCATGGAAGGCGTCGAGCGGCTCAAGTGGGCGCTCGACCCGAACTCCCCCAACGAGATCTTCATCGGCGACCGTCGCCTCGTGAGGGACTGGGCATGAAGCTCAACCTCGACGTCCACTCGCCGGCGGCCGCGCAGGCCGGGGCGCTCGCCAGCCTCTACGGGCTGCAGCACCACGGCCTCACCGACCTCCGGAAGGTCTACTGGAACCTGCCGACGAGCGCCCTCTACGAGGAGGCGGTCTTCCGCTCCGAGGGAGAGATCTGCCATCTCGGCCCGTTCGCGGTGAGCACCGGCAAGCACACGGCGCGCGCGGCGGCCGACAAGTTCGTGGTGCGCGAGCAGACCACCGAGGAGCACGTCTGGTGGGGGCAGTACAACCGGCCGTTCAACCCGGAGAGCTTCTCCGGCCTCCATGCCCGGCTCTGCGGCTACCTGCAGGGGCGTGACGTCTTCGTGCAGGACGTCTGGGCGGGCGCCGATCCCGATCACCGGCTCGCGGTGCGGGTCATCTGCCAGCGCGCCTGGCACGCCCTCTTCACCCGCATCATGCTCGCGAAGAACACGACGCACGACCAGGCGGCCAATCACGTCCCCGACTTCACGCTCATCGTCGCCCCCGGCTTCAAGGCGAACCCGATGGCCGACGGCACCCGCACCGAGACGTTCATCGTCCTCAACTACCGGCAGAAGATCGGGATCATCGGCAACTCCGGCTACGCCGGGGAGATCAAGAAGGCGGTCTTCACGGTGCTCAACTACCTGCTCCCGCTCGACGGCGTCATGCCGATGCACTGCTCGGCCAACGTCGGCGACGACGGCAACGTCGCGGTCTTCTTCGGCCTGTCGGGCACCGGCAAGACGACGCTCTCGGCCGACCCGAAGCGCCGCCTGATCGGCGACGACGAGCACGGCTGGGGAACGAACGGCATCTTCAACTTCGAGGACGGCTGCTACGCCAAGGTGATCCGCCTTTCGCCGGAGTCCGAGCCGCAGATCTACGCCTGCACCCGGCGCTTCGGCACGGTGCTGGAGAACGTGGTCTACGACCCGATCACCCGGCGGCTCGACCTCAACGACGATCGCCTGACGGAGAACACCCGCGCCGCCTATCCGCTCTCCTACATCGAGAACGCGGTTCCCGAGCGGCGCGCCGGGCACGCGAAGCACATCGTCTTCCTCACCTGCGACGCCTCCGGGGTGATGCCGCCGATCTCGCGGCTCTCCCCCGATCAGGCGATCTACCACTTCATCTCCGGCTACACGAGCAAGATCGCGGGCACCGAGATCGGCCTCGGCACCGAGCCGGAGATCACCTTCAGCGCCTGCTTCGGCGGCCCGTTCATGGTCCACCATCCGTACGTCTACGCCGAGCTGCTCAAGAAGAAGATGACCGAGCACGGTGCCACCTGCTGGCTCGTGAACACCGGCTGGACCGGCGGCCCGTTCGGGATCGGCAAGCGGATCTCGATCCGCCACACCCGGGCGCTGCTCGATGCCGCGCTCCACGGGCAGCTCGCCGACGTGCCGTACCGCCGGGACCGGATCTTCGGCTTCGAGGTCCCCGAGGCGTGCCCCGGGGTGCCGAGCGAGATCCTCGACCCCGCCAACACCTGGGGGAACAAGGACGAGTACTACCACCGCTACGACGCGCTCGCGGCGCGGTACATCGAGAACTTCAAGCTCTTCGAGAGCGGCTGTCCGCCCGAGGTGATCGCGGCCGGACCGCGACGGCTCCACGACTGAGGCCGGACTCTCCGGCCGGACAAGGGCGCAGCCGGGCCTCCCGGCTGCGCCCTTTCTCTCTTCCGGGAGGGGCGCGCGCATGGATCGCGAGCCCGGGAACCGTTAACCTTCCCCCCATGCCTCCTCCCCGCCGGATCGGCGTCATCGCCTACGAGATGGAGGGCCGCTCCTCCGGCGTCGGCCGCTTCCTCGAGGGGCTCCTCTCGGGCCTCGTGGAGGCCCGGAATCCCGACACCTGGCTCCTCTTCTTCAAGGGCGAGCCGTTCGCCCATCCGCTCTTCGCCGCCGCGGCGGCGGCGGGGGTGGCGCTCCAGCCGCGGTTCGACGGCCGGCCGCGGATGCGGCCGATCGCCTGGGAGCAGCTCCGGCTCCCCCGGCTTCTGCGCGACGCGGGCGCCGAGGCGGTCTTCTCGCCCGGCTACAGCCTGCCGCTCCTCACCGACCTCCCCGGCCTCCTCACCCTCCACGACCTCGCCTTCGAGGCCCGCCCCGAGGAGTTCGGCCCGCGGGAGCGGTGGCGCCGCCGGCTCCTCGCCCGGATCGGCGCGCAACGGGCCGCACGGGTGCTCGCGAGCAGCCGTTTCGGCGCGAACGAGCTGCGCTCCCGCTACCAGGTGCCGCCGGCGCGGCTCCGCCTCCTGCCGGGAGCCGTCGCGCCCCGCTTCTTCGAAGCCGCGGCGGCACCCGCCGGGCTCGCCGCGCTCGGTGTGCGCCCGCCCTACCTCCTCTGGCTCGCGACCCTGCTCCCCCGGCGGCCCGTCGCCTGGGCGCTCGCGGCCCTGGCCGCCGCGCTCACGGCCCGGCCGGAGCTCACCCTCGTGCTCGCGGGTCAGGATCGCCTCCCGCAGCGCGACGAGCTCGCGAGCCTCCTCGACGAGAGCGGCATCGGCGACCGGGTCGTGCGC
>JAAYLR010000206.1 GCA_012521815.1 Acidobacteriota bacterium
CTCGGCGAGCGCGCCGTCCGGGCCGATCCGCCGCACGCCCCGGGCCACGAGGCGGGTGCCCAGCCGGACCCGGTCGAAGAGCTCCGGAGGTCCGACCTCCCCGATCCAGATCCCTCCTTCGGCCGCGCGCCGCAGCTCCTCCTCGCTCCCCTCCCCCGGAGCGAGCCGGGGATGGAGCGGCAGCGCCGCGCCGCCGCCGAGCGCATGGGCGGTTTCGGCCTGCCCGATCCGCGCGGCGAGCGCGGCGTCGGTCACCGGGGGACCCGGCCGGCCGCGGACGAGCAGGGGGTGGCGCCCCTTCGGCCGTCCTTCGAAATCGAAGGGGAGCGGCAGCCCGGCCGCGGAGAGCGGATCGTCCTCCACGTCGAGGAGGGGCGAGAGGAGCAGCTCTCCCCCGCCCCGGGCGAGCCAGGAGTCGCCCGCGGCGTAGGCGTGGCCGTCGAACGCGGCGGCGCTGAAGGCCGCGAGCAGCCGCGCCGCGGCCTCGCCGGCGAGCACCACTGCCGGCGCCTCCCCCGGTGCGAGCCCACCCTCTTCGAGGTCCGCTCCCGGGTGCCGGCTTCGGGCCCGTGCCGCCACTCCTTCCGGATCGAGACCCGCCAGCGAGCGGGCGGCGTGGGCCGCGTGCCCCGCCCCCACCCGCCGTCCCCAGCGCAGCTCGAGCACCCCGGCGGTGAGCGCCGCCGCGCGGCGCAGACCGCGCGAGTCGGCGACGACGAGCCGCGCCTCCCACCAGGAGAGCTGGCCGGAGCCCCGCTTCTCGAGCAGGCCGGCGAGCCGCCTGGCGGCCGCCTCGGGGGTGAGGGCGGCGAGCCCGGGATCGTGGAGCGGGGGGCCCTCTTCACCGGCTTCCGAGGGCGGCGGTGGCCCCCAGGGCGGTCCGGGGTCGAGCCGCGCCGCGGCCAGCGCCTCCCGGACCGCCATCAGGAGGAAGGCCGGATCGTCGGAGGCGACCGCGCAGGTGCCGGTGCGGCCCGCCTCCTCCACCCCGACGACGACGGTACGCGAAAACGTCTGCCCCGGCGGGCGGGCCCGGCCGCCGTGCCCGGCGCTGCCCGCGCGCTCCTCGCACCAGACGACGCTCGTCCGCGCCGCCGGCGAGTCGGTGAGCAGCCGCTCGATGCGCGTCAGGATCTCCTCGGTCGAGTGAAGCATCCTCGGGCCTCCCAGCCTCGCCGCGCCTCCCGGAACGGTGCGGCGCCTCGGCGATGGTAACGCGTCGGCATCCCGCCCGTCGCCGGGGTCTGGCTTGTCTCTTGCAGTCATCTGAGGTCAGAATCGGTACGATCGTCATGCCTTCGCCGTTTTCGCTCTCTTCGCCGCGCGCCTTCGCCCTCTGCGGGCTGCTGCTCCTCCTGATGCCGACGACCACCCTCTCCGCCCAGACCGACCCCCTCGCGAACCAGCGCCAGACGATGGTCGACAGCCAGATCCGGAGCCGCGGGGTGCGGCAGCCGAGCGTGCTCCGGGCGATGGCGCAGGTCCCGCGCCATCTCTTCGTGCCGGAGCCGTTCCGGGCGCAGGCGTACGCGGACTATCCGCTCCCGATCGGCGACAGCCAGACGATCTCGCAGCCGTACATCGTGGCGCTGATGACCGAGCTGCTGGCCCTCGACGGGACGGAGAAGGTGCTCGAGATCGGCACCGGCTCGGGCTACCAGGCGGCCGTGCTCTCGCAGGTGGCCCGGGAGGTCTACACGATCGAGATCCTCCCTCCGCTCGGCGAGCAGGCCGGCCGGCTCCTGGGCGAGCTCGGCTACCGCAACGTCCACACCCGGGTCGGCGACGGCTACCAGGGCTGGCCGGAGGAGGCGCCGTTCGACGCGATCATGGTCACCGCGGCGCCGCCGGAGGTCCCGAAGCCGCTGCTCGAGCAGCTCAAGGTGGGCGGCCGGATGGTCGTCCCGGTCGGCAGCTTCTTCCAGGACCTGCTCCTCATCACCCGCACCCCGACCGGCTACGAGAAGAAGAACATCATCCCCGTGCGCTTCGTGCCGATGACCGGCAAGGCGCAGCAGGAGCGCGACGAGAAGAAACCCTGAGCGTCCCGGCCGGCGGGGAGTGGTCGCCCGCCGGCCGGTTCCACGACGCTAACCGGCCGTCACGCGCCGCCGCCGAGGGCCCGGTAGAGCGCGATCCGGTTGCTGCGCTCGGCGAAGCGCAGATAGACCCCGGCCTGCTCGGCGGCGAAGAGCCCCCGCTGGGCGACGAGCACCCCGAGGTAGCCGTCGACCCCGGCGCGGTACCGCTCCTCGGCGAGACGGAGCGTCTCGCGCAGCGCGACGACGAGCCGGTCGTGGGCCGCGAGCTGGTCGCGCAGCGTGCCGCGCAGCTCGAGGGCGTCGGCGACCTCGGCGAAGGCGGTCTGGATCGCCTTCTCGTAGCTCGCCGCCGCGATCTCGCGCTCGATCTTCGTCGCCTCGAGCCGGGCGCGCAGGCCGCCGCCGGCGTAGAGCGGGAGCTGCACGAGCGGCGCGACCCGCCACGTCCGGGTGCCGGACTCGAAGAGCCCGGAGAGCTCCGGCGAGAGCGTCCCGAGCGCGCCGGTGAGCGTGATCCGCGGGAAGAAGGCCGCCCGCGCGGCGCCGATGTCGGCGTTGGCGGCCCGCAGCCGGTGCTCGGCGGCGCGGATGTCGGGACGGGCGAGCAGCACCTCCGACGAGAGCCCGCCCGCGAGCTCGGTGGTCGGCGCGAGCGCCGCGAGCCCCTCGGGCGCGTGCGCCGGCGGCAGCGGCCCGCCGAGCAGCAGCTCGAGGGCGTGACGGTCGACCGCCATCGCACCGGCGAGCTCCGCCACTCTCACCCGCGCGGCCTCGACCTGACTCTCCGCCTGCCTCAGGTCGAGGTCGGAGGCGACCCCGGCATCCCGGCTCGCCCGCACCAGCGCGAGTGCGTCGCTCTGCGCGGCCAGCGTGGCCTGGGCGAGACGGTGGCCCTCCGCGTCGGCGGCGAGGCGGAGATAGCTCACCGCGGTGCCCGACACGAGGGCCACCTGCACCGCCCGCGCCGCCTCCTCGGTGGCCAGGTACTGCTCGAGCGCGCTCGCCGAGAGCGAGCGGATCCGCCCGAAGAGATCGATCTCCCAGGAGAGGAAGCCGACCTCGACGGCGTACTGCGCCGTCGTCCTCGCCACCCCCGAGTCGGTCATCTTCTCGGGGATCCGGCGCCGCTCGCCGGCCGCCTGGGCGCCGAAGCCGGGGCTCAGCTCGGAGCGCTGCAGGCGCACGAGCGCCGCCACCTTCTCGACGTTGAGCGCCGCGATCCGCAGGTCGCGGTTGTTCGCGAGTGCCTGTTCGACGACCGCACGGAGGTGCTCGTCGACGAGGAACTCCTGCCAGCCGAGCTCGGCCGCCACCGCGCCGTCCCCGGCCGGACCCGGCAGGCTCGCCGGCACCGGCGCATCGGGCCGCTGATAGTCGGGCATCAGCGAGCAGCCGGCGAGGGCGACGAGACAAAGGATCGAGATCGCGTTTCTCATCTTCCCTCCCCCTCCGCCATCGTGGCGGTGATGCCGGGCGTCGTCGCCTCCAGCTCCGCCGGCCCCTCGCCCGGCGGCCGCTTCCGGCCGAAGAGCTGGACGATCACGACGAAGCTGAGCGGAATGAAGAGCACCGCGAGGAAGGTGCCCGAGAGCATGCCCCCGAGCACGCTGGTGCCGATCGCCGTCTGGGCGCCGGCGCCGGCGCCGGTGGCGAGCGCGAGCGGCAGCACGCCGAAGCCGAAGGCGAGCGAGGTCATCACGATCGGCCGCAGCCGCACCCGCGCGGCGAGGAGCGTCGCGTCGATGACCCCCATCCCCTGCTCGAGATAGTTCTTCGCGAACTGGACGATCAGGATCGCGTTCTTCGTGGTCAGCCCGAGCACGCCGAGCAGACCGATCTGGAAGTAGACGTCGTTGACGAGCCCGCGCATCGAGGTGGCGAGGATCCCGCCGAGCACCCCGAGCGGGAGCGCGAGCACGATCGAGATCGGCACCGTCCAGCTCTCGTAGAGCGCGGCGAGCACGAGGAAGATCACCAGCACCGAGAAGGCATAGAGCAGCGGCGCCTGCCGGGAGGACATCCGCTCCTGGTAGGAGAGCCCCGTCCACTGGCTGTCGAAGCCGCGTGGCAGCTTCGCGACCAGCTCCTCCATCGCCGCCATCGCCTCGCCGGTCGAGTGCCCCGGCGCCGGCTCGCCCTGGATGTTGACGGCCGGCACCCCGTTGTAC
>JAAYLR010000207.1 GCA_012521815.1 Acidobacteriota bacterium
CGATCACGCCGCGCTGCTGGCGGAGGTCGCCGAGGGAGCCAAGTACATCGACGGCGTACGCGTCGTCGAGGAGATCACCGACCGCAATCGGGAGGCCGTCGCCTGAGGCCGTTTACACACCAATTGACGAGACCTCTTCTTGCCGGCCAGCGCGCGCAGACGCCGCGCCTCGCTCACCTCCAGCCCTCCGTACTTCGCCTTCCACCGGAAATACGTCCCCTGGGAGATCCCGTGCTGCCGGCAGACGTCCGCCACCTTCTGGCCCGACTCCAACGACTTCAGCACCCCGGTGACCTGCTCTTCCGAAAACCGGCTCCTTCGCATCCGTCCTCCTGTCTCCACTCTAGCCGGAGGACTCCCATTTCAGCTGTGAGCGATTTCGGGGAGCAGGTCAGTGGCCGGTGATGTGCTCGGTCCGGTCCCGCCATGCGAGGCGGCTCCCGGACTCCAACGAGGGGTTTACCCCTCCTTCCGGACAGCCAGAAACGGTTTCCGGAGGCGGAAGAAGCCGCCGATGGAGATCGGGCCCGCGCGTCTTCCGCTGGTCGCGCGTTGGCCTGTCGATGTACCCGAGTCGCCTCCGGTTCTACCCGTCCACCTTGAGCACCGCCAGGAACGCTTCCTGGGGGATCTCGACGGCGCCGACGGATTTCATCCGGCGTTTGCCTTCCTTCTGCTTCTCGAGGAGCTTGCGCTTGCGGCTGATGTCGCCGCCGTAGCATTTGGCGAGCACGTCCTTGCGCAGCGGGCGCACCGAGGCGCGGGCGATCACGCGGCTGCCGACCGCCGCCTGGAGGACGATCTCGAAGAGCTGCCGGGGGATCAGCTCCTGCATCTTCTCCACGAGCGCCTTCCCCTTCGCGTACGCCTTCTCCCGGTGGATCATCAGCGAGAGCGAGTCGACCGGCTCGCCGTTGACGAGGATGTCGAGCCGGACGATCTCCCCTTCCCGGTAGCCGGCGAGCTCGTAGTCGAACGAGGCGTAGCCGCGGGAGACCGACTTGAGCCGGTCGTAGAAGTCGTGCACGACCTCGGCGAGCGGGAAGTCGTAGCCGAGGAGCACGGTGTCGGCAGCGAGGAATTCGAGCCGCTGCTGGACACCGCGGCGCTCCTGGGAGAGGGCGAGGATCCCGCCCAGCGAGTCGCTGCGGGTGACGATCGTCGCGCGGATGTACGGCTCCTCGATCCCGGCGATCCGCCCCGCGTCGGGCAGCTGCGCCGGGCTCGCGATCTCGACCGTCTCGCCGCTCGTGGTGGTCACGCGGTAGCGCACCCCGGGGGCGGTGGTGATCAGGCGCAGGTCGAACTCCCGCTCGAGCCGCTCCTGGATGATCTCCATGTGGAGCAGCCCGAGGAAGCCGCAGCGGAAGCCGAAGCCGAGCGCGCTCGAGGTCTCCGGCTCGAAGCGGAAGGAGGCGTCGTTGAGCCGCAGCTTCTCGACCGCGTCGCGCAGGTCCTCGTAGTCGTCGGCGTCGACCGGGTAGAGGCCGGCGAAGACCATCGGCTTCGCCTCCTGGAACCCCGGCAGCGGCGTCGCCGTGGGCCGGTCGAGATGGGTGATCGTGTCGCCGACCCGCGCCTGCGCGAGGTCCTTGACGTTCGCGTAGAGGTAGCCGACCTCGCCCACCGAGAGCTCCCCGACCGGACGCGGCCGGGGATGGAAGGCGCCGATCTCCTCGACCGTGAAGACGCCGCCGGTGGCGACGAACCGGATCCTCTCCCCCCGCCGCAGCGTCCCGTCGACGATCCGCACGAGGCAGACCACGCCGCGGTAGACGTCGTACCAGGAGTCGAAGAGGAGCGCCTTGAGCGGCGCCTCCGGATCGCCGGCGGGGGGCGGGATGTCGGTGACGATCCGGGCGAGCAGCTCGTCGATCCCGAGCCCGGCCTTGGCCGAGACGAGGGCGGCCCGCGAGGCGTCGAGGCCGACGACCTGCTCGATCTGCGCCCGCACCCGCTCCGGATCGGCGGCGGGAACGTCGATCTTGTTGATCACCGGCAGCAGCTCGAGGCCGCCGTCGACGGCGAGGTAGGCGTTGGCGAGCGTCTGCGCCTGGACCCCCTGCGCGGCGTCGACCACGAGCAGCGCCCCTTCGCAGGCGGCGAGCGAGCGGGAGACCTCGTAGCTGAAGTCGACGTGGCCGGGGGTGTCGATCAGGTTGAAGACGTACTCCGAGCCGTCGGCGGCACGGTAGTCGAGCCGCACCGCGCGGGCCTTGATCGTGATCCCCCGCTCCCGCTCGAGCTCCATGTCGTCGAGCACCTGCGCCTGCAGGTCGCGGCGGCCGAGCGCACCGGTGCGCTCGAGCAGGCGGTCGGCGAGCGTCGACTTGCCGTGGTCGATGTGGGCGACGATCGAGAAGTTGCGGATCCGGGAGGGCGGCGGCATCGGGAGCTGGCGGCGCAGTAGCCGGCCGCGCGCGGCCGGCGGCGCAGATTAGCACGGGCGGGGCGGCTACTTGCGGGCGATCTCGCCACGGCGCAGGCGGCGGTAGAGGTCGAGCGCCTCTTCGAGGATCGCGAGCGCCTGCTCCGGCCCCATGAACTCCTCGACCACCACCTGCTTCTGCTCGAGCGTCTTGTAATCCTCGAAGAAGCGCCGGATCTGCCGGAGCTGGTGGGCCGGCAGCTGGGTGTGGATCCGGTACTCGTTGACCGCCGGGTCGCGCACGCTCACCGCGAGGATCTTGTCGTCGAGCCCCTTCTCGTCGCGCATCCGCATCACCCCGATGGCGCGCGCCTCGACGACCGTCATCGGGTGCACCGGCTCCTGCCCGAGCACGAGGGCGTCGAGCGGGTCGCCGTCGTCGCAGTAGGTGCGGGGGATGAAGCCGTAGTTGGCCGGGTAGTAGACGGCGCTGTAGAGCACCCGGTCGAGGCGCAGGAGGCCGGAGTCCTTGTCGAGCTCGTACTTGTTCGAGCTGCCCATCGGCACCTCGATGACGACGGGGAAGGCGGTGGCGATGAGCTGGTTGTCGACGTAGAGGTCGTGCCAGGGGTGCATGGCGGCAGTGTAGCGCCGACCGCACCTGGCGGCGCAGCCGGCGGCCGTCCCCGGCAGGGGACACTTCTCCCGTCGCGAGCTCGTCCCACGAGACCAACCCTCCTGGAATCAGTCATTTGTCGATCCCGATGAGCCTGGCACGCAACTCGCTGTCTCCCCGGGGCAGGAGGTGCGAGATGACCAGAACCCGACGCCTTGTCCCGTTCGCCGCCGCTCTGCTCGCCGCCGCGACGTTCGCCGTGCCAGCGCCCGCGCACGCCGGGCTGCCCGCACCTCCGTCGCCGCGCAAGGTGCACCGGGAGGTAACCCGGGCCGTGCGCCAGGTGCACCGGGATGTCGACCGGGTGCTCGGCGGCGTCGCCCGCGAGCTCGACCGGATCGCCTTCGGCCACGAGGTCCACGTCCGGCGCGACTTCGGCCACTACCGCCGGGGCCGGATCGCCTGGGGGCCGTACGGCCGCTACTACGACGTCTACTACTTCCCGGTCCACGCCGGCCCGCGGGTCGTCTACCGTCCGTACATCTGGACCGACGGCTACTTCGTCTTCGTCGGCGGCCCCCACGCCTGGGCGCCGGCGCCCGCGCGTCCGCACCACCGGATCGAGCGCTACTCCCCCAGCCGCCGTTACGACCGGCGGCCGCCGGCCCGGCATCCCCGCGATGACCGTCAGGGGTGGCGCGACCGGCGCTACTGAGCACTCCCCGCCCGGCGGCGGCCTCGGATAGGCTGCCGCTGCCCGGCGTCATCACCCCGCAGCCGCATCCGCGCGCCTCCGGCCCGGCCACCGGGCGGACGCGAGCGCGCGGCTCGTTCCGGACAGCGCGGCGCCGGCAGCGAGGTTCCCGATGCCCCTGCGACTCGTCCCCCTCGGCACCGGCGGCTACTTCCCGGCTCACGGCCGGCAGACGATGAGCTTCCTTCTCGTCGCCGGGGAGAACGCGCTCCTGCTCGACGCCGGCAGCGGCGTCGCCCGGCTCGCCGAACCGGCGGTGGCCGCGCTCCTTGCCGGCTGCCCGCGGCTCGACATCCTCCTGACCCATTACCACCTCGACCACGTGGTCGGCCTCTCCTACCTTTCCGGCGTCTGGCGCGGGCGTCCGGTACGCCTCTTCGCCCCCGCGCCCCCGCTCGTCGCGGCCGCCCCGGAGGAGGCCCTCGGCCGGCTCCTCGCGCCGCCCCTCTTCCCGGTCCCGCTCGCCGATTTCCCGCTCCCGGTCGAGGTCGTTCCCTTCACCGGCCCGGAGCTCACGGCCGGTCCGTTCACACTCCGTCTGCGCTCTCAGCGCCACCCGGGCGGCTCGGTCGGGGTGCGGATCGGCGACGCGCTCGCCTACGTCACCGACACCGTCCTCGACCCGGAGACCGAGGCGTTCGTGCGCGGCGTCGGGCTGCTCCTCCACGAGGTCTGGCTCACCGACAACGAGGCCGGCGACGGGGCGGCGGAGCGGAGCGGCCACGCCGCCGCCTCGGAGGTGGCCGACCTCGCCCGCCGGGCCGGGGTCGGCCGCCTGCTGCCGGTCCACCATCACCCGCGGCGCACCGCCGAGGAGCTGACCGCGCTCGCCGCCGCGCTCGCCGCGCGCGCCGGGCTGCCGGCCGAGATCGCGCGGGAGGGCGAGGTGATCGAGCTCGGGACCGAGCCGCGATGAGACCGGCGCCGGTCCGCCCCGCCGCGGTTGACCCGGACCGGCGAACGATGATCTCCTCCGCGATGTCGGCGACACTCCCCTGGCGGGTCTGCGGCTGGATCTCGGCGAACGGCGCGTGCGCGCCGCGGCCGGTCCGTCCCTTGCCCCGCGGGTCCGCGCCGATGTAAAACCCACCGGGCGGACTCGTCCCGTCCGTATTTCGCTCCGGGAGTGACTCATGTACCTCGACGCTCTGCTGACCCTGCCGCAGGTTCTCGCCGCCGCGAACCGGCCCGCCCTACCGCTCCTCTGGTGGCTGGGTCCCCTGACCGCGGTGGCGGCCCTCGTCTTCGCCTGGATCCTCTACCGGCAGATGCTGCAGACGAGCGAAGGCAACGAACGGATGCAGGAGATCGCCCAGGCGGTGCGCGAGGGGGCGATGGCCTACCTGCGCCGGCAGTACCGGGTGGTGACCATCGTCTTCGTCGTCCTCTTCGCCATCTTCCTGCTGCTCGCCTTCTTCAAGCTGCAGAACCCGATCGTGCCGTTCGCCTTCCTGACCGGCGGCCTCTTCTCGGGGATCTGCGGCTACATCGGCATGAAGGCCGCCACGAACGCCTCGGCCCGGACCGCCTTCGCCGCCACCCGGAGCCTCAACGGCGCGCTCCAGGTCGCCCTGCGCGGCGGCGCCGTGATGGGGCTCGTGGTCGTCGGCTTCGCGCTGCTCGACATCACCGCCTGGTTCTTCTTCCTCTACAAGCTCTTCCCGAGCATTTTCCCGAACAGCTTCATCAGCGTGGCCGACAACCCCCTGCCGCAGATCACGGCGATCATGCTCAGCTTCGGCATGGGCGCCTCGACGCAGGCGCTCTTCGCCCGCGTGGGCGGCGGCATCTACACCAAGGCGGCCGACGTCGGCGCCGACCTGGTCGGCAAGGTCGAGGCGAACATCCCCGAGGACGATCCGCGCAACCCGGCCACCATCGCCGACAACGTGGGCGACAACGTGGGTGACGTCGCCGGCATGGGCGCCGACCTCTACGAGTCGTACGCGGGCTCGATCCTCGCCACCGCGGCGCTCGGCGTGGCGGCGATCGCGCACCGCGGTTCGGAGCTGATCGACGGCCAGTCGCCGCTCGCCCTGAGCATCGTCTACGCCACCGCCCCGATCGTCCTCGCCGCGCTCGGGATCGTCCTCTCGATCCTCGCCATCTTCGCGGTCCGCTCCCAGGAGGAGGCCTCGCAGGCCGAGCTGATCGGCGCGCTCAGCCGCGGCCTCTACATCAGCTCCGCCGGGATCGCCGTCCTCTCGCTGCCCCTCTTCTACCTGCTCGAGATCCCCAACCCGATCGGCCTCTGGATCGTGGTGCTGACCGGGCTCGCGGTCGGCATCGCCGTCGGCCGGTTGACCGAGTACTACACCTCGCACGCCTTCGGGCCGACCCGCAACATCGCCAGCCACGCCAACACGAGCACGGCGACCGCCCTGATCGAGGGGCTCGCCGTCGGCATGCGCTCGAGCGGCTTCCCGGTGCTGGCGATCGCGATCGGGATCGTCATCAGCTTCTACGCCTCCGACGGCGCCAGCTCCGTGCTGCTCGGCCTCTACGGGATCGGGCTCGCGGCGGTGAGCATGCTCTCCACGCTCGGCTTCACGCTCGCGACCGACGCCTACGGGCCGATCGCCGACAACGCCGGCGGCAACGCCGAGATGTCGAAGCTCGACCCGGTCGTGCGCGCGCGCACCGACCAGCTCGACGCGGTGGGCAACACCACCGCGGCGATCGGCAAGGGGTTCGCGATCGGCTCCGCGGCCCTGACCGCGATGGCGCTGCTCGCCGCCTACCTCGAGGAGATCCGCCTCGTCCTCTCCGAGCTGCGCGGCGTCGCGACGCTCACCATCGACGGCGAGATCGTGCGCACCGCCGAGACGACGATCGAAGGCTTCATGTCGTACTACCGGGTGACGCTGCTCAACCCGGCGGTGCTGGTGGGCGTCTTCGTCGGCGTCGCCACCGTCTTCTACTTCTCGGCGATGACGATGAGCGCCGTCGGCCGTGCCGCCGGTGGGATGGTCGACGAGGTGCGGCGGCAGTTCCGCGAGATCCGCGGCATCCTCGAGGGCACCACCAGGCCCGACTACGCCCGCTGCGTCGAGATCAGCACGATCGCCGCCCAGCGGGAGATGCTCGCCCCGGCGCTGCTCGCGATCGTCATCCCCGTCGCCGTGGGCGTGCTGCTCGGCGTCGCGGGCGTGCTCGGGCTGCTCGCCGGCGGGCTGGCGGCGGGCTTCTCGCTCGCGCTCATGATGTCGAACGCCGGCGGCGCCTGGGACAACGCGAAGAAGTACATCGAGAGCGGCGAGTACGGCGGCCGCGGCTCGAACGCGCACAAGGCGGCGGTCGTCGGCGACACGGTCGGCGATCCGTTCAAGGACACCGCCGGACCGTCGCTCAACATCCTGATCAAGCTGATGTCGATGGTCTCGGTCGTCTTCGCCGGCCTGATCGCCGCCTTCGGCAACGGACAGGGGCTGCTGCTCACGATGCTGCAGCGCTGACGCCCGGAACGACCGCGCACGCACCCGGGGAGGCTCGCTCGCGAGCCTCCCCTTCGCTTCCGGATCGCTCCCGTTCTCCCGCCGTTTTCAGCCCGACGCCCAGTTCCCCGCGGCAGCGCGGGCGAGTGAGTCCGGCGTGCCGATGTCGAGCGAGCGGCCGTCGGGCAGCACGAGGCCCGAGATCGGCAAGCCGTGCGCGATGGCGTCGGCGAAGACGTCGCCCACGTACGCCTCCCGGCCGCGGGCGATCGCCCGGTGGCTTTCGGCCGCCACCCACTCGTGGAGGAAGTCGGTGAAGCGCGGGGAGAGGATCGCGAGCACCCAGGTGAGCGTGAGCGTCGGCGTCCGCGGCTTGATCTCGAAGCGCACCACCCGGCCGCTCGCGTCGATCTCCACGAGATCGCTCGCCGCGGGGCGGTCACAGGGCACGAGCGCGAGCGAAACCTCGGCGTTCCCCGCATGGTGGTGGGCGCGGAGCCGGGCGAGCAGATCGTGGGGCGCGAGCAGGATGTCGGGGAAGCCGAGCGCCACCTCCTGCCCGCGGACGAACGGGTAGGCGCGGTCGAGCGTGAACGGCACCCCGGCGGTCGGCGGCACCACGAGGTAGGCGAGAGCGAGGCCGCAGGCGCGGCCGTCGCCGAGCGCCGCCGGAACGTCCCACTTTCCTTCCCGCAGCACCACGAACGCCCGCTCGACCCCGGCCTCCCGGTAGGTCGCAAGCAGGTCGTGGCAGACGAGGCGCGGCGCGCCGGCGGCCGCGGTGCCGAGCGGCAGCACCTCCTTGCTCTGCGGCCGCTCGCCGAGCCGCGTGGCGCGGCCGGCGGCCGGGATCAGGCCGACGAGGCCGGGGCGAAGCGTGGTCATGCGCTCACCTCCCGGAGTCCGGCGCGGGGCCGTGCGCGCCCCGTCCGGCCTTAGAATAGCGCCCGCGCGCCCTCTGCAGCGGGGGCTGCAGAGGAAAGGAGCCACGATGTCGCGCCCCCTTCTCCAGGTCATCCTCGTGAGCACCCGTCAGGGCCGCCAGGGCCCGCCGGTCGCCCGCTGGTTCGCCGAGCACGCCCGGCAGGAGGGGTCGTTCACGGTCGAGCTGGTCGACCTCGCGGAGATCGCGCTCCCTCTCTTCGACGAACCCGAGGAGCCGGCCACGCGGCGCTACCTCCACGCCGCCACCCGGCGCTGGAGCGAGACCGTCGCCCGCGCCGACGCCTTCGTCTTCGTCACCCCGGAGTACAACGCCTTCCCGGCGCCGTCGCTCGTCAACGCCCTCGACCACCTCTACCACGAGTGGGGGCACAAGGCCGCCGCCTTCGTCTCCTACGGCGGCAACTCCGGCGGGATGCGCGCCGCGCAGGCGGTCAAGCCGCTCCTCACCGCGCTCCAGCTCATGCCGCTCCCGCAGCAGGTGGCGATCCCCTCGTTCACCCGGCTGATCGGCGAGGACGGCATCTTCCGCCCCACCGACGCCCAGGCCCGCGCCGCCGACCGCCTCCTCGCCGAGCTCGCCCGCTGGACCGCCGCCCTCGCTCCCCTGCGGCGGCCGGCCACTCCGACCGAGCCGTGAAGGCGAGCGAGTCCGCCAGCCCGACGGTTTCCGAGAGCGTCGGCAGCCGTCTGATAGCCTGCCGCTGATCGCCCAGAACACCGACACAGAGAGAAGGAGGGGGTTGCGATGACCATCCGGAAACCGTTGGCCCTCGTCATCGGAGGGCTCACCCTCCTGCCGGCTGTGCTCCTGGCAATCGCCTTCGCTCTCTTCTTGCTGCTTGTCGTCGCCGGAGAGGGCCACCACCGGGGGCCCGGTTACGGGCTGCTCGCGACGATGATCGGGCTCTTCGTCGTAACGATCCTTCTCATCATTGGGCTGCTGGTCTTCTATATCGCCCATCTGTTCAAGAACCCACGGCTGCAGCAGGAGACGCGCATCCTCTGGGTGCTCGTCCTCTTCCTGAGCAACCAAGCCGGCCTCGGCTTCGTCGCCTGCATCATCTACTGGTGGCTCCACATCTGGAG
>JAAYLR010000208.1 GCA_012521815.1 Acidobacteriota bacterium
CGCGGAGATGGTGATGCCGGGCGACAACGTGAACCTGGCCATCGAGCTGATCGCGCCGATCGCGATGGAGAAGGGCGTGCGCTTCGCGATTCGCGAGGGCGGCCGCACCGTCGGCGCCGGCACCGTCACCGAGATCGTGGCGTAGGCATTGAAGGCAACGCAGCTGTCGGAGCACAGGCCAGTAGCTCGAACTGGTAGAGCATCGGTCTCCAAAACCGAGGGTTGGGGGTTCGAATCCCTCCTGGCCTGCCACGCTCTTTCGGAAATCGTCCTATGAACGCGTTCGCGAAGGTGAGACAGTTCTTCCGCGGCATCGGTGGGTTCTTCACCGAGGTCAAGGCGGAGATGCGCAAGGTTTCCTATCCCTCCCGCGAGGAGGTGATCGGGACCACCTGGGTGGTGCTGGTGACCAGCGTCATCTTCGCCGTCTACCTCTGGCTCGCCGATCTGGTCATCGTCCACCTCTTCAGGACCCTCGGCTCATGAGCTCGGAGGCTCCCGCCGCTCCCCGGGGTGAGCGCCGCTGGTACATCGTTCACACCTACTCCGGTTTCGAGGAGCGGGTGAAGGAGACGCTGCTCCAGCGCGCCGACGCCCTCGGGATGGGGGACGCCTTCGGCGAGGTCCGGATTCCGATGGAGACCGTGGTCGAGCTGCGCGGCGGCAAGAAGCGCGAGACCCAGCGCAAGTTCTTCCCTGGCTACATCCTCGTCGAGATGGAGATGTCCGACGCGGCCTGGCACGTGGTGCGCAACACCCCCAAGGTGACGGGTTTCGTGGGAACGGGCAAGAAGCCGACGCCGCTCTCCCAGGAAGAGGTCGATCAGATCCTCAACCAGGTCGTGCTCGCCAAGGAGAAGCCCAAGCCGAAGTACATCTTCGAGCGGGGCGAGCTGGTCAAGATCATCGACGGCCCGTTCAGCAACTTCTCCGGGGTCGTCGAAGAGATCAACCTCGATCGCAACACGCTCAAGGTGATGGTGACCATCTTCGGACGGCAGACCCCGGTCGAGCTCGATTTCCTGCAGGTTCAGAAGACGTAGCCGCGAGCAAGCGAGGCGATCATGGCGAAGAAAGTCGTAGGTCAGATCAAGCTCCAGATCCCTGCGGGGAAGGCCACGCCGGCGCCGCCGGTGGGGCCGGCGCTCGGTCAGGCCGGTGTCAACATCATGGATTTCTGCAAGGCCTTCAACGCCCGTACCCAGGCGCAGGATGGCCTGATCATTCCGGTCGTGGTGACGGTGTATTCGGATCGCAGCTACACCTTCATCACCAAGACCCCGCCGGCCGCCGTCCTGCTCCGGCGCGCCGCTGGCCTGGAGAAGGGTTCCGGCCAGCCGAACCGGAACAAGGTGGGGAAGGTGTCCCGGGCGCAGGCCGAGGAGATCGCGCGCACCAAGTTGCCCGACCTGACGGCGGGCGACATCGAGGCGGCGATCCGGATCGTCGAGGGCACGGCGCGGTCGATGGGCATCGAGGTCGAGAGCTGAGGTATCGCCAGGAGGCGCAGCGGTGAGCAATCTGGGCAAGAACTACAAGCGCGCAGCGGAGAAGGTCGAGCAGCGGCCCTACCCGCTGGTGGACGCGATTCGGCTCGTCGAGGAGACGGCCTTCGCCAAGTTCGACGAGACGGTCGAGATCGCCCTGCGGCTCGGCGTCGATCCGAAGCACGCGGATCAGATGGTGCGCGGCACGGTCGTCCTGCCGCACGGAACCGGCAAGGCGATGCGGGTTCTCGTCTTCGCCTCCGGCGAGATGATCCGGGAGGCGGAGGAGGCGGGCGCCGAGTACGTGGGCGGCGAGGAGCTGGCCAAGAAGATCGAGGGCGGCTGGCTCGACTTCGAGGCCGTGGTGGCGGCGCCCGACATGATGCGGGTCGTCGGCCGCCTGGGCAAGATCCTCGGTCCCCGCGGGCTGATGCCGAACCCGAAGACGGGCACGGTCACCCCCGAGGTGGCGAGGGCGGTGCAGGAGATCAAGGCCGGCAAGGTGGAGTTCCGGGTCGACAAGACCGGGATCGTGCACGCGCCGTTCGGGCGCCGCTCCTTCGGCACCGAGAAGCTCCTGGCCAACGCGCAGGCGCTGATCTCGGCGGTCATCCGGTCGCGGCCGCCGGCGGCCAAGGGCAAGTACATCCGCTCCGTGAGCATCTCCTCGACGATGGGGCCCGGAGTGAAGGTCGACGAGACGGCGCTGGTCGCCGCCGAGGCCTGAGGAGGGTTCGATGGCACTTTCTCGCCAACAGAAG
>JAAYLR010000209.1 GCA_012521815.1 Acidobacteriota bacterium
CGGCCGCGGCCGCCAGCCACGAATACGCCCCGCACTACCCGGGAGAGGCGCCCGGCGCCGCCCCGGCCCTGACCGATCGACCGGTGGCACCGACCCTCCTCGCCCTCCACCCGGCTCCGTCCGGAGGAGACCAGCCATCTCCAGCCCTCGTCGCCGACGCGCTCGACGTGCGAGCCGTCCTCGCCGGCGAGCAGCTCCATCTCACCCGGATCAGCGACGGGAGCCCGGTGATTCCCGAGCCGTTCGCGGTTTTTCGGGAGACCGACCTCTTGCGCCCCGAGGAGGACGAGCGCTGGCTCAGGAACGTCATGGCAGCCCTCGCGTCCCGGCACCAGGCGACCATCGTGATCTGCCTCCCGCTGTCAGACGGCGGGGCGGCGGGGGCGGCGAACGCTGCTGGTGACGCGCTCCCGGCACGCTTCGAGCGGCTTCTCTCCAGGCTGCGCGACCAGCATCCGAACCTCCACTGCACCACCCTCGGAGAGGCGCTCCTCGCCTGGCTCGACCGGTTCACCCCGGCGCCGCTGGCGTTCGTTGATCCTCGTTTCGGCGCGCAGGAGGCTGAAGGTGGCCGATGCTCGCTCCCGATCACCGTGCTCGGTCGCGGGATCGCGGTCGCTGACGAGGCGCCGCGGACCATCTCCGTGCGTCTGCCGGCGTTCGTCGATCCCTCGCCGCTCGACACCGTCGAGATCCTCGATGGCGACACCCTGCTCGCCCGGGAGAATGAGCCGGCCGCCGGATGGGCCGCCGCCCGGCTGGCGTTTCCGTACTCCCCGGCTCGAGCCATGCCGCAGCTCCGGTTCCGGCCACGGATTCCGCCCTCCGACTCTCCCTGGGGCGTCCCTTCCCGAGCCCTTTCGGACCGGCGGCGAGAGAAGCCGGAACCGCTGCAGCCGCCGCTCTTCCGCCTCGTGCCTCCGCACGATGGCATCTACTCGACCGACCTCCTGCGGCTGCTCATGAACCCGATCGCCGGGCATGCCGAACCCCTCGGCCGCCGGCTCCATCCCCTCGGTGTCTTCCTCATGGGCATCTGCATGACCGAGGCGCTCGCGGCGGAGGGCGATCCGGACCCGGGCAGCGAGGGCCGCCGGGTCTCCCGTCTCGCGCTGCGCTGGCGCCACCCTTGTCCCGAGGATGGAACCGTCATCGCCCGGCGCACCCGCCTCGACACCGGGATCTTCGCCGTCACCCTGTACGATCAGACCGGTCGCCTGCTCTGTGAAAGCATGGTCTGGTTGCACTGAGACCGACTCCCACACGACTCCCGAAACCCGCGAACCTCCAGGAGATCAGAATGCGGCAGACGGTCGGCGACGGAACGGGGAGCTCTCTCCACGATCTGCGGGAACAGATCCGGGCGATCAACCCCGGCTACCTCGCGAGCGCGACCGGGACAGGCCACTTCCGGGACCGCCTGCAGACGATCTTCTACTCACCCTCCCGGAACGCTCTCTTCCTCGTCGTCGCCGAACGTTTCGTCTTCCGGCTCGAGACCTCTCCCGCGCTCGTGCTTCGGGAGGTCGCGGAGGTGAACCACGACGGCAGCGGACTCGTCGGGGACGGCCTGCAGACGATCGACGCGATCACCGAGACGCTCGCCGGTACCATCCTCCTGCTCGGCAGCGATCGGCGCGACGGCGAGTGGCACGGGGTCGCCTGGCGGCTGGAGGCAGGTGACGGCACGTTCCGAAGAGTCGTCGTCGCGGAGCCGGCCTGGCAGACGACCCGGGCCGGCAACGCCACCGCCGGCTTCTTCGGCCCGGACAGGGAGGAGGTCGTCGCGATCGCGCCGTACGCCTCTCCCGCCCGGCTCCTCCTGAGCCGCGACGACGGCCTCACCTGGCGCCATCACTCGCTCGCCACGCTCTTCGCGAATCACGTCCACGAGGTCTATCTGCCGCGCGCGATCCACCCGGAGCGCACCGCCCGCCTCTGGGTAACCGGCGGGGACGATCCGTCCGGCGCGGCGAGCGGGCTCGTCTCTTTCGACGGCTTCGACGCGCAGGGCGAGCTGCGGGGCGGCCGTTTCGCCCTCCGGGAGCAGCCCGGCTACCGGCTGGTCGGATTGACCGGCAACGGCCGCGATCTGTTCGTGGGCAACGAGTCGCTCGCCGGCGGCGTGTTGCGTATCCAGGACAACGAGCAGGCGATCGCAATCTCCGACTTCGAATACGTCCTGACCAAGGGGCGCCACGACTACCACCAGATGCGTTCGCTGCTCGCGACCGCCGACGGCGTCCTGATCTCGGGCACCGACAGCTACGGCCACGTCGGCGACACCATCCGCGCCGACTCCGGCGGCTATCTCTACCTGAGCACCGACGATGGGGCGAGCTGCCGGACGATCCCGCTCGGAGCGAAGTGGGTCACCGGGATCGCCTGCGACGGTACAGCGTTCTGGGTGACCTTCGGCATGGGACGCGAGGAGGGGCCCGACTGCTCCGCCTCCCGGCTCTCGCTGCTGAGGATCCCGAAGCCGCCCGTCTGGGCGGACGTGAGCGACGACTACGTCGTGAAGCTGCTGATCGCGGACTCGAGCGACTTCTACCGGGCTGCCGGCTACGACAGTCATCCGGTCCCGGTACTCGCCCGGGGCGCGACGACGTTCCGCGTGGACATGGCTCCGTTTCGCTCGCTCGCGCTCCTCGTCGACTCCCACGAGCCGGGCGAGCTCTCCGTCGAGACGCTTCCGTTCCGCGACTGGCATCCGGACCAGGAGCGCTGGACCGAGATACGCCGTCTGCGGATCCGCGCGGCGGGCCGGCAGCAGATCCTCCTCCGGGAGGGCGAAACGATGTCGCGTCACTTCCGGGTGCGCAACGCCGGCCGCCGACCGATCGCGCTGCGGCAGCTCGCGTTCGTCGGCAGGAAGTAGCGCCGGCTCCGGCCTGCCGTCAGCGGCGGAGCGACCGGCGGATCCGCCAGTAGAGATCCGCCACGCGCCAGAGGCGGGAACCGTGGATCGCCGCCAGCTCGGCAGCGAGGGCATCGGCACGGGCCACGAGGCGATCACGTTCCGCCCGTACGGCCGCGACCCGCGTCGCCATCCCGGCACCCTCCCGGCAGCCGGGGAGCCGGGCGAGCGCCGTCGCCACGAGCTCGCGGCGCGCCGTCCAGTCGTTCTGCCGGGCGTAGTCGCGACGGGCGCTCCGGAGGGCGGGATCGTCCTCCGCCACCGCCCGGTCGAGCAGCGCGAGGAACTCCTCGCCGTCGCGCGCCGGGTAGAAGAGCCGGGCCCGGTCGGCGAGCTCCGGCAGCGGCGTCGTCACCACCGGCTTGCCCTGTGCGAGGTACTCGTAGAACTTCACCGGATCGGTGGCGGCGGTCACCGCATCGACGCGGAACGGGATGATCCCGACATCGAACCCCGCGAGCAGGCCGGGCATCTCGGCGTACGGCCGCTGTCCGAAGAGGCGCACGTTCGGCAACGCCTCGAGCCGGGAGAGATCGAGACCGAAGACGCCGCCGGCGAAGACGAACTGGTAGCCGGGGCGGGCAGCGGCGACCCGTTCGAGGAGGCCGAGATCGAGCCACTCCGCGAGCGCCCCGAAATAGCCGATCCGCGGATGGGGCAGGGCGACAAGGTCAGGATGCTCGGCGACCCGCGCGGTGAAGTGCGCGCTGTCGGCGGCGTTGCGCACCAGGAGCGTCGCCCGCGCCCGGGGCCGCCACTTCTCCTCCAGCCGCGCGGCGCTCGCGAGGACGAGGTCGGCCGCCGCCACCAGGATCTCTTCCTGGGCGATCACCCCGGGGCCGATTCCGGGGAAGGTCGCCCAGTCGTCCATGCAGTCGTAGACGAGCGGCCAGCCGAGCCGTTCCCGCAGCGCGAGGGCGAGCGGCGTCCAGCTCGGCAGCTGGACGATGCCGACGGCGGCGGTGAGCCCCCGCTCCTCGGCCAGCGCCTCGAGCGCCGCGCTCGCGCCGGCGACGAACCGTTCCGGGAACGGCTCGGCATGCAGGCCGGGCGCTTCGGGAAGGGCGAGCTCGACCTCCCAGATCCGCTCCCCCAGCGGCCGGATGGTGAACGGCTCCGAAGTTCCGGCGGCGAACCGGTCCATCGCCAGGACGAAGACCCGGTGCCCGGCCTCGGCGAAGCGGCTGAGCAGCTGCTGCGGCCGCTGCCATCGGAACTCCCACGGGATGATCGAGAAGCAGACGAGGTCGCACGCCCCTGGAGGAGCCGGAGCCGGAACCGGGTCGGGGGCGGAAGACCCGGCGCTGCCGGCAAGCACGGCAAGGGCATGCGCCGCGAGGGGCCGCAGCCGGGTCGGCACCGGGCTGCGGGGCGGCGCCGAGAAGAGCGCGACGGCCGCCCGCTCCGCCGCGGCAGCGTGTGCATGCGCCGCGGCCGTGAGCTGCTCTCCCTCTTCCGCGCTCCGCGCGAGGGCGGCGTCGGCGAGGGCGGCGAGAGGCTCCGTCCGCCAGGCCTCCGGGGGAAGGATCCAGCGTTCGGCTTCCAGCTCGCGGGCGAGGGCGGTGACCTTCGGATCGTAGGCGAGGGCGACGAACGGAACGCCGCAGGAGAGCGCGCGCACGACGGCGTGCAGGCGCATGGCGACGAGCAGATCGAGACCGGCGATCGCCTCCACGGCGCGCCAGGGCGCACCTGGCTCCGGAAGCACGATCTCGCCGGTGCCGAGGGCCGCGCACAGCCGCCGGGCCAGCGCCAGGTCGTTCTCCAGATCGCCCTCGATCGTCTGGAAAGGGAGGAACGAGATCGTCGCCCCGCGCTCTGCGACGAGGCGGGAGAGCACTCCCACGAGCGCCGCCTCGGTGGCCGCCGGATCGACCCCTACGTTCCACGGGCGAACGGCGACCCCGACATGCGGCGGGCGTGACGCGGGCGCCCGCTGCACCCGGCCCGGCTCGCCCCACGCGAACGCCGGGTCGGGAACGACGGCCACCTCCTCGGCCGCGCCGAGCGCCGCAAGCTCAGCGAGCGAAGCGGCGTCCCGCACTGCGGCGTACTCCGCTTCCCGGAAGACCGCGGCCGTCAGCTCCCGCCCCTCGGGAGTGAGCAGCGGGCCGACCCCCAGGCTCCAGAGACCGACCCGCTTGTCGAGCAGCCGCGCCAGGGCAACGATGCTGGCGTAGTACGAGATTCCGGACTGGCGCGGCGAGAGCAGGTCACCGGGAGAAACGCCCCAGTAGTCGTGGAAGAGACCGCCACCGCCGAGGAGGACGAGGTCGGCCGCCGCGACCGCTCGCACCGTCCCGGGCAGGTCGGTCCAGGAGGTGGCGGTGACACCGTGGAGCGCGGCGGTCTGCTCCGGATCGCCCGAGAGGGCATGCACCGAGCATCCGGGCCAGAGCCGGCGGGCGATGGCGAGAAGCGAGGCCAGGATCATCTCGTCGCCGAGATTGCCGAAACCGTAGTAGCCGGCGACGAGAAGCCGTGAGCTGGCCGGCGTTTTCATCTTTCGTCCCTGTCGCCGGCGCCGCCGCCGTCCGTATCCGGCAGGAGAGTTGCCAGCGCCTCCAGGAGCGCCCTGCAGGTGGGGTCGTGCTCGGGGTCGACGAGTACCGCACGGTCCGGAGCGAACCGGGCCAGAAGCTCCTCGTCGCCGCTCGTCACGAGCGCCGCACGCGCGAGCATCCGGTCGTGGTTGCGCCTCGCCACCTCGGGCCGGCAGCCGTGGTTCGCCGGCGGCGCGGTCAGGTCGTAGATCACCGGTATCCCTGCCAGCCGGTCGGCAAAGTGCGCGTTGCACGACCCGACCCAGACGGCGCCGCCGGCCACTCCGCAGAACACCTCCAGGCTGCCGCGGAAGCCGTACAGACCGGGTTCGAGGATCGAGAAGCCGAGCGGCTCCTCGTCGCTGGCTCCGGAGCGATCGAGGATCGCCACCCGCCGTCCGCTGCGGGCCAGCGCCCGTGCGATCTGGCGGTTGCGCTCCCACTCTTCGCTCTGGTGGCGCATGGTCACCGCGAAGAAGACGAAGCCGGGCGCCCCCAGCGCCGCGAGCTCGCGCCGGTGATCCTCCACGAGCCAGAACCCCTCGCTCGGCCGCCACGCCCCCCACTTCTGCTCGTACCGCTCGCGGTTACGCGCGAAGAGGATCCGGGTCTCGTGCTCGTCCCGGCGTGCGAACGCCGCCCCGCCCACATGGTGGACGAAGGCATCGCGCGCCACGGCGAGCTCCAGCCCCGCCTCGCACAGCCGCGTGGCGTAGTCGTCGTCTTCGAACAGCCCGATCTCGAAACTCTCGTCGAGCGGACCCACCCGCTCGAGATCACGCCGCCGCAACGCGACGCAGAACATCGCCAGCGTCGGGATCGCAACCCGGACGCGGTCGTGACGGCGAACGAACTGCCGGCTCCAGCCGGGCATCTCGGCAAGCGAGACGTAACCCACCTCGACCTTCGATTCGTTGGCGATCTGGTTGGTCGAGGGGCCGACCATCCCGAGGCCGGGGTCGCGCCGGAGGTGACCGATGAGCGCCGTCGCCCAGCCGCGGCTCACGACGGTGTCGTTGTTGAGCAGGACGAGATAGTCGCCCGTGGCCCTGGCGAGGCCCTGGTTCGTCGCGCGGGCGAAACCGCGGTTGTCGGGGTTGACGATCACCCGGAGCTCCCGCAGGGTGCGCGCGCACTCCGTGAGCATCTCCGCGGTGCCGTCCTCCGAACCGTTGTCGACCGCGACGATCTCCAGGTTCGGCCACTCGGTGCGCGCCGCCACGCTCTGGAGGCACGCCCGGGTGAGCTCGCGATTGCCGTGCGCCACGATCACCACCGAGAGGCGTGGAAACGCCGCCGCCCACGCCGTGGCCAGCGCCTCGGCCGGCGCCTCCCAGCTCCGCGCTCGCGCCGCCGCCCGCGCCGCCTCGATCTGTTCTGCCGCCGCGATGCTGCCGTCGGTCAGGAGGCCACCGAGCTCGGCGAGTGAGCCCGCTTTCATGAGATGAGGCGCCGCCGCGAACCTCTCGATCCATGATCCCGCCACCACCGGCCGGCCCGAGGCCACGAGTTGCCAGAGGCGGGCGGTGACGGCGTCCTCTTCCGGCGCCGGGCTGCCGGCGAGCGGCAGCAGACAGGCCTGCACGGTACCCAGCCAGGAGGCGAGCTCTTCGTCGCCGATCTCGTCCACGACCTCGAGCCGCTCGGCGCCCCCTGTCCAGTCCGGTACCGCTTCACGCGGCCCGAGCAGGACGATCTCGGCCGCCGGCAGGAGCGCGGTGACAACGCGCACCGCGTCCGCCGTGATCGGCAGATCCGGAAGGCCGACCATCGCCACCCTCCGGAGCGCCCCCATACGCGGCGCGGGCAGAGCGAGGAAGGGGGTGAGGCGGAGCGGGACGTTCCGGTCCGGCACCGCCGAGTCCGTCGCTTGCGGCCAGTTGTCGGCAAGCGTCACGACCGGCCAGCCGAGGGTGCTCTCGAACTCCGCCGCCAGCTCCTCTGCCGCAGTCGATTCGAGCACCTGCAGCGTGGCCCCCATCCCGAGCTCCCGGCGCAGACGATCGAAGCTGGCGGTGACCGCGGCACCGTCCTCGGTCTCGCGCAACGAGATGGCGATCTGGTTCACCCCGATGGGCGCACAGGTGAGAACCGGACCCGCGCGCCGGCGTTCGGCGGCCACGACGAAAAGGCGATGGCCACGCCGCGAGAGCGCTTCGCGCAGCCCGGCCGCACGCTCCCGTCCGGAGCGGGAGGATTCCGCTCCCGACGCCCACCAGACGATCTCGTGACGCGCGGGCTCGGCGGGGGTGGGCTCTGCGAGCCGTCTCCAGAAGGCCTCTTCGTCGGAGTCCGGCGCCTCCGCTGGCCAGCCGGCGGGATCAGACTCCGGTGCGCCGGCCGCGGCGGGCAGGTGCGAGACGACGAGCTGCCAGCGCCGATTCCAGCTCTCGGCTTCGCTGATCGCGACCCCGGCGGAGGTGCCGTTCCGCTCCGCCGCCGCTCCCAGCCCGGCGATTCCGGTCACGAACTCCGCAGCCGTCCGCGCAGGAACGAACCGGCCCGCGAACCGCGCGCGCGAGGCGAGGGGGGTGGCCACCAGCGGCGGTCCGGCACCGAGGGCGGTCAGGAAATCGCTCATCTCCGCCCCGTGAACCCCCGGCAGGTGAAGCAGCGGAAGCACCGAGAGATCGTGGCGGGCGAGATGGGCGACGAGGTCCGCACCGGTCGCGACCGTGCGCAGCTCGACGTTGGGTCGCCAGCGGAGTGTTCGCAGGGGGTCGGGCAGCGGTGCCAGGGCAGCGACTCCGAACGACCAGTCCGGCCGCGCCTCGACGAGCTCGACGACCCGCTGGAGGTCGAGCCATTCGCCGAGCGCGCCGGCGATCCCGATCCGCAGGACGAAACCGGATCCGGCCGCCTCGGCGCCCGCCGGAACGAGGAGAAGCCGCTTTGCCCGGTCCTGCCAGCGGCGCATCAGGCGCGCATCGGCCGCGAGCACCAGATCGGCGCCGGCCAGGAGAGCGCCTTCGGCCTCGGTCCAGGAGGACGGGATCCCTTCCTGCTCCTCCCAGAGCGCGAGCGCGTCGTAGACCACCGGCCAGCTACGCTCGCGCTGCCAGGCGAGCGCCGGCACGGCCCAGCTGGGCGACTGGACGAACGTGGTGACCGGCCCGGAACCGAGCGGCCGGTCGAACCCCTCGAGGACGCGGCCGACCTCCTCGGCCGTCTCGCCCTCACCGGCCGGGATCGTCACCTCCCAGAGTCCCGGCTCCTGCTCCCGGATGGGCTCGACGCTCCCGGTCCGGGCAGGCATCACCACGATCACCCGCCATCCCTGGCGGGCTGCGGCCCGGAGGAGGCCCCGGCGTACCCGAGCCAGGGAGTCTTCCCGAGGCAGCCCGAGGACGATCAGATCGTTCGGCGGCCCGGGGTGCGGCCAGGGCGAGGAGTCTTTCACCACCCGCCTTTCCCGCCGGGTGCTCCCGGATCACACCTTCTCGATCCGGCGGCTCCCGACAGCCGGAAGCGCGATGTGCGGTCTCGCGATGGGAAGGATGGTTCCGGCACCATGCGTGGCTCTCCCGCCGCATTATCTTCGATCGCACCGCACCGCCGGTGCGATCTGCACGGTTTCAGCCATAATCTCCAGATGCCCACCGAGACGCCCTCGACCACGCCTCCGGACAGAGAGTCCCGAGCCGGCGATCCGGTGCGGGAGCGGCTCCGGGAGCAACGGGATCTGGCCCTCGGCGAGCGCGATGCCGCTCTGCGGCGGCTGGCGGAGATCGAAGCCTCGGCCGGCTACCGGCTGCTCGCTCTCTTCTGGAAGCTGATGCGCCGTCTCGCCCCGCCGGGCTCCTGGCGCGGGCGGCTCTATCGCCGGCTGCGGGGAGCGCGACCGGCCGCCTCGACACCGGAGTCGTTCGAACGCGGCGGGAACGACGACTCCGTCGCGAACGATCCGTGGCCGGAGCTCTACGCGATCGAGGAGCAGGTCACCGCGACGCACCTTCCCGCCGTGGCCATCCTCTCCACCGTCTGGCTCCTCGAAAGCGAGGGGCAGCGGCCGACGCAACTCGCTCTCGAGCTCGCCCGGCGCGGCCTGCCGGTGGCGTTCTGCTACTGGCGCTGGTGGCCCCACGAATGGGCCGTGCAGGATCGGATCGATGCCGGGATCGTGCAGCTCCCGATCGACCTCGTGCTCGCCCATCCCGAGCGGCTCGTACGGGCGTTCTCGGGCCACCGGCAGCGGATCGCGATCGTGGCCTTTCCCCATCCCGATTTCTTCGAGCTGGTCGCCGCGCTCCACGCCGCGGGCTGGATCGTGGTCTATGACGTGCTCGACGACTGGGAGGAGTTCCACCGAGTGGGGCAGGCCGTCTGGTACGACGAGCCGTTCGAGCGCCATCTCCTCACCGGTGCCGACGCCGTCTTCACGGTCAACGACGTGCTGGCCGAGCGGGTGCGCGAGCTCGGTCGCGACGCGGTGGCGGTGGTTGGCAACGGCTTCCGGCCCGGGCTCGAGGAGGTGTTCTCGCCCCGGCCGCTCGCGCGGGGCGAGGTCACGGCCGGCTACTTCGGTTATCTCGCCGGGGCCTGGTTCGACTGGGCGCTCCTGGCAGCGGCGGCCCGGAAGCGTCCTGACTGGCGCTTCTACCTGATCGGCTACGGTGGCGCGCCGGAGGAGATCACCCTGCCGGAGAACGTCGTCCTGCTCGGCAAGCAGCCTCAGCACGCTCTCGCGGCGTACGCCGCCAACTGGGACGTCGCCCTCGTTCCCTTCAAACCCGAACGGCTCGCCGCCGGCGCCGACCCGATCAAGACCTACGAGTACCTCGCCATGGGGCTTCCGGTCGTGGTAACCGGCGTCTACCCGCCACCGGGAAGCGAGGCGTTCGTCACCCGGACCGAGGGCGTCGACGGCTTCCTCGCCGCGATCGCGCACGCCGCTCGCCACCAGGGGGCGGACGCGAAGGCGGCCCGGCAGCGGTTCGCGGCCGGCTGCACCTGGGCTCACCGTGCCGATGCGATGCTCGACGCGATCGATCGCGGCGAGCAGCGGGTCGCCGAGAAACGGGCGCTCATGAGGGTCGACCGGTGAAAGTCCTGTTCGTCTACAAGTTTCTGACGGTCGGCGGCGTCGAGACGGTACTGCGCGCCCGCCTCGATGCCCTGCCCGCGCATGGCATCGATGGTCACGCCTGGTTCTTTCGCGACCTCGGCGGAAAGAGCGTCTTCCGGGGTTGCGAGGAACGGATCCGGGTGGGTTCGCCGGCACAGCTCGCCGCCGGTCTGGCAGGGTCGGGTTACGACCTGGTGACCACCTTCGACTCGCCCGAGCTCTTCACCGACCTCTCGCTCCCGGCCGGTCTGCCCGTGGTGGTGGAGTGTCATTCGCCCTACGTGGAAAACCTCGGCTACCTCGGCGATCTCCGGAGCCCGCCCGTGGTCGAGATCTGGGTTCCGACGGACTTTCAGCGCGGGGTCGTCGCGGCTCGCTGCCGGGTTCCGCTTCCGATCGAGGTGCTGCCCAATCCGATCCGGCAGGCCTTTCTCGACCCCGTCCGCCCCTTCCCCGCACCGCCACCACGCCCGGTCGTGGCCTGGGTGGGGCGGATGGACGAGCTGAAGAACTGGCGCGGCTTCCTCGAGCTCGGCCGGGAGCTCCTCGCGCGGAGGTTCACGGGCGAGCTCTGGATGGCGGGCAAGCCGGTGGAGCCCGGCGTCGCCGGCGAGATCCGGCGCCTGGCCAGCGAGCAGGGCATCCTGCCCCGCCTGCGCTGGTTCCGGGAGCTCCCCCACGAGCACCTCCCGGCCTGGATCGATGCGGTCCGCGACTCGGGCGGAGTCGTGGTTTCCACCTCCCGGGGCGACACGTTCGGCATGACCGTGGCCGAGGCGATGGCCCGGCAGTGTGCGGTCGCCGCTCCCGCGATGGGTCCGTTCCCGGAGTTCGTGACGGATGGCGAAACCGGTCTGCTCCTCACCCCCGACAAGCCGGCCGACGCCGCGAAGCGGCTCCTGGAGCTGCTCGCCGACGGGCCACGGCGCGCCCGCCTCGGCGCCAACGCCCGCGCGCTCATCGAGGAGCGATACACGCCCGAGGTGTCGGCGAAGGCACTCGTGGCACGCCTGCGGGCGCTTGCCGCGACTTCCGCCTGATCCGTGCCCTCAACCGGCGAGCGCCGCCGCGATCCGCTCCCCCGCCTTCCCGTCGCCGTACGGCTGGAGCCTGCGCGCCATCGCGGCGTGGGCGGCGGCGTCGGTGAGCAGGCGGCTCGCCGTGGCGACGATCCGCTCGGGGTCGGTCCCCACGAGGGCGGCCACCCCGGCTTCGATCCCTTCCGGGCGCTCGGTGGTCTCGCGCAGGACGAGGACCGGCTTGCCGAAGGTCGGGGCCTCCTCCTGGATCCCGCCGCTGTCGGTGAGCACCAGCCGGCAGCCGCGGAGGCGCTCGACCAGGGCGACGTAGTCGAGCGGCTCGGCGAGCTCGACGTTGGGCAGGCCGCCGAGGGCCGCACGGGCCGGCCCGGTCACGTTCGGGTTGCGGTGGACGGGATAGAAGAACCGCGTCGCCGGGAAGCGGCGGGCGAGCTCGCCCAGGGCCCGGAAGATCCGGGCGAGCGGCTCGCCGAAGCTCTCCCGGCGATGGACGGTGACGAGCACCTCGTCGCGCTCGACCGGCGGCCCCAGGCCGGCGGCGATCCGCTCGAGGGCGTCGACCACCGTGTTGCCGGTGAGCAGCACCCGCTCGGCCGGCACGCCCTCGGCGAGGAGCGCGTCACGCGCCCGCGCCGTGGGCGGGAAGAGGAGGCTGGCGAGCCGGTCGATCAGCAGCCGGTTGGCCTCCTCCGGGAACGGATGGCCGAGATCGCCGGTCCGCAGGCCGGCCTCCACGTGCGCCACCCGAACGCGGCGGTGGAAGGCGGCGAGCGCCCCGGCCATCGCGGTCGTCGTGTCCCCCTGCACCACGAGCCAGTCGGGCCGGCTCCGGGTGAGCACCCGGTCCACCGCCACGACCGCCCGCGAGAGCAGGTCGTTGAGCGTCTGGTCGGGGCGCATCAGATCGAGGTCGTGATCGGGCACGAGGCCGAGCGCGGCCTCCACCGGCGCGAGCATCTCCCGGTGCTGACCGGTCGAGCAGACCTCGACCGTGACCTCGCTCCGGCGGGCGAGCGCCCAGACGATCGGCGCGACCTTGATCGCCTCGGGCCGGGTGCCGTAGACGACGAGAATGCGGGGCCGCGCGGAAACGAGTGCGGGCTCAGGAGAGCTCATCGAGAGCCGAAGCCTATCAACCCGGCGACGAGGCGTTCGATCGCCGCCGCCCGCGCCGCCCAGCTCTCGGCGGCCACCGCCGCCCGCCGGGCGGCCCGCCGCTGCTCGTCGTCGGCGGCGAGCTCGCGGTCGAGGAGCGCGGGCAGCGCGGCGGGGTCGTCGTAGAGGGCGACCTGTGCCGCCCAGCGCGCGGTCTCCGGCAGGCGGCGGGCGACCACCGGGACCCCCGCCGCGAGCGCCTCGTAGAGCTTTACCGGATCGACCGCCCGCGTGAGCGGGGTGTCGCGGAACGGCACGAGGACGAGGTCCTGCGCCGCGAGGAAGGCGGGAACGGCCGCGTAGGGGATCTCGCCGGGGAGGTGGACGTTCGCGAGCCGGGAGAGCGGGGCGAACGCCGGATCCTCGACCCGGCCGGCGAGGGTGAACCGGAGCTCCGGCCGCGAGCGCGCCGCGAGCGCCACGGCCTCGGCGTCGACCCAGCCGGCGAGCGCGCCGACGAAGCCGACCCGCCGGCGGGGAGCGGGCGCCAGCGGCGCGGCGCGAAACTCCTCGCTTGCCACCCCGTTGCGCACGATCTCGACCCGGCGGGCCCGAGCCCCGGCCCGCGCCGCGAGCTCTCCGGAGGTGGCGACGACGAGGTCGGCCGCCGCGAAGAGCCGCTCCTCGAGCTCGCCGACGAGCGGCGGGATCGCGGCGAACGCGGCGTGGTGGTCGAGGCAGTCGTAGACGAGCGGCGCGCCGCACCGCTCCCGGAGGGCGAGGCCGAGCTCGAGCCAGAACGGCAGCTGCACGAGGATCCAGGCGGGCGGCGCCGGCAGGCGCGCGAGCAGCCAGTCGGCGAGCTCTGCCGCCGCATCGCGCGCGAGGCCGGTGCGGTACGGATCGGGGCGCCCCGGCAGGCGAAGGAGCAGCTGATCGAGGCCGCCGCCGAGCGGCCGCACCGCCCGGCGCGGCCCGAGCCGCGTGCGGGCGAACGGATCGAGATAGAGGAGCGGCCGGCCGGCGGCGGCGAAGGCGCGGGCGAGCTGCTGCGGCCGCTGAAACCGGTACTCCCAGCCGACCGCGGGCAGGAGGAGCGCCGGGGCACCCCGGGGTGGCGCGCCGGATGCGGGGCCCGCCGGCGCCCGCGCGGCGAGCGCCGCGAACGCCGCCCGCGGTCCCGCTTCGAGGCCCGCACGCACCGCCCGCCGTACCCTTCGTTCCAGATCGGCGAGCCCGGCGAGGGCCCGCGTCGCCGGACCGGAGCGCAGCCGCGCAGGGGGGGACGCACGCATCGGTGCCCGAGACTCTCTCACGCTCCG
The DNA here is from genome assembly GCA_012521815.1 of Acidobacteriota bacterium. GTDB lineage: Bacteria > Acidobacteriota > Thermoanaerobaculia > Multivoradales > JAGPDF01 > JAAYLR01. The sequence continues at coordinate 13,986 of JAAYLR010000209.1, forward strand.
CCCGTTTCCGCCCCGTTGTGGCCGGTTCCACAGCCACCCGAGCGGCGTTCCGCTACGCTCGCCGGCAGGAGGTCCGACAGATGACACGAATCCGTCCGCGCCCGCGGCGCGGGATCGCCGTACTCTTCTCGCCGCCGACCGCGCTGCTCGCCGCCTTCCTCGCTCTCGCCACTCCCGCCACAGCCGCGCTCCAGCTCGCGCCGCTCGTCACCGGCCTCGGCGCCGGCGCATACGCGGGCGACTCGCCGATCGCCTTCGTCGATCCGGACGACGGCACCGCCCACCGGCTGATCGTGATGCACAACGGCCGGGTCCTCTCCTGGGGACCCGGCGGGATCGCCGCCACGCCGTTCCTCGACCTCTCGACAGCCACCGGGGAGGGGAAGGTGCTCGCCTCGGGGGCGAGCTCCGAGCGGGGGCTGCTCGCGCTCGCAGTCGATCCGAACTACCCGAGCAACGGCCACTTCTACGTCTACTACACCGCGACGAACTGGGACGGCGCCGGGCCGCTCGCCGCCGGCGACGTCGTGATCGAACGGTACACGCGCAGCGCCGCGAACCCGCTCGTCGCCGACCCCGCCTCGGCCCGGGTGATCCTCTACATTCCGCACTCCTCCTCGTCGAACCACAACGGCGGCTGGCTCGCCTTCGGCCCCGACGGATACCTCTGGATCTCGACGGGCGACGGCGGCGGCGGCTGCGACTCGACGGGCCCGGCGGCGGGGGTGGGCGACCCCACCTTCCCGGCCGGCAACTCCTGGCGCTACGACGGCTCGCACTACAGCCCCGCCGCCTCCCATCCGGGCCGTTACCTGCTCGGCAAGCTGCTGCGGCTCGACGTGAGCGGCGACGATTACCCGTCCGACCCGCTGCGCAACTACCGCATCCCCGCCGACAACCCGTTCGCCGGACCGCTCTTCGGCGCCGACGAGATCTGGGCCCGGGGGCTGCGCAACCCGTTCCGCTTCAGCTTCGACCGCGCGACCGGCGATCTCTGGATCGGCGACGTCGGCCAGGGGAAGTGGGAGGAGGTCGACTGGCGGCCGTTCGGCACCCCCGGCGGCGACCATTACGGCTGGCTCTGCCGGGAGGGGTTCGTCGCCTCCTCGGTGAGCCCCTCGAGCTGCTCGCAGACGAACTGCCCGCCCGCGAGCGCCGGGCTCGTCGATCCGCTCTTCGCCGGCGACCACGCCGACGGCTGGTGCTCGGTGATCGGCGGCTACCGGTACCGCGGCTCACGGGTGCCGGAAGCGGTGGGCGACTACCTCTTCGCCGACTACTGCCACGGCGATCTCTGGGGCGGCACCCCGAGCGGGTCGGGGTGGAGCTTCTCGCAACGGCTCACCGGGCCGTTCGGGGTCTTCTCGCTCGCCGAGGACCACCTGGGCGAGCTCTATCTCGTCAACGGCGCCACCGGGGTCGTTTCCTGCCTCCACGACGGCGACGGCTGCTTCTGGAGCCTCTGGACCGGACTCGGCGAGGACGGCTTCGAAAGCGGCGACCTCTCCCGCTGGCACGCAAGCGCCCCCTGAGGGCGGGCGCGCTCAGCGCTCCGGGCGCGGCAGCAGGCGGGCGGCGAGGAGGCCGAGCAGGGGGTAGACGACGAGGCCGACGCGCGCCTGCTGGCTCCACGGCTCGCCCGGCGGGTGGGCGAGCGCGACGACGGAGAGCAGCGTGAGCGGGCCGCGGAAGATCCAGGCGAGCAGCCCCGCCGCGACCCCTTCGCCGAACCAGCCGCCGCCGCGGCCGCGGAAGAGGAGCACGAGGAGGAGGAGCGCCAGGGCGTCGAGCGCCCAGGCGCCGACCTGCAGGGCACCGGGCAGGCGCCCGGCGCTCACCCCCACCCAGGCGAGCGGGGCGGTGCTCGGGGCGTAGCCGGCCTTCTCGATCACGAAGGTGGCGACGCCGAAGGCGAGCAGCAGCACGAGGAAGGCGAGGAGCAGGGAACGGAACATCGGCCGCATCATACCCGCCCCCTTGGTAGACTCGCCGCCGTTTGCCCATGACCACGCCCTGGCTCCTGGCGCTCGCCTACACCCTCGGGACGATCCTCGTCCTCGTGGTGCCGATGCTCCTCTTCGGGCGCGAGCTGCGGGTGCGCTGGCTGCGCGTCGCGTTCCACCTCTGGGTGCTCGCGGTCGGCGGCTTCGTCTTCCTCGTCGCCGCCGATCTCTACCTCGCCTGGCCCCGGCTCTGGCAGGGGCTCGGGGTCGCGGTGCTCACCCTCGGGGCGCTCGTCGGCTACCACCTCCTGCTCTGGGCGCTCGCACGCCGGCCCCCCGCGCCCGGGGCGCTTCCCCCGGCGCCGAAGCTGGTCCGCGACGTCGTCGGCTGGGGGATCGTCATCGGGGCGTTCATGGCCGGGCTCGCGCTGTTCGGGGTCACGCGGCTCGGGGCGCTCGTCATCTCCTCCACCGTCCTCTCGGCGGTCATCGGCCTCTCGCTCCAGGACGTGCTCAAGAACCTCGCCGCGGCGATGGCGCTGCAGAGCGAGCGCGCCTTTGCGCGCGGCGACTGGCTGCTCGTCGAGGGGCGGCGGGCGCGGGTGATCGACATGTCGTGGCGGATCACCCATCTGCGCACCTCCGAAGGGCACGATCTCTTCGAGCCGAACGCCGGGCTGGTCATGCAGCGGCTCACGAACCTCGGCAACGGCGATCGCCCCGTGGGCTGGAGCGTCTACGTCGATCTGCCCTTCCACGTGCCGCCGCATCAGGCGAAGGTGGCGCTGCTCGCCGCCGCCCGCGAGGCGCCGGGGGCCGTCGCCGAGCCCGCGCCGCGCGCCTACCTCGAGTCGTACGGCGAGTTCTCGGCCCACTACCGGCTGCGGGTCTGGACCCGCGAGGTCCACCAGCTCCGGCGTTTCATCGACGGCGTCAACAGCCGCATCTGGTACTCCCTCCAGCGGGCGGGCCTGCCGCTCGCCCACCCGGTGCGCAACGTCGAGCTCCACGACCGGGCCCAGGAGGGGCCACGGCGTGAGGCCGAGGAGCAGGCTCGCCGCGCCGCCCGGCTCGCCGAGGTGGAGCTCTTCGCCGGCCTCGCTCCCGCACAGCGCGAGCAGCTCGCCGCGAGCGCCCGTCGCCTCTTCTACGACGACGGCGAGCGGCTCGTCCGGGAAGGGGAGCCGGGCGACTCCCTCCTGGTGATCGACCGCGGGCGGGTGCGCATCCTGAAACGCGATATCGGTACCGGAACGGCCTCCGACCTGCTCCTCGCCACCCTCGGGCCGGGGGAGTACCTCGGCGAGATGTCGCTGCTCACCGGCGAGCCGCGCAGCGCGAGCGTCGTGAGCGACGGCGGCTGCGAGGTGCTCCTGCTCGACCGCGCGGCGGTGGCGCCCCTCCTCGTCGCCGACCCGGCGGTGGCGGAGATGCTCTCGCAGCTCCTCGCCGAGCGGACGGCGGCGACCGCCGCCCGCCTCGAGAGCCGGGCCGCGCGTGCCGTCACGCCTCGCGAGCCGACCGACAGCGGCCTGCTCCTGCGTTCGATTCGGGCGCTCTTCGGTCTCGATCGGCGCTGACCGGGCTCAGCCGGCCGCGGCCGGCCGTGCCGTCCGGGCCGCGAGCCAGTCCGGAAGCTCCACCACCCCGTCGAGGATCGCGGCCGGATCGCTGGCGGCGAGCCGCTCGCGACCGTGGGCGCCGGAGAGGAGCCCGACCGCCGCCATTCCGGCGGCCCGCGCCATCTCGAGATCGAAGCTCGTGTCGCCGACCATCAGCGCCTCGCCGGGCGGGATGCCGAGCTCGGCGCAGAGGGAGAGGAGCATCTCCGGATGCGGCTTCGGAGGCGCTTCGTCACCGGAGCGGGTGGCCCGGAAGAGCGGTCCGATCCCGGTGGCGGCGAAATCCGCCTCGAGCCCGCGCCGGCTCTTGGCGGTCGCCACCGCCAGCAGGTAGCCGGCGGCCGCGAGGCTCTCCACGGTCGCGCGAGCGCTGGGGAAGAGGGTGATCCGCTCGCGGTAGGTGCCGAGCCAGAGCTCCCGGTAGGCCGCCGTCAGCGCGGTGATGAACTCCTCCTCCGCCTCCGGGAAGAACTGTGCGAGCGAGTCGCGCAGCCCGAGCCCGATCGCCCCCCGGATCGCCGCGAGCGGCGGCAGCGGGAACCGGTCGACCACCGCGAGCGCGGCATGGGTGCAGTCGACGATCGCCGGAATCGAATCGGCGAGCGTGCCGTCCCAGTCGAAGACGACGAGGCGATACGGAGTGGGAGTGGAAGCCGGCATCGGAGCGGACCCGCAAGGGGCGACGCGACTCTATCAACCCGGTCGCGACCGACGAGAGCGCGCCACCCTCGCGGCGCTGGCCACCCGCCGGCCGGCCGCCCTTCGTCAGCTCTGATCTGCTCCGGGGCGCCCCTTGCCGGGCGCCCCGTGAACAGTTCTCTCCGGCGCCCCGCCTTCCCGGCGGGGCGTTCGGTTTTCCGGGCGGTTCGCCCGGGAATCGTTTTCAGACGGAGGCGAGCGGGGTCGCGAGCGGCGGGCCATCCGGACCGGCGGTGAGGAGCTCGCCGGCGACCACGGTGCCGGGAGCGACCTCGACTCCGGGGCCCAGGATCGCGCCGGTGATCCGGGCGCCGGCCCCGACCCGGGCGCCAGGCAGGAGGAGCGAGCCCTCGACCCGCGCGCCCGCGGCGACCGCGGCGCCGGCTTCGAGCACGCTCCCCCGCACCCGGGCGGCGCGGGCGATCGTGGCGCCGGGGCCGAGCCGGACGCCTCCCGGCGGCAGCCCGGCGAGCCCCCAGGCGAGCGCCCCGGCGAGATAGCGGGCCGGGGTACCGAGGTCGTGCCAGGGGCGGCGGGTGGCGAGCGTCTGGAGCGGCTCGCCCGCGGCGAGGAGGGGCTGGTAGAGGGCCTCGACGGTGTCGGCGTACCCTGCACCGACCCGCGCGAGGAGCTCCGGCCGCCAGATCTGCGCGCCGGCGAAGACCCGGCGGCGGACGAGGCCGGTGACGAGCGCCGCGGAGCGGAAGGCGAGGACGCGCCCGTCGCGGGCGAGGGCGATCCCGCCGCCGAACGCCGCCGGATCGGCGCGGTCGGCCACGAGCAGGGTGGCGGCGGCGGCGGTGCGCCGGTGGCGCGCGGCGAGCGCCCGGAGCGGCCAGCGGCAGAGGCTGTCGCCGTTGACGATCAGGACCTCGTCGGCGGCGGCGAGGAAGTCGCGCAGCGGCCAGACCGCGCCGAGGGTGCCGAGGATCTCCGGTTCGCGGGAGTAGTGGAGCGGCACCCCCCGGTGGTGCGTGCCGAGCGCCGCGGCGATCGCCTCCCCCTGATGGTGGAGGTTGAGCGCGATCCCCTCGCAGCCGGCGGCCACGAGGGCGTCGAGGGTCCAGGCGACGAGCGGGCGGCCCGCGACCGGCAGGAGCGGCTTGGGCAGCGCGGCCGTGAGCGGCCGGAGGCGCCGGCCGAAGCCGGCGGCGAGCACCAGCGCGCGCCGCCGCGGCCGGCTCACGGGAAGAGCATGTCGCGCGGCGCTTCGGGGTGCCGCTCGAGATGCTCCTCGTAGAGCCGCTGGTAGGAGCGCAGGTCGGCCTTGGCGGGGTCGAAGCCGCAGCGGCGGGCGATGACCTCGGCGTTGGCGCCCTCGAACTCCACGAAATCCCCGATCGGCGTGTGGTCGAGCGCGATCATCTCGCCGCCGAGGCGCCACTCCTCCCGGTACTTCTGATACCGGCGCACGACGCGGTAGCCGAGGCTCTCGAAGAGCGCCCGGGCCTGCTCGCCGGAATCGACCCGCATCACGTGCTCCCGGCGCACCTTGACCGCCCCCTCGACCCGCGCCGGGCCCTTGAAGGTCACCTGCGCGCCGCGGCCGTCCTCGCGCAGGCGCAGCATGCAGTCGGCCGCCTGCAGCTCCCCCTGGCGGTCGAAGATCCAGCTGTCCTCGAGCGAGGAGGGGGCGAGCCGCTCGGCCTCGAGCTCGAGCAGGCGGGCGCGCAGCGCCGCGAGCTCGACGCCCGCGAACTTCAGCTCGCGTTCGAGCGGCTCCCGGGGCGACGCCTCTCCCATCCGCTCAGCCTCCCATCCGGTCGAGGAGCCGCACGACCGTCCGGATCCCGTTGTAGTAGTTGCTGATGTTGAACTTCTCGTTGGGCGAGTGGAGCCGGTCGTCCTCGAGGCCGAAGCCGAGGAGGAGCACCGGCACCTGGAGCACCTGGGCGAAGGTGCCGACGATCGGGATCGAGCCGCCGGTGCGGATCCGCACCCCGCGCACCCCCCAGACGTCCTCGAACGCCGCGAGCGCCGCCTCGGCCTCCGGCCCCGTGGCGTCGACCGTCACCGCATCGGCGCCGTGGAGGAACTCGACCTCGACCCGCACCCCGGCCGGGGCGACCTTCGCGACGTGCGCCCGCAGCAGCTCGGCGATCTGAGCCGGGTTCTGATCGGCGACGAGGCGGAAGGAGACCTTGCAGCCGGCCCAGGCGGGGAGCACGGTCTTCGCCCCCTTGCCCATGTAGCCGCCGAAGATCCCGTTGAGATCGCAGGTCGGCCGCGCCCAGGTCCGCTCGAGATAGGTGTACCCCTCCTCGCCGGTGAGCTCGGCGACCTCGAGGTCACGCCGCTGCTCCTCCTCGTCGAAGCCGAGGGCCGCGAACTCCTTCCGCTCCCAGTCGGCGAGCGGGCGCACGGCGTCGTAGAACCCCTCGATCTGGATCCGGCCGGTGGCCGAGTCGCGCAGGCTCGCGACGATCTCGCAGAGCGCGTTGAGCGGGTTCGTCACCCCGCCGCCGTAGACACCCGAGTGGAGGTCGCGGTTCGGGCCGTGGACGCGGATCTCGAAGTAGGCGAGCCCCTTGAGCCCGTAGGTGAGCGCGGGCACCCCCGGCATGTACATCGAGGTGTCGGAGACCACCACCGAGGTGCAGCCGAGCTTCCGGCTGGCGTCTTCGCGCACGAACTTCTCGATCGCCTCGCCGCCCGACTCCTCCTCCCCCTCGACGATGAACTTCACGTTCACCGGCAGCCGGCCGCGTTCGGCGAGCATCGCCGCCACCGCCTTGACGTGGGCGTACGACTGCCCCTTGTCGTCGGTGGTGCCGCGGCCAACGAGACAGTCCCCCTCCTCGGTCGGCTCGAACGGAGGGTTGCGCCACTCCTCGAGCGGATCGGCCGGCTGCACGTCGTAATGCCCGTAGAAGAGGACCGTCGGCTTGCCCGGAGCCCCCAGCCACTCGGCGTAGACGAGCGGATGGCCGGCGGTTTCGATCGTCTCCACGCTGAGCCCGGCGGCGCGCAGCTTGCCGGCGAGAAACTCCGCGCACCGCCGGACCTCCGGCGCGTACTCCGGATCGGTCGAGATCGACGGGATCCGCAGGTACTCCTTGAGCTCTTCGAGGTACTGACCCTGCTCGCGCTCGATACGGGCGAGGACATCGCGGCTGTCGGACATGGTGGCTGGTCCTTCCGTTGGAGGTTCCTGAGCGACCCGGAGGCGGGCCGAGACCGGCTCAGTCTAGCAAAGCGGCGGGGGAGGATCGCCGCATTCGACCGGCGGCGGCGCCGCGCTCGCGAGCCGGCGCAGACCGACCGCGTTGACCAGGAAGTGCGCGGCGATCGCCGGGGCGAGCTGGCCGCGGAGGACGACGAGCGCGCCGCAGACGAGCCCCGCCACCAGCGCGAACGCCCCCCAGAGGACGAGGTCGCGCCGCGGACCCGAATGGAGCAGGGCGAAGAGGAGCGCCGCCGGCCAGAGGCCGAACGCCCCCTGGACGGCGCCGCGGAAGAAGACCTCCTCGGCGAGCGCCGAGAGGAGCGCGAGCGCGAGCGCCTCCTCGCGCGAGGTGCCGGCGAGCGCCGCGGCGAGCCGCCGCTCGAGCCGGCGGGCGAGCGGGAGCCATCGCCGGCCGGCGGCCCAGAGGGCGAGCAGGCCGGCACCGGCGGCGACGCCGGCGAGGAGGTCGCCGCCGAGCGCCGCGGGGCGCAGGAAGAGCGTGAACGGGATCGGCCCGCCCCGGGCGAGGCCGATCCAGATCGCTC
>JAAYLR010000210.1 GCA_012521815.1 Acidobacteriota bacterium
CCGCCATCCCCACCACCGCCGTGGTGTAGGTGGCGGCGATCGTCATGCCGGCCTTCAGGCCGAGGTAGGCGTTGGCCGCCCCCATGAAGACCGCCATGATCACGCCGAGCGCGAGCGCGCGCGGCGTCGCCTCGCGCATCTCGACCTCGGCCGGAACGAACGGACCCGCCTGTTTCTGCGCCATCGGAAACCCCCGCTCTGGATTCTTCTCCCGCGCCCGCCGCGAGACCGGCCGATTCTACCCGCCGGATCACGCCGCTCCGAAACTCGAAGCGCGGGGGGAGCGTATGGGGACTCAGAGGCGACGTCCGCCCCACCCGTCAACAGGAGAGCATCATGACCAGAACCCGCCGTCCCCTACGCGCGCCGCGTGCCGCCGGCGTGCCCCTGTTCGCCCTTCTCCTCGTCCTGATCGCCGGCGCCTGGGGCGCTCCGGCTGCCAGCGCCAGCGAGGTGGTCCGCCACCTCGAGCACCGCGCCGTGCTCGCCCCGGAGACGCTCCTGGAGCTGGAGAACCTCGCTGGCAGGATCGAGATCCTCCCGGCCGCGGGGAACGAGATGGAGCTGCGGGCCACGGTGCACGCCGGCTCCGAAGCGCTCGCCGACCACCTCCGATTCGACGTCCAGCAGCGGAACGGCAAGCTGACCGTCGATCTCGGCTACCCGATCCGGAAACATACCGCCTACGTCTACCCCGGGCTCTACCCGGCGACGGCTTTCGGTTTCCTCGCGCCGCTGCGCACCAGGTACCACGACGAGCCGGTCACGATCCATCCGCAGCCCCGCGGCCGCGCGATCCTGCTCTGGGCCGATCTCTCGCTCGCGCTGCCCGCCGGCACCCGGGCCAGGATCAGGACCGCCGCCGGCACGATCGCTGCCGAGCGGGTGGCGGGCGACCTGCGGCTCGACACCACCAACGGCGCGGTCACCGTCCGCGACGGGGAGGGCTCCCTCGAGATCGACACCGGCAGCGGGTCGGTCGAGGTCCACTCCCACCGGGGCGCGATCGTGGCCGACACCGGCTCCGGAGCGGTCCGGCTGACCGATATCGAGGGCGACATCCGGGCGGATACCGGTTCCGGCGCGGTCCGGCTCTCCGGCATCGCGGGAAACGTCCGGGTCGACACGGGCTCCGGCTCAGTTCGGCTCACCGATGTCGCCGGCGACGTTCGCGCCGATACCGGCTCCGGGGCGATCGAGCTCGAAAGGGTCACGGGAGCCCTCGCCCTCGACACCGGCTCGGGGGGGATCCGCGGCCGGGCGCTCGTCGTCCGCGACGAGGTCGTCGCCGATACCGGCTCCGGGAGCGTCCTTCTCGAAGGCGACTTCTCCGCCGTCCGGCGCCTGGTCGTCGACACCGGCTCCGGCCGGGCCACCCTCCGGTTCGCCGGCGAGCCGCCCGCGCTCAGCTGCGAGATCTACGCCGGCTCGGGCGGCATCGACGTCGCCCTCCCCGGCTTCCAAACCCGGCGCTCCAGCCGCGGCCACCTCACGGGCACCATCGCCGACGGGAGCGCCGGTACCGCCCGCATCAAGACGGGCAGCGGCGGGATCACGATCCAGCCCGCGGGCTGAGGCGATCCCCCGCCGGCCCTTCCCCGGGGCCGCCACCGGCCGGACGGTGAGAGAATCCCTCCGGCCGGCCGGCGTGGCCGGCGGGCACGGACCGAGGCGGAAGGAGACGGCGATGGAGCTGGCGAGCGTGGAGCGCAGCATTCTGGTGGTGATCGACCTGCAGGGAAAGCTCGTGGAGATGGTCCACCGGCCCCGGCTGGTGATGGCCGCCACGAAGCGCCTGCTGCGGATGGCCGATCTCTTCGGGGTGCCGGTGATGCTCACCGAGCAGTACCCGCGCGGGATCGGGGGGACGAACCCCGAGCTGCTCGCGCTCTTCGACAGCCTCGCGGTGCCGAAGCGGAAGTTCGAGAAGACCGCGTTCGGCTGCTTCGCCGAGCCCGGCTTCACCGAGCTGCTGCGCGAGCTGCGCCCCGGGCTCGAGCCGGGAGAGATCCAGCTCGTGGTCGCGGGCATCGAGGCCCATGTCTGCGTCATGCAGACGGTGCTCGCGGGGTGTGCCCAGGGGTTCCCCGTGCAGGTGGTCTGGGAGGCCGTCTCCGGCCGCGGCGCCGAGCACCGGGAGCTGGCGCTCGTCCGCATGCGGCAGGCCGGCGCGCAGATCACCAGCCTCGAGTCGGTCGCCTTCGAGTGGGCGGTCCACAAGGACCACCCCTCGTTCAAGGCGCTCAGCAGCCTGTTGAAGGAAGGTCAGCTCGGCGGCGACGCCGGGTAGTCGCCGCGCGGGTCGCGGGGCTTTAGGGAACGCCGGCGATCTCCGGCTCCTCGTGCGGCCGGCGGCGTTCGGTCACCGCGGCGGCGACGAGGATCACCACGTTCCAGAGATTCCACCAGATCACCGTCTTCCACGACGGCCAGGCGATCACCGCGAGGTAGTTGCCGATCCCGATCAGCAGCATCCAGGTGACCACGCTGCGTCCCTTGAGCTGCGGCAGGCGGATCGTCGAGACCATGAGCAGCGCCATCACCACCACGAGGAACGCGGTCGCGTGGGCGGTCATCGCGTCGCGCATCAACACCGCGGCCATCAGGTAGGCGGCGCCGATCGGGATCGGCGCCCCGAGCGTGCGACGGTCCTTCTCGTGCGCGTCGGAGAGCAGGTTGAAACGGGCGAGACGCAGCACCCCGGCCAGGAGGAAGGCCACCGCGACCACGACCCCGGCCGTCCCGAGCTCGTGCAGGATCGCGAGATAGACCAGCAGGGCCGGCGCCGCCCCGAACGAGATCGCGTCCGAGAGGCTGTCGAGCTGCTGCCCGAAACGGCTCGTGGCCTTCAGCAGCCGTGCGAGGAGACCGTCGAAGAGGTCGCAGAAGAGCGCGATCAACAGCAGATGGACGGCGGTATCGAAGCGGCCCTGCGCGGCGGCCAGCATCGAACAGAAACCGATGGCGATGTTCGTCCCGGTGATCAGGTTCGGGATCAGGAAGCGGCTCGAGCGCGGGATCCGGGGCACGGCGGAACGCTACTCCATTCCGGCGGCGGGCGCCAGCGCTCAGGCGTGGGCGTGGAGCCAGCCGAGGACCTGCCCCTCCAGCCCGGCCGGCCCGGGCAGCCCGAGGTCGAGGGAAGCGGGGAAATGGACGTGGCCGCCCCGTTCCGACCAGCGCCATTCGAGCCCGGGAGGCCGGGACGCGAACGCGCCGGCGAGGGTCGCCGCCGGCACCATCGGGTCGTGCCGAGCGCTCACCAGGAGCGCCGGGCGCCGGAGCGCTCCGAGACGCGGCCCGACGCTCATCCGGGCGTAGTAGTCCGCCGCGTCGCGGAAACCGAAGCGCGGCGCCACCACCAGATCGTCCCACTCGCGAATCCTGCGCACCCGCCGGGCTCGCGCGACCGGCACCGGCACCGGCCGCCGGGCGGCCACCGCGGCGTAGATCTCGTTCAGATGGCCGAGCAGGTAGCGCCGGTACGGCCAGCGCGCCGGCGCGTCGATGGCGTCGGCGCCCGCCGCGAGGTCGAGCGGCGCACAGACGGCCGCGCCGGCCCGCACCCGGGGGTCGGGCGCCTCGGTGAGGTAGCGCAGCACGAGGTGCCCGCCGAGCGAGTAGCCGAGCATGGAGAGCCGCTCGAAACGCGCCACCACGGGGCTGGCGAGCGCCGCTTCGAGATCGGCCGTGAGGCCGGCGTGGTGGTAGTCCTCCCCTCTCCGGTCCGCGCCGCGCAGATCGAGGCGCAGGGTCGCGAACCCCGCCGCGGCCGCGGCCCGGGCGGCGGTGCGCAGGTACGGGCTCGCCACGGAGCCGCCGAGGCCGTGCACGAGCAGCAGCAGCCGGTCCGCCTCGGGAGGGCCGCCGAGGAGGCCACCGAGGCGCACGCGCCCGGCCACGGGGTCCTCGAGCAGCGTAGTCCACGGCCGCGCGGCGGGGACCGGCGGCGGCGCGAGCGCCGCCCGCAACTGGCCGGAGAGAGTCCAGAGATGCCCCGCGAACGGGCGGACACGAACGCTGGCCGGGGCGCTCACTCCGGCATGCGGAGGTCGAAGAGCATCTCCGGCTGCGGCGCGGCGAAGAGGAAGCCCTGGGCGAGCGGCACGCCGAGCTCGCGCAGCGTGTGGTACTCCTCCACGCGCTCGACGCCCTCCGCGATGATGCGGGAATCGATCTTCGTCGCGAGGTTGGCGAGGCTTTCGAGGAGGCCCTGCTTGATCCGGCTCTGATGGATGTCGCGCACCAGCGAGAGATCGAACTTCAGGTACTGCGGTTCGACCTCGGCCACCGCCTGCAGCGACGCGTAGCCGGCCCCGACGTCGTCGACCGCGAACTGCACGCCATCCGTGCGCAACCTCTCCACCGCCGCCAGCACCTCCCGGTTGCCGGCGATCGCCACCCGCTCGGTGACCTCGACGACGAGGTTCTCCGGGGCGAGGCCGACGGATGCGAGCAACTCACGCTGCTCCGGACCGAGGAGGTCGGGATCGCAGAGCCCGCGGGCCGAGGTGTTGAGGAAGAGCTTCCGTTCGCTGCCGAGCACCCCCGCGCCCCGGATCGCCGTCGTCCGGCAGAGCCGCTCGAGCTCGACGATCTGATCGGTCTCCTCGGCGAAGCTGAAGAGCATCTCCGGGCTCTCGAAGAGGTCGCCGCCGGGGCCGGCCGAGAGCGCCTCGAAACCGTGCACGCCGCCGTCGGCGAGCGCGACGATCGGCTGATAGCGGACGAAGATCCCGTCGATGGCGAGGATGCGGCGCAGCTCGTTGAGGCGCAGCGTGTGCTGCTGATCGCGCTCCCGGCGACAGATGGCCCGCGCCTCGTCGACCGCCTTGTAGATCGCCCGCTCGATGCGGGCCGTCGGTTCGTGACGGATCGGCACCGTCGCGCTGTGGATCCCGAGACCTCGCGGCCGCTCCGAGTCGAACTGCACCCAGAGCTCTTCGGCGAGCTTCGCGAGCAGGCGGTCACGGGCCCGATCGAGCCGATGCTGGATCTGCCCGGGGCCGACCGGCGCCCCGAGGAAGATGAGGAACTCGTCGCTGCGCACGCCCGCGATGCAGATCAGATCCTGCTCCTTGAGCACCTGGGGCGCCGCCCGCACGAGGGTCGCGGCCAGCTGCCGCAGCAGCCCGTCGTA
>JAAYLR010000211.1 GCA_012521815.1 Acidobacteriota bacterium
AGGTAGGGGCTGTCGGTCTCGACGAGGAGCTGGTCCGCGCCGAAGAGCGGCAGCGCCTCGCGGACGTTCTCGGCCTTCTTGAAGGTCACCATTCCCGAGACCCCGAAGACGAACGGCCGGTCGCGCAGCCGCCGCGCCATCGCGGCGCCGCCGGCGAAGCTGTGGAGATCGGCGGCGAGCGGGGCGAGCGCCGGCTCGGCGAGGAGCGCGAGGAGCCGGTCGTCCGATTCCCGGTTGTGCACGATCACCGGCAGGCCGAGGTCGATCGCGAGCTCGCACTGGGTGCGGAAGACCGCCTCCTGCACCGGGCGCGGGGCGTGGTCGTAGTGGAAGTCGAGGCCGCACTCCCCCACCGCGACCGCCCGCGGATGCGCGAGGAGCGCCGCGAGGCGCCGCTCGTCGCCCGGCTGCCAGCTCGCCGCCTCGTGCGGATGCACGCCGAGGGCGCACCAGACGCCCGGTTCGCGTTCGGCGAGGGCGAGCAGCTCCTCGGCCTCGTCGAGCCGGGAGGCGGGCGCGAGGAAACCGGTCACCCCCCGCGCGCGGGCGCGGTCGAGCACCGCCGCGATCTCCTCGCCGCCGAACGTCTGCAGGTGGCAGTGGGAGTCGACGAGTCCGGAGACGCTCACCGCACGCGCGAGCCGGGGACCGCCCCCGGCTTGTGAGGACGCAGCAGGATCGGACGCCCTTCCGGATCGGTCGCGGCGAGCAGCATCCCCTGCGATTCGAGCCCCATCAGCTTCGCGGGTTCGAGGTTGGCGACCACCACCACCTCGGCGCCGACGAGCTCCTCGGGCCGGTACTCCCGGGCGATGCCGGCGAGGATCTGCCGCGGTGCCGCCTCGCCGATGTCGACGCTGAAGCGCAGCAGCTTCGACGACTTCGGCACCGCCTCGCAGGTGAGCACCCGTCCCATCCGCAGCTCGACCTCCATGAACCGCTGGATGTCGATCCGCGCGGCTGCCGGAGCCGCCGCTGTCGGAGCCACCGCTGCCGGGACCGGCGCTGCCGGCACAGGAGCGGCCGCCGGTGGCGCCGGGCTCGCGGCGGGCGCCGGCGCGGCGATCTCGGCCATGAACTTCTCCTTGTCGATGCGGGGGAAGAGCGGCTGCGGCTCGGGCAGCGGCACGCCGTTCGGCGTCCCGCCCCAGGCGAGCGCGTCGAGACTCGCGGGCACCGGCGAGCCGACCGCGGCGAGCACCCGCGCGGCGGTTTCGGGCATCACCGGCAGGAGGCCGGTGGCCACCAGCCGCACCGCCTCGAGCCCGTTCCAGAGGATCCGCGACAGGCGGGGGCTCGGCCCTTCGGAGCGGATCAGCTTCCACGGCTCCCGCGCCACGAGGTACTGATTCGCCTCCGCGAGCAGCCGCCAGAGGGCGCGCAGGGCGTCCTGGAAGGCGAGCTCGGCCATCGCCTCACGGTACTCGGCGATCACCGCGAGCGCGACGGTGCGCACCGGGTTGTCGTCGCACGGCTCCGGCGGCGTGGCGCCGCCGAACGCCTGCCGCGCGAGGGTCGCGACCCGGCTCGCGGTGTTGCCGAGATCGTTGGCGAGATCGCTGTTGTACCGGTCGACGAACCCTTCGTCGGAGAAGCTCGCGTCCTGCCCGAAGACCATCTCGCGGAGCAGGAAGTAGCGCAGCACGTCGGGCCCGAACCGCTCGATCAGGTCATCGGGCCGGACCACGTTGCCGACCGACTTCGACATCTTCTTCTGGTCGCGCAGCCACCAGCCGTGCGCCCAGATCGAGGTCGGCAGCGGCAGCCCGGCCGAGAGCAGGAAGGCGGGCCAGTAGACGCAGTGGTGGCGGATGATGTCCTTGCCGATCAGGTGCAGGCGCTCGCCGTCGCCCTCCCAGAAGGTGCGGTACGGGCCGTCCTCGCCCGGAGCGCCGAAGCCGAGCGCCGAGAGGTAGTTCGCGAGCGCGTCGAGCCAGACGTAGACGGTCTGGCCGGGGTGCCCGGGGAAGGGGATTCCCCAGCCGAGGCCCGCCCGCGACACCGAGAGATCGCGCAGCCCCTGAGCGACGAAGGCACGCACCTCGTTGCGCCGCGTCTCGGGGCGGATGAAGCCGGGGTGGCTGTCGATCCACTCGAGCAGCGGCTTCTCGTAGCGCGAGAGGCGGAAGAAGAGGTTCTGCTCGGACTTCCACTCCGCCGGCCGGTCGTGCGTCGGGCAGCGATGCCCCGGCATCGCGAGCTCCTTCTCGGTGAAGAAGGTCTCGCACGAGGCGCAGTACCAGCCCTCGTGGGGGGCGACGTAGAGATCGCCGGCGTCTTCGATCCGCCGGATCAGCTCCTCGACCCCCCGCCGGTGACGCGGCTCGGTGGTGCGGATGAAGCCGTCGTGGCTCATCCCGAAGCGCCGCCAGAGGTCGTGGTAGCGCGACACGACGCGGTCGGCGAGCTCGATCGGGCGCACCCCCTGCTGGGCGGCGGCGCGTTCGATGTTCTGCCCGTGCTCGTCGGTGCCGGTGAGGAAGAAGACCTCGTCCCCGGCGAGCCGGCGGTAGCGGGCCACGGTGTCGGCGACCACGGTGGAGAAGATGTGGCCGATGTGCGGCAGATCGTTGACGTAGTAGATCGGGGTGGTGACGTAGAAGTGTCCCATCGCTTCCTCGCAAATGTTCACTCTACCAGCGCCGGGCCCCGCGCCCGGAGCGCGGAGGCGGACGGCCGGAGACGATCAGCCGGGGGCGAGCTCGGTGGCCGCGAAGCGGTAGAGCTGACCGCAGAAGGCGCACTCCGCCACGATCTCTCCGGAGGCCGCGACGAGCTCGTCGCGGTCGCCCGGCGGCAGCAGTCGCAGCTTGCCGAGCAGCTCGTCGCGGTGGCAG
>JAAYLR010000020.1 GCA_012521815.1 Acidobacteriota bacterium
CCCCACCCCTGGCTGGCAGGCGCCCTGGCCGCCCTGCTGACGTCGCCGGTCTGGATCTGGGCGTTCGCGCACGATTTCGACAACCTCCGCTTCCAGCTCGTGGAGCGCCACGGCAGCGGCCCGTTCACCCTCCTCTTCCTCGGCGAGTTCACCGCCGCGAACCTCCTGCTGGCCACGCCGTTCCTCTTCGCGGGGATGCTGATCGCCGGCTGGAGACGCTGGCGCGAGGGAGATCCGGCCTGGCGGTCGTTGCTGCTCGCGGCGCTCTCGCCGCTCGTCTTCTTCGCGCTGGTGGCCGTCCGCACGCGGGTGGGCGCGCACTGGGGAGGGGCCGGCCTGGCCCTCGGCGCGGTCGGGCTCGGTCTGACCGCCTTCCGCGGCCGGCGAACGCTGATCGCCCTCGGTGCCGCCACCGGCCTGTTGCTTTCCGCGGCGGCGATCACGATCGCCCTCGTTCCGGAACCCCTGCTCGGCTGGGAGTGGTCGTACCGTGGCCGTCCCCGCCACATCTCCACCAGGAAACTGACGGCGCTGGTGGGCAACGAGCGGATCCTCGCCGAGGTGGAAGCCCGCCGGCGGCCGGGAGAGCTGGTGAGCTCGGAGAGCTACTCCCTCGTCCACCTCCTCGCCTTCCTGTCGCGGGGCCACCTCGATACCCGGCTGGCGCACGTCGGCGGGGGGAAGCACGGGCTGGCGTCGCTCTACTGGTACTCGCCCGAGGAGCTGCTTGGCAAGGAGATGCTGTTCGTCACCACCGAGCGCCGGTTCGACGGGCGACTCCATGCCCTGTTCGCTTCGGTGAGCGAGGAGGAGCCGCTGCTGATCGAATCCGGCGGGCGGCTCGTGAGGCGGATCCGTTTCCTCCGCTGCCGGGAGCTGCGGGAGCCGGTACCGGCGTTCTCGCGGCTCGATCCACCGGTGCCGGTTGGCGGCGCCGGGGGAGCAGGCTAAGATCGCCGGCAACCAGCCGTCATGACTTCGCCACGCTCCCACCCCTCGTCCGTCCTGCCTCTCCCGGAGGGAATGCGAAGTGGCCGCCGGCGCCGGACTCCCGGCGCGGGCGTGATCTCCGGCGGATCGCCCTGCCGATGAGCAGCTCCGGCAGCCCCGGCCGCCGTCCGCGGGCCGTTCGGCGCCGGGGTCTCGGACTCGCCGCCCTCTGGCTGCTGCTCGCCGGGGCGGCGGCGGCGGAGGCCGTCGTGCGCGCGGTGGTGGATCGCGGACAGACGGCGGTGGTCACGGAGCAGGGCGAGATCCGCCTGGAGGTCCTGCCCGAGCGTGGCGAGGGGCTCGCGGCGTTCGCCCGGCGGCTCTGCGGCACGACGGCGGTGATTCCGGAGCTCGCGAAGGCCAATCGGGGCTCGCGCCGTCTGCTCGCCGGCATCCGCTACAACGTCCCCTTCGGGCTGTTGCGCCCCGAGCTCCAGAGCCAGGTGATCCGGGAGCTCTTCCCCGCGGATCGCGCCGAACCGGACGGCTGGCGCCATGTCGCGATCGACCTCGGCCGCCGTCATACCGCGCCGCTCGAGAAGATCGCCGAATGGTTCACGGGCGGCGCGAAGCAGGCGGCCGCGATCCGCGTCGCGAACGGCCTAGCACCGGGGCCGCTCGCCCCGGATACCCCGGTGAAGATCCCGGCCGCGCTGCTGCGCCCCACCTTCCGCGCCATCCTGCCCGCCGCCGTGCCGGCGCCGGCGCGGCCGCCCGAAGAGAACGGCGCCTTCGCGCTCGAATACGGCGAGGATGCCGCGGGCCGGTTCGCCATCTACCGCCTGCGGCAGGGAGAAGCCCTCTACTCGGCGGTCGTCGTGCGGTTCACTGGCCGCCTCCATGCCGAGGACGTGATCGGGCTCGCCGGAGAGATCGCCGCCCGCAGCGGCATCACGGACGTCACCGACATCCCCGTGGGCTATCCCGTGAAGGTGCCGCTCGATCTGCTGCTGCCGGAGTTCCTGCCCGCCGACGATCCCCGGCGGCAGGAGTACGAGAGCCAGCTCTCGGAGACCGCCAAGTATCGCAACGAGGTGACGGCGCGGGCGCTCGCCGGCATCACGGTCATCCTCGACGCCGGTCATGGCGGGGCCGACGTCGGTGCGCTCGTCGCCGGCACCTGGGAGAGCGTCTACGTCTACGACGTCATGCTCCGCGTGCGCCGGCTGCTCGGCGAGCGAACCCTCGCCACCGTGCACACCACCACCCGCGACGGCCGGGAGTACGTGATCCACGACGCCGACGTGCTGCCGACCTCGCGCGGCCATCAGGTGCTCACCACCCCTCCCTATCCGATCGTCGATTCGACGGTCGGAGTGCATCTGCGCTGGTTCCTCGCCAACAGCCTCTACCGGCAGGCGCTCGCGACCGCCGCGGCGCCGCGCGACGAGAAGAATGCCGAGAAGGTCGTCTTCGTCTCCATCCACGCCGACTCTCTCCACCCGATGGTCCGGGGCGGGACGGTCTACATCCCCGCCGCCGAGAAGGTGACGGGAACGCTGGCCAAGACGGACGAGGTCTACGCTTCGCGGCGCGAGGTGAAGGAGGCGAAGGTGGTCCGCTTCTCTCACCGCGAGCGGGTCCGGGCCGAGGGGCTCTCGCGTCAGCTCGGCGAGCGGCTCATCGCCGCGTTCCGCAGCTCGGGACTCGCCGTCCATCCGTTCAAGCCGGTGCGCGAGACGATCATTCGCAACCGGCGCGCCTGGGTGCCGGCGGTGCTCCGCTACAACGAAGTACCGGCCCGGATCCTCCTCGAGGTCTGCAACCTCTCGAACGTGGAGGACCGCCAGCTGCTGCGGACGCAGGAGTTCCGGCAGCGGGTGGCGGCGGCGGTGGTGGCGGCGCTGCTCGACTACTACGACGAAGCCGACTCGGCGACGCTGTCGCCGCCCGCGCGTACCGCGCGTTGAGCCCGGCCACGCCGGCTTGCCCGCGCGCGCCGCGCGGCGCCGGCGTCGTCACCGATAGGGGGCGATGCCGATGATCGTGAGCTCGCTTTCGCCCACCGGGACCACGGAGCCCACCGTGCCGCCGAGCAGCCGCTTCGCGAGGTCCGACTCGTAGGAGACGATCCCCTCCTCCGGCCGGCTGTCCCAGGGGCCGAGGATGGTCAGGCGCCGCTCGTTGCCC